>NZ_JBOIBY010000232.1:0-21176 GCF_050739655.1 Pseudomonas sp. | reverse complement strand
CTACCAGACAACAGCGGTCATCCGCTTCAGCGATCGTATTCAGTCCCGGAGCCCACCGGGGAAACACTGGGCACCCTTTGTGCGCGGATGCGTGCCAGTAGCTTCCGACCCAGGCCACGACAAGGGTCGGTTGGCGAATCATGGCGCAGTTAAACAAAGTTTTGCGAGGAGCTTGTCGACTGCGTAAGACCGCCAAAGGTGGCTTTCTGTTCCTCGCCTGGCAGCCCGCCAGGCCCACTCTTCACTTTCTTCAGTCCAGCGACTGCCACTGTATTCCGGCCATAAAAAATCGGGTTGCAGCGTCTTGACGCTCCCCTATGACAGGCTTATACAAAGGGCGTGGTTCGCTGTCGTTGACAGCCCAGCCCAGGTAGCCAGAACCTTCGAGGCTACGCCACGTTCGTGGTGGTTTACCCAAGTGCGATCAGCGTTCGGAAGCTCGCGCGGTTACCGCTTCAGCGGTGATGAATGCCTACTACCCCATGCCTGCGGATCACCACCTCAGACGTTTTTCTGCTGCACCGCTATTTCCCCCAGATGCATCGTTCTGATCGTCATCGGCTTGCCGGTGGCGAGTCATTCATCGCTCGACTTCACCTTATCCACCCTGACGGGGGCTCACTTCCCCGTCAGGGCCCGTGCGTCGCCGTTTTCCCTTGAAACAGGAGAACTACCATGGCCCACGCCAACCAATCCCAAGAAGCAACCACTTACTTCAATCTGCACACCACCGGTATCGGTTACCTCAACCGTGTTCGTGAAGTTCAAGTTCGCCGCGGTCAACCCTTCATGGCCTGCGACATCGCCGCCCTGCACGGTGCCACCGATTCGGTTGAGTACACCCGCTTCGATTGCAAAGTCGCGGGGGGCGAAGCTGAACGCTTGATTCGTCTCTATATGGACGCCGTCAACGCCGAGAAAAAGGTCTTGCTGTCGTTCCGTATCGGCGACCTGTGGATCGATCCGTTTCTCTACGAGAAAGGCGATAAACAAGGTCAACCCGGTGCCAGTCTGAAAGGTCGTTTGCTGTTCATCGACTGGATCAAGGTCAACGGCACGTTCGAATACAAAGCGCCCGCCAGGCAGGAAGCAACAGCACCTGCTGAGCAAGCGCCCACCAGTGAGCCATCCCCATCATCGGCTGATGCCGAAGCGGAGGAGACCGACGAACCAACAGAGGCTCAGGTCGAACCTGAATCTCCACCCACTCCCCGCACGGCCCGCCGTGACGCTACCCGTATCGTTCAGTCCGCCTGAACAGTCCACGATGTTCCACATCAAGGCGCTCCCTCGAGCGCCTTTTCTTCAATCCGCACAGGAGAACCGACATGGAATCCTTCTGGCTTTGCGACGACTGCCTGTCCGCTGCGGCTTACGAGGACTACAGCGCGTTATCGCTCTACTACACGACAGAGGAAACCGAGAAACGCATTGCCGATATCCATCGGGGCCTGGTTCGATTAATGCCCATCAGTGCCGACTTCGATCCCGAAGCCGGCTGGGGAATCAAAGCTTTTTCCCCGTTGCCCTGCGACGGCTGTGGTTCAACCCTGCACGGCCAGCGCCATCGATTCACTCGGCTGTAAACAGCGCGCCATCGGCTAACACCCGCCACTCTATATCCACCTGGGGACACCACTCCCCTCGGGCGTGTACCCCTGATTGTTCCCTTCGGAGGTACCACCATGAGCACCCAACTCACACTGATTGAAACCTCGAATGTCGAGGCTGATCGTATCGTCCAAGAAAACCAGATGATCAACGAAGCGTTGCATATTCTGGATCGTCGGCTGTTCACCCGCGGCCCTACCCTGACCTCTCCTGACGCCGTGGCCTCGTACCTAAAACTGCACCTTGTGCAACAGGAACATGAAGTTTTCGGTGTGATGTTTCTCGATGCCCAGCACCGGGTGCTGGCGTTCGAAGTTCTCTTTCACGGCAGCATTAGCGGCGCCAGCGTTTACCCTCGACAGGTCATTAAGAGATCCATGGCTCATAACGCGAGCGCTGTCATTTTGGTCCACAACCATCCTTCAGGTTGTACGGAACCCAGCCAGGCGGATCGCCTCTTGACCGCACGGTTGAAGGAGGCCTTGGCCGTGATCGAGGTGCGCGTTTTGGACCACTTCATCGTCGGTGAAGGCCGTCCGCTCTCCCTGGCCGAACATGGCTGGCTGTAATCCTCACAGGCGTCTTCGGGCGCCTTGTTCATTTTCACTCTGGAGAACTCCTCATGAGTCCCGCACACCGAGCCTCAATCTTGCTGACGGCCTCAAACCCATTTGCTCGCGGCTACAACAACCTGAATATCGCACGGCTGCTACTGATCACCTATGAAAACGACTGCCCTCCCTGCTTTCGCCCCGTACACGACACACAGGCACATCTGCCGGACGAAGAGTTGCAACTGTTCCCCTGCCTGTTCAATGACGACTTCGCCTTGATCAGCGATGGCCAATCCATTCCGAAGGACTTGGAGGAACGCTGCCCGTCTAACGGGTTGGTACGCCAAGTGATCTACGCCGTGATGGGCGAAATCTTCAACGAGCGGCATCACGTCGGCGATTTGTACTCCCTGGAAGAAGCTCAAGTCATGGTCCATCGCTTGAGGTTCGAAACGGGACACTACAGTCGAGCCTGGGAGATCAGTACCGCACACCTTCCCAACGAAGCGATGCTGTGCCTGGACGCGTGGGTCAGTCACTCCGCCCCGTGGCAAACCGGCCTCTTGTTCGAGCTGTTCAACTTGCCGGATTGCTGTGGCATCGGTTGCAAACTGATCGGCACGCCTTGGACTGACGATAACCTGCTGAAGATCGAGGACCGCCCTTACTCATCGCTGAGGCAAGAGCAACTAGACGCCAGCACACCTGAAGCTTTGGTCGACGTACTGTATCTGGCGGCATTGGCGGATGTGCGATTGTTGATTTTCGACCCCGACGCTGCCGTTTTGGATGGGCTCGCCATTTTTGACGAATAGCAACGTGTTCAGCGTTAACACGAACCGCCTTGAATCAACTTTCTCACTGAATCGCTCCTTCACCTCATGTCAGGTTCTGCACTGAATCTGACATGAGGCTTTTTCCATGGAGCGTTTTTTCACGCCTGTCTGCTTGCTGGGTTTGTTGAGCGCCTGCACCGCACCAATCCCCAGCCCATTGCCGACCACTCCAGCGATCGACAGTGGCTCCAATCGGGCCCAGCTCTCGTCGGCCACAACTGTAGGAAGCCATCCGGCAGAGCTTCGTTATGGCCGCTATACGCTGGTCAGCACCGAACCCACCCCGGAGCAACGCGATCTGCTCACGCAAATCATCGACGTGAGCATCCCGTCCAGCTTGAGCCCTTCGGTTCAGGAGGCGTTGCACTACGTGCTGCTGCGCTCGGGTTATTCGCTCTGTCCAGTTTCCCCGTCGGTGGAGGTGCTGTTTACCCGGCCCCTGCCAGCGGCCCATTACCAGCTCGGTCCAATCCCGTTGCGCCGCGCGCTACAAGTGTTGGCTGGCCCCGCTTGGCAACTCACGACCGATAAGGTCAGCCGTTCGGTTTGCTTCGAACAGCAGAAAACTAATGCCAGCGTCACGCCGATCACACCCGTCTTGCCCCATCAATCGGAGGCGCGCCCATGAAAGCCTCGACGTTTCAAACCGTCATCATTGGATTGCTTTGCCTAGTGGTCGCCGGCCTGAGCGGTGGTTTGTACAACCAGTATCAACGCGTGACTGAGCTACAGAGCACGACCACTCAGCAACTAAAAACGTTGGACACCCTGCAACGTGACGCAAGCGCCCTCAAGGACACACAGGAAAAACTGCAGTACGCACTGAAAGACCTGAAACAGATGGTCGATACCGGGGAGCAGCAGGCCAATACCCTCGATCCGATGCTGGATCAATGGGCGCAAGAAATACAGGAACTGCGCGATGGTCTGGCAGCCCGCGCCTCCGCGGCAGACATGACCGCGCTACGTGGACGCGTTGAGCACGTCGAGCAGCAGCTCCTGAATCTAAAGACTCAGCCATCCCCCCCACCACCGACGTCTTCCACGACCAAGCCGAAACAGACGGCTCGCCCCAAGCCCATCCCGCTTTCGCCACCGTTCTCAGTGCTGAGTGTCGAGTCCCGTGGTGGTGAGCGTTTTCTGGCGGTCGCACCTCATGACAGTCGCTCGCTCAAGGATGTCCGGCTGCTGCACAGGGGCGAGCAGCTCGGGGCCTGGCAGCTGAAAGTACTGGAACCGAACGCTGCCATCTTCGCGGTGGCCGCTCAGCCAGACCAGACCGTGCACCTCCCTTGAGCAGCGATCATGAACAGAGCGCCACTCCTCCCCGTCATCTGTCTGGTCTCGCTACTGATCACGAGTGCTGCGATGGGTAACCCCGTCACAACACAATCAGGGATCCAGGACACGCAGTCCGCTCCCCTGCGGCGCTCTGACTCTGAACAGGCTGCGAGCTGGGGGCTGACGGAGCAGGAGTGGACGCGCTTCGAACAGATCCAAGCCGGCCCGCGCGGTTTCTGGAGCCCGGCCCTCGATCCGTTGACCACACTCGGAGTCGAAGCCCAGACCGACCAAGAGCGCCAGCGCTATGCCGAACTACAAGTAGCGCTGGAAGCCAAACGCGCCGAACGCGAGTTGGCCTACCAAAACGCTTACACCGCGGCCTGGGCCAAGCTGTTCCCCGGGCTGCTGCCGATCCAGGGCATGGCATCCCCGGCCCCTACCAGCTCAGCGGCCGCGCCCCACCAAGCCTTGTTTGTCGAGGACCACTGCCCGGCCTGCACCGCCGAAGCGCAGCGTCTGCAAAGCAGTGACACGGCGTTCGATATCTACCTGGTGGGCAGCCAAGGCGAGGATGAACGCGTCCGTCGCTGGGCTCGGCAAGCAGGCATTGATCGGGCAAAAGTCCAACGCCGGCAGATCACCCTGAACCATGACCGTGGTCGCTGGTTCAGCCTGGGTGCCTTGGGGTCATTACCTGCCACATTTCAACAGGTGAATGGACAATGGCAACGCCTCGACTGAGTGGTCTTGCGCTGGTGCTGACGGTGCTCACCGCCCAAGCTGACGAACTTCCGCCTCCGGCCTACCAACTGGCGGCGCATGACGCCAATATCCCTTCTACGGTGCTGTTCGCCATTGCCCTGCAAGAGAGTGGTATTCGCGTCCGTGGTCGACTGCGACCCTGGCCGTGGACCCTGAACATCGCCGGAATCCCCTACCGCTTCGCCAGTCGCCAAGCCGCCTGTCACGCCTTGCTTCAGGCGCTCGCCCGACATGACGCGAAGCGGGTCGACGCCGGACTCGGGCAAACCAACCTGGGTTACCACGGGCAACGTTTTTCCAGCCCCTGCGAAGCCCTGGATCCCTACCGAAATCTCGCCGTGACCGCCGCGCTGTTACAGGAGCATCACGCCGCCACCGGCGATTGGGTCTCAGCAGCCGGACGCTATCACCGCCCGGCAGGCGGCGCGCCGGCTGCGCGTTACCGCGTAGGTTTTTCCCGGCAACTCGCACGACTGTTGGTCTCCTTCAAACAGGGCACACCCCCATGAAACGAATATCCCTTACTGGCTATGTCATCCTGCTCTTAGCACCTTTCGCCCAGCCGGAACTGACCGTTGCGGAGGATCAGCCTAGCGACTTCACCCGACCCCACTTTCAAGTTTCCCGGCCGCCCATAAACAACAGGATCCAGCCTGATCGGGCCATACATGCAGACCTAACCACCTATGCCGATGAAGCGTGGATACCGCCCGTCCGCAGCTCTCTCTTGAGCCCAGGCCAGATCACGTCTCGAGCCCTGAACATGCCGGGCTTACAACCATTTTTCCTGGTCGGTGAGGATAGCCAGTCGCTGGCTTGGTTGCATCAACGCGCGGCTGAATTGCAGAAAATGGGCGCGGCGGGCCTCGCCGTTGAAGTAGCCAATACTGAAGCCCTGGCCCGGATTCGAGCAGCCGCTCCGGGCATCACCATCCTCCCGGTCAATGGCAACGACATCGCCACCCGCCTGCAGATCGAGCACTACCCCGTCTTGATCACTGCCACCTCACTGGAACAGTGAGTCAAGGTCATGGCCGTGCATGTGATGGAGTCCAAGCTCCGGCCAGCGGTGGAGCTGTACACCGTAGCGATCTGCATCGCCGCTGCGGTGTTGTGCGTGTACTCGCCCTGGGCTGTGGCCCTATCACCCGAGATCGGTCTGGTTACAGCGCTGGCCTATAGCCTGTTCGGCCTGATCCGCCTGCGACAAGCCTGGGAGGTGCTGTGCTATCGGCGCAATATCCGCCGGCTGCCCCGCTACGAACTGACCAGCCAAGAGATTCCGGTCAGCCGCAAACGTCTGTTCATGGGTCGCGGCTTTCGCTGGACCCGCCTGCACACCCAGCGCTTGGTCGAGGCCCAGGATCCGGCGGTCGCCCACTATGTCGAGCAACCGACCCGCTACCGTCTGGCCCGTGGACTCGAACGTCGCCTGGAACATGCACCGTTTCCGCTCTCGACGCTGGCTCGTGTCACGGCCTGGGATAACGCCCTCAATCCGTTACGCCCTTTACCTCCAGTCGGTGGCTCGCCACTGTTGCATGGGGTCGAGCCCGACGAAACGGAAGTCAGTTTGCCGCTGGGCGAACGCGTTGGTCACACCCTGGTGCTGGGTACTACCCGTGTCGGCAAGACGCGGCTCGCCGAGGTGTACATCACCCAGGACATTCATCGCATCGAACACGAGGTGGTCATCGTCTTTGATCCGAAGGGCGATGCCGACTTGCTCAAACGCATGTACGTCGAAGCCAAACGCGCCGGTCGGGAGAAAGAGTTCTATGTTTTCCATCTGGGCTGGCCGGCGATCTCCGCCCGCTATAACGCTGTAGGACGTTTCGGCCGTATCTCGGAAGTGGCCTCGCGCATCGCCGGGCAGCTCAGTGGCGAAGGTAACTCGGCGGCCTTCCGTGAGTTCGCCTGGCGCTTCGTCAACATCATCGCCCGCGCACTGATCGAGCTGGGCCGACGTCCGGACTACCTGCAGATCCAGCGACATGTGGTCAACATCGACGCCCTGTTCATCGAATACGCCCAGCGGTTTTTCGCCAAGACCGACCCGAAGGCGTGGGAAGTGATCGTCCAGCTCGAAGGCAAGCTCACCGAGAAGAACATTCCCCGGCATATGATCGGGCGCGAAAAGCGGGTGGTGGCCATCGAGCAGTACCTGGCGGTGAAACGGGTATTTGATCCGGTGTTGGATGGATTACGTTCGGCAGTTCGTTACGACCGCACCTACTTCGACAAAATCGTGGCGTCGCTACTGCCGCTGCTGGAGAAACTCACCACCGGCAAGACCGCCCAGTTACTGGCCCCCAACTACACCGACCTGGATGACCCACGACCGATCTTTGACTGGATGCAGATCATCCGGAAACGCGGCATCGTCTACGTCGGCCTCGATGCGCTGACTGACGCGGAAGTGGCCGCCGCTGTGGGCAACTCCATGTTCGCCGACCTGGTCTCGGTCGCCGGGCACATCTACAAGCATGGCATCAACCATGGCTTGCCTACCGCAGGCAGCAGCGCCGACAAGCTACCGATCAACCTGCACGCCGATGAGTTCAACGAGTTGATGGGCGATGAATTCATTCCGCTGATCAACAAGGGCGGCGGTGCGGGTATCCAAGTGACGGCGTATACCCAAACCCTCAGCGATATCGAAGCGCGTATCGGCAGCCGAGCCAAAGCCGGCCAGGTCATCGGCAACTTCAACACTCTGCAGATGCTGCGGGTGCGCGAAACCGCCACCGCTGAGCTGCTCACCCAACAGTTGCCCAAGATCAACGTGCTGACCAAGACTCTGGTCTCGGGGGCCACCGACACCTCCGATCCGGAGGCCAATACGGATTTCACCTCCTCCTCCCAAGACCGGGTCAGCAGCACCAGCGTGCCACTGATCGAATCGGCGCACATCGTCAGCTTACCCAAGGGGCAAATGTTCTCCTTCCAGGTGGGCGGGCAGCTCTGGAAAGTCCGCATGCCACTGCCCAAACCATCGCCGGACGATGCCATGCCCAAGGATCTGCAAGAGCTCACTCAGCGGATGCGCGTCAGCTACAACGAACAGGCGGGGCACTGGTGGAATGCAAGTGGCGGCGGTCCGACGCTGGACTTCGATCCAGATCGGGTTACGCCTCCACGCGAGTCTTCAGCGGTGGATGCAAGTGTTCCTGCTCAGGAGGCCCCATGACGCCGTCGGCCCTACAGTGCATCTCGTGGAGTCAAGGAGGATGACTTCAGCTCAGCGCCCTCCACCGCAACCCATCCAGCGCCCAGGGCTGATCGTCTCGGCGATTAGTCTGGTCCTGCGCATTATCGGTTTGTTGATCGCCTCGTTGCTGTTCTCGATTCTAATCGAGTGGGCCGGTCTGCTGCTGTTCTGGGGCGATCAAAGCTGGCGACACAGTCAGGCGATGATGAGCAGCGAACTGGGCTGGCTCAGTGAGCACTTCACATCCTCACTCATTATCCAACAGCCTGGACAGACGATTGTCCAGTGGCTGGATTTCCTCAAGCAGTGGTTACTGGTAAAGACCGGTTTTACGGATTTTGCCCAGCAGGCGCGAGTCTCGAGCCAGGGCAAAGACTTTTGGAGCGGGATCAATCAGCTCTACGTGAACATCGAGGACTTTGTGCTGGCAGCGGTGTACGTCAGCTTCACGTTCGTGGTGCGCCTGACCATTCTGGCCTTGGCGATTCCCCTGTTTCTGCTGGCCATGTTCACCGGCTTTATCGACGGCCTGATGCGCCGCGACCTGCGAAAATTTGGAGCAGGGCGCGAAAGCAGCTTTGTCTATCACCGGGCTAAACGAGCGGTCATGCCACTGCTGATCGTGCCCTGGATCCTTTACTTGTCGCTGCCCTTCTCGCTCAACCCCATGGCCGTATTTCTGCCTGGCGCCGTGATGCTCGGGGTGGCCATGGCCATCACAGCGGCGACGTTCAAAAAATATCTCTGAGTGCGACACGAATGTTTATCTGCGGAAGTGTTCATGGGGCCAGCTCATGAGAGGCTCAAGCTCCCGGTCGTAAGGAGCCGCCAGTCCCGCGTTAGTGGACAACCCTCACAGGTGTTTGGCTTCTAGAGGAGAGTGATCATGGCATTGGTTGGTAGACGAGATGGACGCAATTTTGGCTATGGCCGACAACTGAGTTATGCCGGACCGCAAGCATTGCGCGATTTTTTTGGCGGCGGGCATTACGCCACGGTCAAGGCGCACAGTGATCGCTGGCAGGCGTTTGTCCGCTGGTGTCGTTCGGAGGATGGGCCTGGATTTAATGATGCGCGACATATAGATTCGCAGACCTTGCTGGACTACGCAGGGCATCTGCGCCAACAAGTCGAACAAGGCGCTATCGGCATCGCCACCGCGCAAAACCGGTTGTCTAGCGTGAACCGGACTATGGCGGCGCTTCGCGACGATCGTTCTGTGGTGGTGCCGAGTCCGGGTAAGGCGTTGGGAATGCGGCGCACCAGTGTTCGTCGCTCGGTGCCGCAAGGCCAAGACCATGAGCACGTGAAGCGGATCGTCGACGTGCTCTGCGAACACCAAATGCCGCGCGCGGTGGCCATCGTTCAGTTGGCCCGAGCCACCGGCATGCGCTTGCGCGAGGCCATTTTGGCCGACCTACCGCGCCTAAAACATGAGACCGAACACTATGGCAAAATCAACATCCGAGATGGCATCCAAGGTGGCCACTCACGTGCATCGGCGCTTCGTTGGATTACGGTAAATGATCCTATTCGTGACGCGCTGAAATTTGCCGAACAGGCTTCGCCCAACGGTAGCCGCAATCTGCTTGCACCGAACGAAAGCTATGTCGATTTACAACGGCAAATCGTCCGCCCCGCACGAGAGATCCTCCATTCGCACAACCTCAAAGGCTTCCACGAACTTCGGGTCGCCTATGCGTGCGAACGCTATGAGCAGATCACTCATCATCTCGCGCCCATCAACGGTGGCCGTTGTTACCAACTCGACCGACGCCTGGATCAGGATGCCCGAATGCAAATTAGCTACGAGTTGGGGCTCGGCCGTGTCGAACTGTTATCGACTTATATTGGTAGTCGAACATGAGCAAGCCATTCGATATGGAGCTGTTCCTACTACTCGCGACTTAGTCCGGCATGATCGGACCAGTAGGTACGTGTGAACTGTGCTGGTGGATCTTTGGGAATGGCATGGTCGTTTCCCAGAAAAAGCGATTCATCAGACCTCAGGTTTCTTACGGAATAATTCGCCCTTTGACTTGATTCTGCTCCCAGCTCCATATGGGACAGCATCATGCCGACTTCCGTCTTTCGCTGCTTACTACTCTCGCTGGCTATCGTTCACGGCAGCAGCTATGCCGCCTCGGCTCATGAGCAGGATCTACTCAGTCTTATCCAGCGGCAACTCGACACCATCGAACGCCTTGCAACGCGAGCTGAGGTAGCCAGTACGGCTGAACCCGGCGATCGCTATCGCTTCGACTATCCCCGCCTGTCTCAGGACATCCAACGTATTCGCCAAGGCATACGGGGCTATCTGTCCCCTTCACGCGCTCAACCCCGCGATCCCGCTGAGCTGGTCGGTGATTACCGTCTCGACACACTGCCTGTGGAGTCGTCGCCATGAGCATGACCGACGCCCAGAGCTCAGCGTTCCAAAACGCCTCCGGCTTCTCGGCACAGAGCAGTTCGACGCTCTGGCTATCCCTGGTTCTGGTCCTGGCGTTGCTTTGGTGTGCGTGGGTGATGTGGACGGCTTACCGGGGTTGGGCGGCCGGCAGTGTGCGCTTTGGAGCCTTCGGCGGCAGTGCCGCGCGCGTCTTGCTTACCTTGCTGGTTTTGATGTTCTTCACCCTGTCCTAACCCAGGAGATCGCCGCCATGCTCAAGTGCTTTGCCCCTCTGAAAAACAACCTGCGTGATCGTGTCAGCCAACGCTTGATCGGTCTGCTGTTGGTGCTCGGTCCAAGCCTGGCTTTTGCCGAACTTCCCACCATGGAGGCCCCTTCGCGCGGCGAAGGATCTGGCTTGATCGAGACGATCAAAAACTACGCCTACGACGGAGGCATCCTGCTCGGCCTGCTGATCGCCCTGCTCGCATTTCTCGGAGTGGCCTGGCATTCGCTGACGGTGTATGCCGACGTGCAGAACCAGCGCAAGACCTGGAAGGACTTGGGTGCCGTCGTCGGTATAGGAGCCCTGTTGGTGGTGATCATCATCTGGTTCCTGACCAAGGCCGCTGCGATTCTGTGAGGACGCCATGAACGACACTATCGAACGCCTTGCCGACGGCACATTGGTCTTTCTGCCGGAACGGCTCAATCGCGATCCCGCCGTATTGCGCGGTTTGACCAATGATGAGATGTGGATGGCGCTCGGCACCGGCGCCGTCATTGGCCTGCTGCTGGGCGTTCCGCTGGCGATCGCCACCGCCTCCATTGCCGTGGCGCCAACCGGCATGATCGCAGGCATGGCGCTAGTGTTATTTGCTGGCGGCACGCTATTGCGTCGGGCCAAACGCGCCCGTCCCGAGACCTGGTTGTACCGCAAGCTCGAATGGGTACTCGCCAGCCGTTGGCGCCTGGGTCGCGGCAGTTTGATCCTTCACTCCGGTGCCTGGACGGTTCGCCGTTCGCGTCGACTACGCCCTGCCCTCTCCCGGTGGCAGCCATGAGCCGATTTCGGAACAAGGTGGATGCCCAGCAGGCCCACATCTTCAGCCTGCGCCTGGCGGTAATGGTCCTCGCCCTGGTCTGTGCCGGACTCTGGTATGGCTGGCGTTCGGCACCGACTGATCTGACCGTGCATGTCCCCCCAGACCTACGCTCGGGCAGCACACGCAAGTGGTGGGATATCCCCTCAGAGAATGTCTATGCCTTTGCCCTGTACATCTTTGGCCAACTCAACCGCTGGCCTTCGGATGGCGAGCAGGATTATCGCCGCGCCATCTTTGGTTTGCAGTCCTACCTGACACCCGCCTGCAAGGCCTTCCTCGATGGCGACTACGAGTACCGCAAGGCCGCCGGTGAACTCCGCCAGCGGGTGCGGGGCGTCTACGAAATACTGGGCCGAGGTTACAGTGAGGATCCGGAACTTAGGGTCAAGCAACTCGACCGCGACAGCTGGCTGGTCAAGCTCGACCTCAACGCCGATGAGTATTACGCCGCGGAGCCGGTGAAACGGGTGGTGGTGCGTTATCCATTACGCGTGGTGCGTTTTGACCTGGACCCCGAACGCAACAAGTGGGGGCTCGCACTGGATTGTTATCAGGGCACGCCGCAAAAAATCTCCTCGCCTGGAGGTGAACCATGAAGCGGATTTCTATCCTAGGACTCACCGTCGTACTGATGTTATGGGGACTTACGGCGCAGGCCGTCGAGCTGATGCATTGGGAACGCCTTCCCCTCGCGGTCCCACTGGTGATCAATCAGGAGCGGGTAGTTTTTGTCGATGAGGCTGTTCGAGTCGGCGTGCCCTCAACCTTGACGGGCAAGCTGCGCGTGCAATCAACCGGTGGCACGCTGTACCTGCGCGCGTCGGAAGTCATTGCGCCAACCCGCCTGCATCTGCAATCGGTCGCGACGGGCGAGATCATCTTGCTGGATATCGCGGCCACACCTGGCGATCAATCGCTGGAGCCCGTGCGCATTCTCAAGCATGCTCAGGTGCAGGCTACCGAGACGGAATCTAGCACCGTCCCTGCTCCAGAACGTACGCCGATCCCGGTCGCATTGACGCGCTATGCCGCACAGAGCCTGTACGCGCCGTTGCGTACCGTAGAATCCCTGCCCGGTGTCCGTCGCGGACCACTCAAGCTGCGCACCGAACTGCCGACCCTGCTGCCGACCGAAAACGTGTCCAGCACACCCATCGCCGCCTGGCGGCTCGGTGATTATTGGGTGACGGCAGTGAAGTTGCGCAATCGTGGTCCAGCGACGGTGCAACTCGACCCGCGTCGGCTTCAGGCCAAGCTGTTCGCCGCAACCTTCCAACATGCTTTCCTCGGGCCGGTCGGCAGTGCTGAAGACACCACGATCGCTTACCTCGTCACTCGCGGTGCCGGCCTCGAACACGCCGTGCTGCTCCCGCCCGTTGCGCGAGGTGCTGACGATGAAAGCTAATGCATTGCTCAAATGGCTGGTACCGGCTGCGCTGCTGGCCGTGGCGTTGATCATTTTGAAAACCTGGGTCGCGGGTAGTAACGCTCCCTCTTCAGAGCACCCAGTTGATCAGGGCAACCTTCAGCTATCCACCGAGCAAGCCAAGTCGCTCGGCATTGCTGGCGATACCCCACGCGACACGGTCGCCACCCTGGTCGGCCAGGTGAAGGCCATGCGCAGCGACATGCTTGGTATGAAGAAACACAATGACTCATTGCAGACGGAAAACAACCGCCTGCGCGAGCGGGAAAACAGTGTCGATTCGCGTATCCAGACGGCGCTGGGCAGCGTGACCCAGCAAGTCGACGAAGGCCGCCGACAAGCCAACGAGGCCCGACTCAAAGCAGAACAAGACAGTCGCCAGGCCCGTGGTCTGCTGACGCAATTGCAGGAGCAGTTGTCGGGGCTGACCGGCAAAGACAAGGACATGCCGATCGGATTGGGTCTTGAGCCGGGCGATGGTGTCCAGTTCGAAGGGCGGCAGTCAGCCAATGATGAAATGCAGTGGATTGAACCCTCGGATGCTCGGTCTACCGACGCTCGAGGCAAAGCCAAGACTTCCTCCGCACTGAGTCTGCCTACCGCCTTCAACTCACTGGAAGGTTTGAAAGACAACGCGATTGATCGCAGCCAGAAACAACTACGCGCTGCCACCATGGGTGAGCGTGACCTGACACGATCCGAAGATCGTACCGAAGGCGCGAAGCCGATCTACACCATTCCCGAAAACGCGACTTTGATGGGTTCGGTCGCCATGACCGCACTGATCGGCCGAGTCCCGGTGGACGGCACAGTGAATGATCCCTATCCCTTCAAGGTGCTGGTGGGTCCGGAAAACCTGACTGCCAACGGCATCGACCTTCCGGACGTCGCGGGTGCCGTGATGAGCGGCACGGCGTCCGGTGACTGGACGCTGTCTTGCGTACGCGGACAAGTCGAGTCGATCACCTTTGTGTTTACCGATGGCACCATCCGCACGGTACCTCAACCGAAAGCGGTAGCCAGCCGCAATGCCTCCACCACCCAGAGTTCGAGCACCGACAAGATCCGTGGCGGACTCGGTTACCTGTCCGATCCCTACGGCATTCCGTGCATCGCCGGCGTGCGCCGCTCGAACGCCCAACAGTACCTCGGTAGCCAGAGCCTGATCACAGCCGCCGGTGCAGGTGTCGCTGCTCTGCTCGGGGATGAGCGGAACAACAGCAGCGTGATCAGTTCGGGCGGCAGTACGCTCGGGGTCACCAACAGCAGTGGCAACAGCGCGCTGAATTCAGTTCTCAGTGGTGGAGTCAGCGACATCCGCGAGTGGGTCAACAAACTGTATGGCGAAGCCTTTGCTGCCGTGTACGTGCCACCGGCTGCACAGGTCGCCCTGCACCTCGACCATGAGATCACCATCGACTACGAGCCCAAGGGCCGGAGCGTTCGCCATGAAAAAGACCGTACTTCTCTGCCTGACCTGGATTAGCGTGCTCTGCTGGGGCTTGACGGGGTGTTCCACCGACAAGGAGACAATGCTGCCCCATGGCGAGCAAACCATGCTGGACATCTGGAACGGTGTCGGTTCGCAAGGCACTCAGCAGCAACTGCTGGAGGCTCGGCAGCAGTTACGCCGCCCGCTGGCCCAGGCAGATTTCTCCGTTGCTCTCCAAGAAGCGTACACGCGCACAGCGGCGAACGAGATCCGCAATTTGTTCCCTCGCTTGCCCAATCCCGATCTAGTGCTGTACGTGTATCCGCATTTGAGTGGTACCGAGCAGGCACCGGTGCCGGGTTACTCGACTGTTTTTCCGTTCTACCAGCGGGTGCAATACGCATTACCGGGTGAACGTCAGGAAGACTTGTAGTGCGTACCGGCGAATCGGGCAAACGCACATCTGCGTGGAAAGCCTGGCGCCACCCATTGCGACCTCGCGCCACCTTGGCCGACGAAGCTGCTCTGAATGCGCACAATCCCAGCTTCACCGATCACCTGCCGTGGGTCGAATACCTCGACACCGAGCAGTGTTTTTTGCTGGATGACAATCGCTCGGTGGGTGCGGTGTTCGAGTTGCTGCCCCTCGGCACTGAAGGGCGCGAACCCGATTGGCTGATGGCGGCCCGCGATGCCCTCGAGGATGCCCTGCAGGACAGTTTCGATGAGCTGGATCAAGCGCCTTGGGTGGCGCAGTTTTTCTGCCAGGACGACAACGACTTCACCCCCTACCTGACCCGGCTCACCGATTATATTCAGGACAGCGCGCGAGACACGGTCTTCACCCAAGCGTACCTGGAGCTTACTCGCCGCCATCTGAAGGCCATCGCCAAGCCCGGCGGTCTGTTTGACGATAAGGTGGTGACACGCCTGCCCTGGCGTGGCAATAATCGCCGGGTGCGCCTGGTGGTCTATCGCTGGCTCGAGTCTGACGCTGAGGAAACGGGGCTCACTCCGGAGCAATCCCTACAACAGGCTTGCGAACGTATCGGTGCTTCGTTGCAGGCATGCGGAGTGCAAACGACACGAGTCGATGGACGAGGTTTATATGCCTGGTTGTTGCCCTGGTTCAATCCGGCACCCAGGCTCACTGATGAAGCGCCCGAGGAGTTCTACCGTCGCGTGGCCTATCCGGAGTCGAACGACGGTGTGTCACTGGAACTGCCCTTCGACCACGATTTCGCCGAGCGACTGTTCTTCAATGAGCCGAGTTCAGATGTACAGCACGGACTCTGGTTCTTCGACGGCCAACCCCATCGGGTCATGGTGGTGGACAAGCTGCGCCGAGCCCCCTTGATTGGTCAGCTCACCGGGGAAACCCGTAAGGGCGATGCATTGAATGCTCTGTTCGACCAGTTACCCGAAGGGACGGTGATGAGCCTGACCCTGGTGGTCAAACCGCAAGATGTGCTCGAGGACCAGTTGAACCGCCTGGCGCGCAAAGCCATCGGGGAAAACCTGGCCTCGACCCAGACCCGCCAAGATGTCGAAGAGGCTCGCGCGATCATCGGTCGCCAGCACAAGCTGTACCGAGGAACCCTGGCGTTCTACGTGCGCGGTCACGATGAGCAGCAACTGCACCAGCGCTCGGTCAACCTGGCCAGCGCACTGCTGAGTGCGGGGCTACAACCGGTACGTGAAGGCGATGAAGTCGCCGCCTGCAACAGTTACCTGCGTTGGTTACCGATGGCTTACAACCCGGCCCGCGACACGCGCAACTGGTACACGCGCCTGATGTTCGCCCAGCACCTGGCGAACCTGGCCCCCGTCTGGGGCCGCAGCACGGGCACCGGCCATCCGGGTATCACCCTGTTCAACCGCGGCGGTTCGCCACTGAGCTTCGACCCTCTGTCACGCCTGGACCGGGCCATGAACGGTCATCTGCTACTGTTCGGCCCGACCGGCGCCGGCAAGTCGGCCACCCTGGTCACCCTGTTGATGCAGGTCATGGCGGTGTACTGCCCTCGCCTTTTTATCGTCGAGGCCGGTAATTCGTTTGGTTTGCAGGGCGACTACTTCGCGACACAGGGCCTGTCGGTCAACAAGGTCCAATTGAAACCGGGCGCCTCGGTCAGTCTCGCCCCGTTCGCCGATGCTTGGCGCCTGGTCGAGCAGCCGGATCAGGTGGCGAGTCTGTCGATCGATGAGCTGGACGACGAGGTGGTAACCAGTCGCGAAGACCAGCGCGATATTCTCGGCGAATTGGAAATCACCGCCCGCCTGATGATCACCGGCGGCGAGGCCAAGGAAGAGGCGCGCCTGAGTCGAGCCGATCGCAGCTTGATTCGCGAGTGCATTCTCGATGCGGCACAGACCTGTATCGCGGTGGGCCGTCAGGTGCTGACCCGCGACGTGCGCGACGCCTTGCTGCACGTCGCCGCCGACCCGCACTTGCCGGAGAAGCGTCGCGAGCGCGCCCAGGAAATGGGCGAGTCCATCGACCTGTTTTGCCAAGGTTTCGAGGGTGAACTGTTTGATCGCGAGGGTATGCCTTGGGCCGAGAGCGATGTGACCATTGTCGACCTGGCCACCTATGCTCGTGAAGGCTACGAGGCACAGATGTCCATCAGCTACATCAGCCTGATGAACACCGTGAACAATCTCGCCGAGCGTGATCAGTATCTGGGTCGGCCGATCATCATGGTCACCGACGAGGGCCATATCATCACCAAGAACCCGTTGCTGGCACCGTTCGTGGTCAAAGGGACGAAGATGTGGCGCAAGCTCGGCGCGTGGTTCTGGCTGGCGACGCAAAACCTTGCCGACTTCCCCACGGCCGCGCAGACCATGCTCAACATGATCGAATGGTGGATTTGTCTGAACATGCCGCCGGCGGAAATCGAAGAAATCGCACGGTTCAAGAAACTCACGCCGGCACAGAAAGCCCTGTTGTTTTCCGCCAGCAAGGAACCAGGTAAATACACCGAAGGGGTCGTGCTGTCGAAGAAGCTCGAAACGCTGTTTCGAACCGTGCCACCCAGTCTTTACCTCGCCCTGGCCATGACGGAGCCCGAGGAAAAAGCAGAGCGTTGGACACTGATGCAGGAGCACGGCTGCTCAGAGTTGGAAGCGGCTTACCGGGTAGCCGAACGGATCGATAGCGCGCGAGGAATAGAGCCGGTCTAAGGGAGGAGTAGCTCACCGCTCAGGCCTAGCCAGCAGCTAGCCGTTGGACACCTTTTCAACGTAGGCATCCATGAACCAGTCAGGAACCTCATCAACCTTGAATTCAAGGTCAGTCCCATCCGTAACTTCGGCCAGCAGCACCAAATCGGCGCCGGAGTTATCAAAGATGTAGGCCCGATTCGAAGCGGAAATAGCCGCAGGCAACAGGCTCAAGCAACGGGCGTAGCGCTGGACAATTTTCTCTGTAGGAACGGGGTGTCCACCTGCCGCAACACGGTTCTTGACCCTGTTGATATTGATGTCTGGATCTTCAGTTGCCACAAAGTAGAGGTAGGTTCGGTACCCCGACACTCTCGCCTTGAGCATAAAAGCGACTTTATCGTCGCTGGACATCACCGTTTCGAAAGTAAACGAAAGCTGGTCTTCGAGGAGCTTGTTCCGGATGAAGTCAGAGAGCACGGAGGCAAAATAGGAGTTCATCACGACCGTTTGGAAATCGAGGCCGTTGCTGCTAAAGCCTATTTTGGCCGCCTCCTCATCAAGCTGGGCGGACCTGACCAGCCGATGCTCCCGAATGAAACCGAGGATTTCATCACTCTCCGCTTCCAGTTGAAAATCACTGAAGTCCAGACGGCCGCTCTCTTTGGCAGCTTTCTCGATTTCATCCGGGTTAATGTAAATGCCGATCAGATGGGAAGGGATGGCACTTTTCATCGTGCTCTTGCCGGAGCCGTTGGGTCCAGCAAAGACCCTCAACCGAGGGACAATCATGAGCAGCGGCGCACCTTGATGACACCACCCTGCGTCACTTTGTGCTTGGGTTTAGCCACCCGAATGACCTTGTGCTTACCGTCGGCAGTCGTTTCAACAAGCATGCCGTTCACGACTTCCATCACGCTACGGCCAGCAGCCAGCGCGTTGATATAGGCGGTATTGATGGCACCTTCAGCCATGACTGGGATCTTATTCTCCAGCCGGCTCACCAGGTCATCACTCAACACTTCGTCACTCGACACTCGTTTGGCTTTCATATCGCGCTCCACGTTCTCAGAGAGTGCAGAATTTGCACTTAATCAGAATCTTAGCTACGTGAGCCTGTTGGTAACAGGGCAAAGGCCGGTTCTGTTGGCTCCATTCTAGAAGAATGGCGTCTGGAACCATACCTTTCAAGAGTTTTTAATGTGACACGCTCTGAAGCCGCTGCTGAATCCTCAACAGGAATCCGGCTTCAAACGCATCCTGGCAGTCGCCAACAGGAAACGTCTTGCGGGTTTGCGCCAGCTCCCACCACAGGGGTATCTCGCCGGGCGTATCAAGCCAAGCCTGGGCGCATTGCACGCCACGTTCGATCATCGGGGCAAACTCGCTGCCCCACGGTGTCAGAAGACTCGGGCAACCATCCGCCGCGGGAATTGAAATGTAGTTTTCGTCCATACACACCCTAGATTGCTGATTTTATTGTTAGACGCTGGACCCAGCTTCGAAATCATAACGACACCAAATGAACGCTCGATAACAGACATCAGCATCAAATGGCCTAGATCAATACCAATGTAGACTATATCCCGTGGATTGAGAGTCCCTCAAGGCGCAGTTTGCGCGCATGACTCAAGACTACGAACAGTTGCGCCTGCAACTGGCGGAAAATATCCGCTTGATGCGACGCGTAAAAAACCTTACCCAAGAGCAGCTGGCGCTCATGGCCGAGGTCGATCGCACCTACGTCAGTCAAATCGAACGATGCACGGGCAATCCGTCGCTGATGGTCCTGTGCAAACTCGCCAATATTCTCGAAATCACCACAGATCAGCTACTTGTAGAACCCGACATCCTGCGCAGCGCTCTTCACGTCAGATAATAGTCTCACGCCTCACAAATCCGATAGATCCGCCTTCATAATTTCCACTGACAGTCTTCAGTCCGTAACCGAACCTGCCCAGGCCATACACCGAGAGCCTGGATCATGCCTCTTGCCTGCTCGTCAATCCCGCCCACAAAGCTACGGCCCTTGGCGCTATGCATTCTGCTGGCGTGTGGCCCCAGCATGGCGCTGGACACCGCCAGCATCACGGCCTCCGTGTTTTCGCCAAACTGCCTCGCCTACAGGGTCGTCGGCATTTGTTTCTGGCTGCTCTGCACGCCCTTCGGCTGCACCGTCAAAACCTCGACCAAGGTGCGTCATTTCATTCCTGAACTGGTGGTCTCGAGCTACGCCACCACCGGCAATAACCCCTGGGCCGAGATGGCCGCTCTGTCCTCTCCCATCAACGGTGCGGAAGGGGGCGGCAACCTGGTCACCCCGAACACCCACCGTGACAACCTGCCCCGCTTCAAGAACGTCGACGGTATTGGCCACCCCGGTGGCTGGGCCGCCACGCAATTGGCTTCTCAATCCGGCTATGCCTGCGCCAGCGGTGCCACAGCGTTCATGCCCTACTACCTGAGCACCCTGGACTCGCTGGCCTGGCGCCAGGGCATCCCGGAAAGCTTCTACCCCGAGTCGCTCATGCCAGGGGTCCGTGAAATCGGTCGGCAGGCTTCGGGAAACATGTGGGGCAACGTCTATCCCCGACAGGGCTTTCTGGTACAGCCCGACGACTTCAAGGCAGCCGCCGTCATGGCGCAACGTTCCGGCGATGTGATTACCCGCAACGGGCAGCCGCATGTGTACGTACCACTGACGCCCGCCAAACGCGACGGCTACTGGCCGCCTGGCCCGATCGTTGAAAACGACGCCTCGACCCACAAATGGCAATTGCTCTACCCCCAGGTTCAGCCCACGTGCGCCATCTTCCCCAGCGATCCGGTACAGAGCGCGCATGGCGGCTACGCCTGGTCGCTGTGGCGTCCGTATAGCTGCTGCAAACGTGAGGGGCAAACCTTTCTGTTCAGCATCGACTTCGAAGGTGGTGCTTCATGAGTCGGCTTCTCGCGCGACCCAGGTTGGGTGTAATGAGTCTGTTGCTCTACGGACTGCTCGTGGCCACACATGTCCACGCCGCCGAGGACAATTACCGTCTGGGCACGCAGGGCGAAGTGCTCGACGACCGGGTGATGTACACCATCGGCGGCGGTTCGGCAGTCGGCTCACCCAGCTCGCTCTACCGACCCAGCGGTCTCGGCGTCGGCGGGGCCTGGCGAGCAAACATGATGTGCGGCAACATGAGCCTCACCAATACCCTGCAAAACCAGCTGAACGGCGCCACCGAAGGTTTCCAGCAGATCATGGGCAGCATCGTGCAGAACGCGACCCAAGCGGTGATGTCGCTGCCGGCATTAATCATCCAGCGTGCCAACCCCGGCCTCTATGAGTTGCTCAGTAACGGGGTGATGCAGGGGCGTATCGACTTCGACCGCTCCAAGCTGACCTGCCAAGCCA
>NZ_JBOIBY010000231.1:0-1212 GCF_050739655.1 Pseudomonas sp. | reverse complement strand
ACTCGATGAACATCCCGCCGGCGTTGCTGGACCGGATGGAAGTGATCCGTCTGCCGGGCTACACCGAAGACGAGAAGATCAACATCGCCGTCAAATACCTTTCGCCAAAGCAGATCACGGCCAACGGCCTGAAGAAAGGCGAGCTGGAGTTTGACGCAGAAGCGATCCGCGACATCATCCGCTACTACACCCGTGAAGCCGGTGTGCGTGGGCTTGAGCGTCAGATTGCCAAGGTTTGCCGCAAGGCGGTCAAAGAGCATGCGCTGGAAAAACGCTTCTCGGTGAAGGTCACTGCGGACGATCTGGAACACTTCCTGGGCGTGCGTAAATTCCGCTACGGCCTGGCCGAGCAGCAGGATCAGATCGGTCAGGTAACCGGATTGGCGTGGACTCAGGTGGGTGGCGAATTGCTCACCATCGAAGCCGCTGTGGTGCCGGGCAAGGGCCAGTTGATCAAGACCGGTTCCTTGGGTGACGTGATGGTCGAATCGATCACTGCTGCCTTGACTGTTGTTCGCAGCCGCGCGAAAAGCCTGGGCATTCCCCTGGACTTCCATGAGAAGCGCGACACGCACATCCATATGCCGGAAGGGGCGACTCCCAAGGACGGCCCTAGCGCCGGTGTAGGCATGTGTACGGCCCTGGTGTCGGCATTGACCGGCATTCCGGTACGCGCGGATGTCGCCATGACCGGCGAAATCACTTTGCGTGGCCAGGTACTGGCGATTGGCGGTTTGAAAGAAAAACTGCTGGCTGCCCATCGTGGCGGAATCAAGACCGTGATCATTCCTGAAGAGAATGTGCGCGATCTCAAAGAGATTCCGGACAATATCAAGCAGGATCTACAGATTAAACCGGTTAAATGGATTGACGAGGTCCTGCAAATTGCGCTGCAATACGCGCCGGAGCCCTTGCCGGATGTGGCTCCGGAGATAGTCGCGAAGGATGAGAAACGCGACGCAGATTCTAAGGAAAGAATTAGCACGCATTAGTACGTATTTGCCTGGGGGGCTTTCTTGACAGCTTTTTAGAGCCCTTGTTATAAAGCGGCTCTTAAGTGTCTGTAGGCCATTCAGCACTCGTTTTTGCTTTCACCAAAAAAACTTAGAATCATACTCAAATAGATATAAGGGGACTTAGAGTGAACAAGTCGGAACTGATTGATGCTATCGCTGCATCCGCTGATATCCCGAAAGCTGCTGCTGGCCGTGC
>NZ_JBOIBY010000230.1:0-1281 GCF_050739655.1 Pseudomonas sp. | reverse complement strand
GGACTGACCTCATTCGGCAACTACCCCATCGTTGGCCTCGCCGATGCACGACGCAAGCGCTCGGAGGTCAAGCGAATGCTGGCGGATGGCATTGACCCCATAGGAGCCAAGAACCAAGCCAAGACGGATGCTCTGATCAAAGGCCGCACCTTTGAAAGCGTTGCCCTCGGCTGGCACACGGAAATGTCAGCCAAGTGGGCACCGGACTATTCCAAGACAGTGATGAGTCGCCTCAAAACTCACCTCTTCCCGCTGATCGGCGCCCGCGCCATTGTCGACCTCGATACCCACGACCTTATGCGCCCCCTGGAAGCGATCAAGAAGCGCGGAACGATAGATATTGCTTTAAGGGTACAAAACTACCTGCAGAGCATCATGCGCGAGGCAAAGCGCCTCCGGCTTATCACCGTAAACCCTGCTTACGACCTCGTAGGCTCTATCAAAGCCTCGCGGGTCGTCCACCGCCCCGCTTTATCCTTATCACGCTTGCCTGAATTGCAGGAACGGATCGACACCTATAAAGGCCGCGCACTTACCCGGCTGACGGTCTTGCTGTCGCTGCACGTGTTTGTACGCTCCAGCGAGCTGCGCTTCGCCCGCTGGAGCGAGTTCGACCTCAAACGTGGCATCTGGGAAATACCCGACACGCGACCAGCGTTGGAAGGCGTACCCTTTTCCACAAGGGGTACGAAGATGGCAGGCGATATCCATCTTGTACCCTTATCGCAGCAAGCGATCGCCCTGCTCGAGCAGATCCACGCAATCACAGGCAAATTTGACTTGGTCTTCGCAGGCGATACCAAGTCTTGGAAACCAATGTCCGAAAACACTGTGAACAGCGCGCTTCGGAAGATGGGGTACGACACCAAATCCGAGATCTGTGGGCATGGGTTTCGCTCGATGGCCTGCAGCGCACTGATCGAGTCCGGTTTGTGGACGGACACAGCCATCGAGCGACAGATGAGCCACAAGGAACGTAACAACGTCCGCGCCGCTTACATCCACAAGGCCGAGTTCATCGAGGAGCGCAGGCTGATCATGAACTGGTGGAGTCGCTACCTTGAGGCTAATCAGCAGGAGCATGTCAGCCCACGCGAATTCGCCAATCAGACCGGCGCGAACGTCTCTCGCCTAAAAGCAAAACATGGCGCAACTGAGTAAGCGCTCGGTCCTCATATCTCAGTGATCCGCTTGTCCACGCGGGTCCATCCAAGCAGGGCTGCAAAGCCGCCCTGCTTGGAAGGGCCTCACTTGAAAAATCTAAAGCCCACGCAACTGTCT
>NZ_JBOIBY010000229.1:0-29884 GCF_050739655.1 Pseudomonas sp. | reverse complement strand
CGGCTTCTGCAGGAAGGTCATGAACTTGTAGGCGCCTTCGACGTTTTCGGCATCTTTAGGGATGGCGACCATGTCGTAGAAGCTGCCGGCACCTTCTTTGGGAATGTTGTAGCTGACTTTCACCTTGTCACCGGCTTCAGCCGCGCGGGACTTGGCCTGGTAAACGTCACCCGAATAACCCACGGCCACGCAGATGTTGCCGTTGGCGAGGTCGGAGATGTACTTGGACGAGTGGAAATAGGCGATCGAAGGACGGACCTTCATGATCAGGGCTTCAGCCTTGTCGATGTCTTCTTTCTTCTGGCTGTCGGTAGGCAGGCCCAGGTAGTGCAACGCCACCGGAATCATCTCGGTTGGCGAATCCAGCAGGCTGATGCCACAGGACTTCAGCTTGGCGGCGTTTTCAGGCTTGAAGATCAGGTCCCAGGAATCGACCGGTGCGTCGGCGCCCAGTGCAGCCTTGACCTTCTCGGCGTTGTAGCCGATACCAATCGAGCCCCACATGTACGGGAAGGCGTGTTCGTTGCCCGGGTCGCTGACCGATACGGCCTTGAGCAGGTCAGTGTTCAGGTTTTTCCAGTTAGGCAGCTTGGACTTGTCCAGCTTCTGATAGACACCGGCCTTGATTTGTTTGGCCAGGAAGTTGTTCGACGGAACGACGATGTCGTAACCGGACTTGCCTGCCAGCAACTTGGCTTCCAGGGTTTCGTTACTGTCGAAGACGTCGTAGACAACTTTGATGCCCGACTCGTCTTCAAACTTCTTGATGGTGTCCGGAGCGATATAGTCGGACCAGTTGTAGACGTGCAACACCTTGTCGTCCGCCTGTACCGCACCCGCCATAATGCCCATCAGGGACATGGCGAGAAGAGTCTTGCCAGCAAACTTTTTGCCTAATGCCTTCATGCGTTAATGCTCCAAATTTTTCTTTTTTTGAACCACTTTGTTCAGCGGCCGAACCCGGACAACTGGAACCGCGGCTAGTCTGGCAAGATGCGAGGCGGTCTTTCAAGGAAAGGCCGCCTTATATGGCAACCCTGAGCGAAAGTTTCATGTCTTGCGCTCAGAGCCTAGCACTTAGCCCTGCAACGTACTCAGGGTCAGGTCCAGGCACTTGCGTGCCTTGGTCACCAACTCATCGATTTCCGCCGGTGTAATCACCAGCGGTGGCGCGATGATCATGGTGTCCCCCACAGCCCGCATGATCAGGCCGTTATCGAAGCAGAACTGCCGGCAGATCATGCCAACGCCCTTACCTTCATAGCGCTTGCGCGTGGCCTTGTCCTGAACCAGTTCGATGGCCCCCAACAGACCTACCCCACGAACTTCCCCAACCAGCGGGTGATCATTCAGTTCCCGCAAACGTTTCTGCAAATACGGTGCCGTTTCTGTCTTTACGCGCTCGACAATGGTTTCGTCGCGCAAGATGCGGATGTTTTCCAGCGCCACTGCAGCCGCTACCGGGTGCCCGGAGTAAGTAAAGCCGTGGTTGAAGTCGCCACCCTCGTTGAGCACCTCGACCACTTCGTCACGCACGATCAGGCCACCCATCGGGATGTAGCCGGAGGTCAGGCCCTTGGCGATGGTCATCATGTCAGGCTTGAGGTCGTAGAAATCGCTGCCGAACCACTCGCCGGTGCGACCGAAACCACAGATCACTTCGTCCGCCACGAACAGGATGTCGTACTTGGCGAGGATTTCCTTGATGCGCGGCCAGTAGGTGTCTGGCGGAATGATCACGCCGCCGGCGCCCTGGATCGGCTCGGCGATAAAGGCACCGACGTTGTCGACGCCGACTTCCAGAATCTTCTCTTCCAGCTGATTGGCGGCCCAGATACCGAACTCTTCCGGGCTCATTTCACCGCCTTCGGTGAACCAGTACGGTTGGGCAATGTGGACGATGCCCGGGATCGGCAAATCACCCTGTTCGTGCATGTAGGTCATGCCGCCCAGGCTGGCGCCAGCCACGGTGGAACCGTGATAGCCGTTCTTGCGGCTGATGATGACTTTCTTGTTCGGCTGGCCCTTGATCGCCCAATAGTGGCGCACCATACGCAGCATGGTGTCGTTACCTTCGGAGCCGGAACCGGTGAAGAACACGTGGTTCATGCCTTCTGGCGCGACGTCGGAGATGGCTTTGGCCAGTTCCAGCGCTGGCGGGTGGGCGGTCTGGAAGAACAGGTTGTAGTACGGCAGTTCGCGCATTTGCTTGTTGGCGGCTTCCGCCAGCTCATCACGACCGTAGCCGACTGCCACGCACCACAGGCCGGCCATGCCGTCGAGGATCTTGTTGCCTTCACTGTCCCACAGGTAAACGCCCTTGGCGCTGGTGATGATCCGCGGGCCTTTCTCTTTCAACTGCTTGAAATCGCTGAATGGGGCCAGGTGGTGATCATTGCTCAGGGTTTGCCATTCACGGGTTTGCGGGTTGTTGCTGGTCATACGAATCTCCTAAAAAAATCAGGTGAAAGCGCCGCCCGACAGCAGCGACGCCCGGCGTATCAGACGGCGAAGAGCAGGAATTCCCGTTCCCACGAGCTGATCACGCGCTTGAAGTTTTCATGCTCGGCCCGCTTGACCGCGACGTAGCCAGTGATGAAATTTTTGCCCAGGTACTTCTCGATGGTCGTGCTGTGTTCCATACGTTCCAGCGCATCTTCGATAGTCAGTGGCAGGCGCAGGTTGCGGCGCTCGTAGCCACGGCCCACCACCGGCGCACTCGGGTTCAGGCCTTCGACCATGCCGATGTAACCGCAGAGCAGGCTCGCGGCAATCGCCAGGTACGGGTTGGCATCGGCGCCCGGCAGGCGGTTCTCCACCCGACGGTTGTGCGGCCCGGCGTCCGGAACCCGCAGGCCCACGGTGCGGTTTTCTTCGCCCCACTCCACGTTCACTGGTGCCGAGGTATCCGGCAGGAAGCGGCGGAACGAGTTGACGTTCGGCGCGAACAGCGGCAACAGCTCGGGGATGAGTTTCTGCAAGCCACCGATGTGGTGCAGGAACAACTGGCTCATGGTCCCGTCTTCATTGGAGAAGATGTTCTTGCCGGTCTCGATGTCGATGATGCTCTGGTGCAAGTGCATGGCGCTGCCCGGCTCACCTGTCATCGGCTTGGCCATAAAGGTGGCGGCAACGTCATGCTTGAGCGCGGCTTCACGCATGGTGCGTTTGAACACCAGGATCTGGTCGGCCAGGGACAGGGCATCGCCGTGACGGAAGTTGATTTCCATCTGCGCCGTGCCGTCTTCGTGGATCAGCGTGTCGAGATCCAGCTCCTGCAATTCGCACCAGTCGTAGACGTCCTCGAACAGCGGGTCGAACTCGTTCGCCGCTTCGATGGAGAACGATTGGCGACCGGTTTCCGGGCGACCGGAGCGACCGATCGGCGGCTGCAACGGATAGTCCGGGTCATCGCTGCGCTTGGTCAGGTAAAACTCCATTTCCGGCGCCACGATTGGCTGCCAGCCCTTGTCGGCATAGAGTTTCAGGACCTTCTTGAGCACGTTGCGCGGCGACAGCTCGATCGGGTTGCCTTGCTTGTCGTAAGTGTCGTGAATGACGATCGCGGTGGGCTCAATGGCCCAAGGCACCACGTACACCGCACTCTGGTCGGGACGGCAGATCATGTCGATGTCGGCCGGGTCGCGCAGTTCGTAATAGATGTCGTCTTCGACGTAATCGCCAGTCACGGTCTGCAACAGCACGCTTTCTGGCAGACGCATGCCTTTTTCGGCGATGAATTTATTGGTCGGCGAAATCTTGCCACGGGTAATCCCGGTCAAGTCGGCGATCATGCATTCGACTTCTGTGATCTTGTGGCTTTTCAACCAATCGGTGAGCTGGTCGAGGTTGTTACTCATAAATGCCTCTAGGCTTTGAGTTGCCCGACCCTTTTCAGGTCGGGCGTTGTTTGACGCATCGGCGTCGCGTTGTAGAGCGTTTGAGTAGCAGGTTAGCGTGTTTGCCAGCACCGCTGCAGAGGCCGCGCGCGCAGAATCGCGAGCCGAACCCTGACGATGGTCAAGCCGCTATTGTGAATCGGTTCTATATTGAATGGAGTAACCGTAATGGGGGTGCCATCGCGACCGTCCAGAATAACGGACGGGGACGGTTGGACCGTCACGGATGGGAGGATCACCGGAGCCGCTAAGGCCACGGACCGGACGGACGTGTCACCACTGACGTGAGTAACATGCCGACCGACCTGTCTTGAGCAGTCGGTGACGCCGATTATCGGCAGGCGAGACATGAAGCACCCCGGTATTATTGCTGTTATGGGTTTGATTCGAGCTTAGCCTTGTTCATTTTTTTACACAACACCCCCGTAAAAAATACAACACGGCCCGCTCAACCCTGCGGGTGGCAAGCGTTCCAGGGAAAGTAAAACGCCCCAAAGTGCCCCATAAATGCCCTTGCGGCGCTTTTTCAGGGCACAAAATGCCTCGCTTGACTTCGGCATGCCGTTCGGGTTGACTGAAACCAGAAAAGATCAATGATTGATATTTTTAACAACAAAGGTGTTGCATCATGTCGGTACCCCCGCGTGCCGTTCAGCTTAACGAAGCGAACGCGTTCCTTAAGGAACATCCTGAGGTTCTGTACGTCGACCTTCTGATTGCGGATAGGAATGGTGTGGTGCGCGGCAAGCGCATCGAACGCACCAGCCTCCACAAGGTTTACGAGAAAGGCATCAACTTGCCGGCCTCACTTTTTGCCCTGGATATCAATGGTTCGACGGTGGAAAGCACCGGCCTGGGCCTGGACATCGGTGATGCTGACCGAATCTGCTATCCAATCCCCGATACCCTGTGCAACGAGCCATGGCAGAAGCGCCCGACCGCGCAACTGTTGATGACCATGCACGAACTCGAAGGTGAGCCATTCTTCGCCGACCCGCGTGAAGTGCTGGCTAATGTGGTGCGCAAGTTCGACGAAATGGGTCTGACCATCTGCGCCGCGTTCGAACTGGAGTTCTACCTGATCGACCAAGAGAACGTGAACGGTCGTCCGCAACCCCCTCGCTCGCCAGTTTCCGGTAAACGCCCGCATTCGACCCAGGTCTACCTGATCGACGATCTCGACGAATACGTCGACTGCCTCCAGGACATCCTGGAAGGTGCCAAAGAGCAAGGCATCCCTGCCGACGCCATCGTCAAGGAAAGTGCTCCGGCGCAGTTCGAAGTGAACCTGCACCACGTGGCCGACCCGATCAAGGCTTGCGACTACGCAGTGCTGCTAAAGCGCCTGATCAAAAACATCGCCTACGACCATGAAATGGACACCACCTTCATGGCCAAGCCCTACCCGGGCCAGGCGGGCAATGGTCTGCATGTCCACATTTCGATTCTCGACAAAGACGGCAAAAACATTTTTGCCAGCGAGGATCCCGAGCAGAACGCCGCACTGCGTCACGCGATCGGCGGTGTGCTCGAGACCCTACCGGCTCAAATGGCTTTCCTCTGCCCGAACGTCAACTCCTACCGTCGTTTTGGCGCCCAGTTCTACGTGCCAAACTCGCCGAGCTGGGGCCTGGACAACCGCACTGTCGCCCTGCGCGTACCCACCGGCGCTGCCGATGCGGTGCGTCTGGAACACCGTGTGGCCGGCGCCGACGCCAACCCGTACTTGCTGATGGCTTCGGTCCTGGCAGGCGTGCATCACGGCCTGACCAACAAGATCGAGCCTGGCGCACCTGTGGAAGGCAACAGCTACGAGCAGAACGAGCAAAGCCTGCCGAACAATCTGCGCGACGCACTGCGTGAGTTGGACGACAGCGAAGTCATGGCCAAGTACATCGATCCGAAATACATCGATATCTTCGTCGCTTGCAAAGAAAGCGAGCTGGAGGAGTTCGAACACTCCATCTCCGACCTTGAGTACAACTGGTATCTGCATACCGTGTAAGCGGTTGCCGTAATGAAAAACGCCGTTGGCTAAATCAGCCAGCGGCGTTTTTTTATGGCCGCCTGCGGCGGATCGCTGGCAAGCCAGCTCCCACAGTGTTTTGCGTCGTTCACAAATTTTGTATTCACCGCAATACCTGTGGGAGCGGGCTTGCCCGCGATGGCGGCCTGCAAGACAACACAGATGCCTGCTCGTACAATGCCCGCTGCCCCGCAGGAGACTCCAATGACACGCGTAGCCGCCCCCCGCAAACCCCGCGCAGCCAGCCAGGCCCGGATCGATTCGATACTCGATGCCGCACGCACGCTGCTGGCCGCCGAAGGTGTGGCCAGCCTGTCGATCTACAGTGTTGCCGAGCGTGCGGAGATCCCGCCTTCTTCCGTCTACCACTTCTTCGCCAGCGTCCCGGCCCTGCTTGAAGCCCTGACCGCTGACGTTCACGGCGCCTTCCGCGCCTGCCTGCAAGCCCCCATCGACCACGAAGCGTTGAATGGCTGGCGTGACCTGTCGCGACTGGTGGAACAACGGATGCTCGACATCTACGACGAGGACGCCGCGGCCCGCCAACTGATCCTTGCCCAACACGGATTAACCGAAGTCACCCAGGCCGACCGCCAGCACGACATAGAACTGGGCGACCTGATGCACAAACTCTTCGACCACCATTTCGAACTGCCGAAGTTACCGAACGACGTCGATGTATTCGCCCTGGCAATGGAGCTGGGTGATCGGGTGTACGCACGCTCGGTGCAACAGCACGGGCAGATCACCCCGCGCATGGCCGAAGAAGGGATGCGGGTGTTTGATGCGTATTTGGGGCTGTATTTGCCGCCTTATCTGCCCAAACGAAAGCAACCCTAGGCCAAAGATGCCTGAATCCGGGCCGCACCGATCGCCGACAATGCCAATTCCAGCTCGGTGCCTCCCAACAAATTTGCATAATGCTGCCTCAGGTCTGCCTCCCAACTGATCACTTCATCGAGTTGATCGACAGCCTGCTGTGCTGAGAGAGCAAAATGCGCACTATGGCTTAGCAGATTCTCTCGACTGATCAGCCTTCCAAGCCGACCAACCGCCATGCAAAGGTACGGTGGAGACGAACCATCAAGTCCCGGCACCACGTCGTACATGGGCGCCAAACGCCAACGCCCATCCAGCCAGAGAATGGCGTGATTCTTTGGGTGATCGTCGTCATTGCCAACCAATGCGTTGAAACACATACGTACGAAGAGTTCACGCAGGTCTTCATCCGGCACACCGCGGCGCTTCATTTCATTGGCCAATCCGGCATAAACCCAAGCGCTGCGGTCATTGGTTTTCCATTCCGCGTCCAGCAGCGTCAATGCACTCAGCATAGGCACACGTCGGCCCGTATCCGCAGGAGGGAAACGGTCGAAGCGTTTTACCAATAAAGTGGAGGGTGTTCCGGCATAGAGCGCCGTCTTCGCAACATTCAAGCCCTTTTGTGCGGCAAATGTCATACACGCATGCTCAAGCGCTGGAACATCACAGCTGTCGTATCGATCACGAGGCTTCACCAGAATCAGCATGTCCTGATCCTGCAACGTACGTTTTGGCCTGGCTCCTCCGAGGGAAGAACGTTGTTTGCGAAGCTTCAGCGTCTTGATGGCTTCCTCATCCAGCTGATTATCGAAAATCGCTTCAGTGGCCTCAATAAACGGCACCAGTCCCTTAAGCGTCGGCAGCGCCTCACGCCCAATTCCCTCTGGCGGATATCGATTCGGGCCAGCCATGAGGTTGCCAGCGCGATCGCTGTTGGGTGACTTGAGCAGGTAATCAATGGCATCCAAGTCAGTACGATGCAGGTCTTGCAGGACACGCTCGCCCCAGCCGTCCGGCATTGCATCGTTGATGAACCCAGGTACGCCGCGATTTTTAGTGATCGCCGGGAAGGGCTGGGTACGCAGCGGGTATCGAATATGATCGGGTACCCACCCTTTCGAGTTCACGTATTCAGGATCATAGGTGAACTCACCTACGCCATTACTGATACTTAACCGCCCAAGGGTGACTACCTCGCCCGATTCTGGATGCTCCATGTAGATGTAGGCCCTGGACATCAGAAGTCTCCCTTGGCTTTGGGTAGCCGGACGCGCTGAGCGCTATGAGGTACAAAGGCCTCATTGGAGGTGGTCGCTGCCATCTGGATATTTTGAAACACCTCTTGAGTCAGCCCCAGATGCCATAACACCAACATGAATGAGCGCAACTCTACCGAGGGATCTCCCGCTTCGATTTTCCGTAATGTTCTCTCGGACATGGACAGACTCAACGCGAGATCCTTTTGCCGCTGCTTATGCTGCAGGCGCCGCCTTTTGACCAAAAGGCCTATGGAATAGAGGCTATCGGCACACTCAATGGGAAAAAAATCGCTCATAAAGCGCTTCCTGATGCTGTTAACACGACATAAACAGCACTATAGCACCCATTAAAATCATCTACCGGCAAAAAACCAGCAGGTAAAACGGCATTAAAATTCGCTTCAGAGTAATTAATACGGCTTCCAGCGCGCCTTAAAATCAAAAACCCCGAAGGGCTCAAACCCTTCGGGGTTGCTGTTTACGCGCATGGCTTACAACTTGGCGATCGACACCTCGGTGGATTTCACGAACGCAATCACTTCACTGCCCACTGCCAGCTCCAGCTCTTTCACCGAGCGCGTGGTGATCACTGAAGTGACGATGCCCGAAGCGGTCTGCACGTCGATTTCCGACAGCACGTCACCCAGGACGATTTCCTTGATGGTGCCTTTGAACTGGTTGCGTACGTTGATGGCTTTGATAGTCATATTTATTTCTCCTAACGTCGAAATGAGCTGCAAGTGGCAAGCTTCAAGCTGCAAGTAAAAGCGCACTGCTCCTTCTTGCCGCTTGGAGCTTGAAGCTTGCGGCTGTCTTTATTGAGCCCAACGCAATTGCGTAGGCAAGGGTGAAACAGGTTCCGGTTCCGGTGGTTGGCCGGGCAGGGACAGCACGCGGTTGAGGACTTCGGTTTCCAGCGCCGCCAGCCGATGGGAACCGCGAACCCGAGGGCGCGGCAGTTCCACGTGCAGGTCGAGGCCGACTTCGCCGTCTTCGATCAGGATCACCCGATCGGCAATCGCTACGGCTTCACTGACGTCGTGGGTCACCAGCAATACGGTGAAGCCGTGCTGTTGCCAGAGACGCTCGATCAGTTGCTGCATTTCAATTCGAGTCAGCGCGTCCAGCGCGCCCAAGGGTTCGTCGAGCAACAGCAGGCGCGGTTGATGTATCAACGCGCGGGCCAGAGCCACGCGTTGCTTTTGTCCACCGGACAACGCTGCCGGCCATTCGTTGGCGCGGTCCGCCAGACCGACCGCCTCCAGCGCTTCCAGCGCCTGGGGACGCCAGTTGCCCTTGAGTCCCAGGCCGACGTTATCGATGATCTTTTTCCATGGCAGCAGACGCGCTTCCTGGAACATCAGCCGGGTGTCTTCCCGTGCTTCGCTCAAAGGCGCCGAACCGGCCAGCAACTGACCGCCCGTGGGCTGGTCGAGACCGGCCAGCAAACGCAGCAAGGTACTTTTGCCGCACCCGCTGCGACCGACCACGGCGACGAATTGCCCCGCCGGAATATGCAGATCGATCTCACGCAGCACCTGCCGCGAACCGAAGGTTTTTTGCAGCTTGCGCACCACCAGCGGAATCCCGCGTCGCAGGCGCGGAGGTTGTTGAGCCGTCATGCTGCACCTCCCTTGCCGACCTGGTAGGCCGGATGCCAGCGCAGCCATACACGCTCCAGTCCACGGGCCGCGAGGTCGGCCAGCTTGCCGAGCACCGCGTACATCAGAATCGCCAGCACCACCACGTCGGTCTGCAAGAACTCCCTGGCATTCATCGCCAGGTAGCCAATGCCAGAGCTGGCGGAAATGGTTTCGGCAACGATCAGCGTCAGCCACATGAAGCCCAACGCGAACCGAACGCCGACCAGAATCGAAGGCAATGCACCCGGCAGAATCACCTGACGGAACAGGCTGAAACCGGACAAACCGTAGCTGCGAGACATCTCCACCAAGGCCGGGTCGACATTACGAATGCCGTGGTAGGTGTTGAGGTAGATCGGGAACAAAGTGCCCAGCGCCACCAGGAAAATCTTTGCCGACTCGTCGATGCCGAACCACAGGATCACCAATGGAATCAGCGCCAGATGCGGCACGTTGCGGATCATTTGCACTGAGCTGTCGAGCAAGCGCTCGCCCCATTTCGACAGGCCGGTGATGAAGCCCAATGTGAGACCGATGCCGCCGCCGATGGCGAAGCCCAACGCGGCACGCCAGCCGCTGATTGCCAGGTGCGTCCAGATTTCGCCGCTGCTGACCAGGCTGACGCCTGCTTCGATGACGGCGATGGGTGCCGGCAGTATCCGCGTCGACAACCAGCCCGCCGACACCGACAACTGCCACACCGCCAGCAGTAACACTGGCAACGCCCAGGGCGCGAGGTTGTGGATAATTCTCCTCATGGCGCGCCTCAGCTCTGGGACGCGGCTTTAGGGAGGATATCGTTGGCGACCATCTCGCCGAACGGGCTGACGTAACCGGCACTTTTCGGCAACTCGGGACGCTCGATATCGAGGTGCGGAAACAGCAATTCGGCGACGCGATACGACTCTTCCAGGTGTGGATAACCGGAGAAGATAAAAGTGTCGATGCCCAAGTCCGCGTACTCCTTCACGCGGGCAGCCACGGTTGGCCCATCGCCCACCAGCGCCGTACCGGCACCGCCACGCACCAGGCCGACACCGGCCCACAGGTTGGGGCTGACTTCCAGGTTGTCGCGGCTGCCGCCGTGCAGTGCGGCCATGCGCTGCTGGCCGACCGAGTCGAAACGCGCCAAAGACGCTTGGGCACGAGCGATGGTGTCATCGTCCAGGTGCGAGATCAGTCGATCCGCCGCCTGCCAGGCCTCGGCGTTGGTTTCACGGACAATCACATGCAGACGGATGCCGAAGCGTACGGTGCGACCGAGCTTGGCGGCTTTGGCGCGCACCTGTTCAATCTTTTCGGCAACAGCAGCAGGTGGCTCGCCCCAGGTCAGGACCATTTCCACTTGCTCTGCCGCGAGGTCTTGCGCCGCTTCCGACGAGCCACCGAAGTACAGCGGCGGGCGCGGTTGCTGGATCGGCGGATAGAGCAATTTCGCGCCCTTTACGCTGATGTGCTGACCGTCGTAATCGACGGTCTCGCCTTCCAATACACGACGCCAGATTCGGGTGAATTCCACCGAGGCCTGATAGCGTTCTTCATGGGTAAGGAACAGACCGTCACCGGCCAACTCTTCCGGATCACCACCCGTGACCAGGTTGAACAGCGCACGCCCGCCGGACAAGCGATCCAGGGTTGCCGCCTGACGCGCCGCCACCGTAGGGGAAATGATCCCCGGGCGCAGGGCGACAAGGAACTTCAAACGCTGCGTCACCGGAATCAGCGACGCCGCCACCAGCCACGAGTCTTCGCAGGAGCGACCGGTGGGAATCAGCACCCCGCCGAAACCCAGTCGATCCGCTGCTTGCGCGACTTGTTGCAGGTAACCGTGGTCGACGGCGCGAGCGCCTTCAGCGGTGCCAAGGTAATGGCCGTCACCGTGGGTAGGCAGGAACCAGAAGATATTGAGGCTCATGGAGTGGTCTCCTTGGGAAATCGAATGCTGGGTTATTGGGCTTTGGCAACGGCTGCCGGTGGCGTCCAGATCACGTCCTTGATGCTCAGTGGCTTCGGAATCAGCTTGAGCTGATAGAAGCTGTCAGCGATTTTCTGCTGAGCGGCGACCACTTCCGGAGTGAGGAACAGTGCGCCGTAGCCCTGGCGTTTCACCGAGGTCAGGGTGATGTCCGCTGGCAGGCCAAGCAGAGGCGAGACTTGCTTGGTGACGTCTTCGGGATTGGCTTTGGACCATTCACCCACCGCCCGCACTTCTTCGACGAGGGTCTTGATCACCTCGGGATTTTTCTGTGCGTACGGTTTGGTCGCGAGGTAGAACTGATGGTTGTCGACGATGCCTTTGCCGTCGCGCAGGGTGCGCGCTTGCAGTTGCTGTTCGGCGGCTGCCTGGTACGGGTCCCAGATCACCCAGGCATCGACACTGCCACGCTCGAATGCGGCGCGGGCATCGGCTGGCGGCAGGAACACGGTCTGGATATCGGTGTATTTGAGGCCGGCATCTTCCAGTGCGCGAACCAGCAGGTAGTGCACGTTGGAGCCTTTGTTCAGGACGACTTTCTTGCCTTTGAGATCCGCCACGGATTTGATCGCCGAGTCCTTCGGCACCAGGATCGCTTCGCTGTGAGGCGCTGGGGGTTCATAGGCGACGTAGAGCAAATCAGCGCCCGCCGCTTGAGCGAACACAGGCGGCGTTTCGCCGGTGACGCCGAAGTCGATGGAGCCGACGTTCAGGCCTTCGAGCAGCTGCGGACCACCCGGGAACTCAGTCCATTGCACGTCCACGCCTTGGGCGGCGAGGCGCTTTTCCAGAGTGCCTTTGGCTTTGAGCAGCACCAGAGTGCCGTATTTCTGATAGCCGATTCGTAACGTCTCGGCCTGAGCTTGAGTAATGGCGCCGAAGGTAACAGCCGCAGCAAACAGAGCGACCAGACCACGACGCAAAATGACAGGGCGCATGGCGCTCTCCTTTTTGCAGTTGGGTTTTGGCTGCACCTGCTTGCCCGTTAGCGGGCGAGTAAGGCCAGTACTTCAATTTTCGATAGGGCTTAAATGCTCCAGCGAGCACTCAACAATCGTTCATTCAACACATGCGGTTCGAGCGGCTTTGGCCGTCGCGCCATGGCGCTGTAAAACAGCTCCAGTGATTCATTCAGTCGTTGCTCCAGCTCGGGTACCAACTGCGCCAGAGCGCTGCCTTCGCCGTAGGCAATCTGGCTGTCGACGGCGAAAATTCCCTGGAGCAGTTCCTGGGCTTTCAATGCCGAGAGCACCGGCTTGAGCGCGTAATCCACCGCCAGCATGTGGGCGATGCTACCGCCCGTGGCCATTGGCAACACCACCTTATGGCTCAAGGCGCGTTCGGGCAGCAGATCCAGCACGGTTTTCAGTGCGCCGGAAAACGACGCCTTGTACACCGGTGTGGCGATCAGCAGGCCATCGGCGTTTTCAATCTGTTGCAGCAGGTCGACCACCTTGGGGCTGTCGAAGCGTGCATGCAGCAAATCCTCGGCCGGGAAGTCCCGTACCTGATAACTCACCACTTCCACGCCCTGCTCTTGTAACCATTGCTTGGAGCGATCCAGCAGCACCCCTGAACGGGAGCGTTGGCTGGGACTGCCACCGAGTGAGACGACCAGCATTCAGGCGATTCCTTGAACGGTGCAGGCGATTCGCGGTTTGCGATCTCGCTTCGATGGAGTGACCTTAACAGGTGATTTATATATCTATAAATCATATTTATTCATTTGGTTATTCGATATAGAGATATATAAACAGTCATCTTCCAGGCATAAAAAAGGCCGTCGAAACGGCCTGAAATCCCCTGGCTTGAAGGATACGCACAGGACACTGTGGGAGCTGGCTTGCCAGCGATGGCGGTGTATCTGACAAACCGTGTTGCCTCAATCGCCAGCAAGCCGACTCCTACAACAGCAATTAGCGATTCGGCTGTGGCGTCAGTCGCAGATACGGTTTGACCGCCCGATAGCCCTTGGGAAAACGCTGTTTGATTTCCTCTTCATCTTTAAGCGACGGCACGATCACCACCTCATCACCGTCCTGCCAGTTGGCCGGGGTGGCCACTTTGTAGTTATCGGTGAGTTGCAGCGAATCGATTACCCGCAGGATTTCATTGAAGTTACGGCCTGTGCTCGCCGGGTAAGTAATGGTCAGGCGAACCTTTTTGTTCGGGTCGATCACGAACAGCGAGCGCACCGTCAGGGTGTCGTTGGCGTTCGGGTGGATCAGGTCGTAGAGGTCCGAGACCTTGCGGTCGGCATCATCGAGGATGGGAAAGTTGACGACGGTGTTTTGTGTTTCGTTGATGTCTTCGATCCACCTGTGGTGCGAATCCACCGGGTCGACAGACAACGCAATGGCCTTGACCCCACGCTGGGCGAATTCATCTTTCAATTTGGCGGTGAAGCCTAGCTCGGTCGTGCATACCGGCGTGAAGTCGGCCGGATGGGAAAACAACACACCCCAGCTATCCCCCAACCATTGATGGAAACGGATGGTGCCGGCGCTGGAATCCTGTTCGAAATCGGGGGCGATATCGCCGAGTCTTAAGCCCATGGTGTTGCTCCTGTTGAGTGCTTGTTGAACTCAACTGTGCCTGTGTTTCTTATCTATTAAAAAGAATAAATATCGATTTATTTAGACCTGAAAGGAATATTAAAGATCTGTTCACTGGACCTGAAAACGCATCTCGTCGACCATCGGCGACAAGGTTCGAGAAGGCCTTGAGTTGCTGCAAAAGAGGGGAATTTCAAGGCGGGTTTACGGGGGTAATCGCGCCTTGAAACGCAAAAGCCCCGCCCGGCGTAAATGCCGGGCGGGGCTTTTTTTCGTCGGTTACGCGAGCGCTCTTACAGCAGCGGAATCGAGTAGCTGACGACCAGGCGGTTTTCGTCCTGAGAGCGGGTGCTCGGCAGGTCGGTACGCCACATGGCGTTTTTCCACATCAGGCCGAGGTTTTTCAGTGCGCCCGACTGGACCACGTAGCCCACGGTCACGTCGCGTTCCCACTCGGAAGCGCCGTTGGCTAGGTGACCATAAGGACGGGTACCCGAAACGGTGTCGATGTTGTCGCCGTGCAGGTAAACCACACCAGCGGTCAAGCCAGGCACGCCGACTTTGGCGAAGTCAAACGAGTAGCGTGCTTGCCAGGTGCGTTCGCCAGCACGGGCGAATTTCTGGATTTGCGAGTCGGTGATGATGTAGGCAGACGAACCGTCGCCCTGGTTCAGCCACGGGAAGTCGCTGCTGCCGTTGCTGACCTGGTAACCGCCGCCGAAGGTATGACCGGCAACGGTGTAAAGGAACAGACCGCTGTACAGGTTGTTGTCGACCTCGCCTCTACCGTTACGCACGCCACTGTAGTTACCGGTGGAGTAGTACAACTGATCGTGACCGTTGGCACCGTCGTCAGAGCTGTTGAAGTAGCGCAGATCCGATTTCAGTACGCCCGGGCCGATTGCCCAGTTGTGTACCAGACCCAGGAAGTGCTGCTTGTAGAAATTTTCCAGATTGCCGTAGTAGTACTGTGCAGTCAGGTCTTTGGTGATTTTGTAGTCACCGCCACCGTAAATGAACTTGTTGCTGTCACGACCCGCGGCCGTGCGGCTGTTGGCACCTGCGATCGACAACTCTTCATTGTTGCTGGAGTTACGACCCTTGGCGTGCTCGATCTGGCCGCCGACCAGTGTCAGATCCTTGATGTCACCGGAGGTGATCTGACCGCCCTGGAAGGTTTGCGGCAACAGGCGACCGTCGTTGGTCACGATGACCGGCAGTTTCGGCTGCAGGGTGCCCAGCTTCAGCTCGGTCTGGGAGATCTTGGCTTTGGCGGTCAGGCCCAGGCTGGAGAAGTTATCAACTGCTTCGCCGTTGGACTTGCTTGGGAAAACAGTGCCGCCGTACGAGTTGTTGGCCGCGCCGTTAGTGCCGCCGCCCGAATCCAGTTTCACGCCCAACAGGCCGATTGCATCGATACCGAAGCCAACAGTGCCTTGGGTGAAGCCGGAAATGAAACGAAGGTCGAAGCCTTGGCCCCATTCTTCGTTCTTGTTCGGCTGAGCACTCCCGTCACGGAAGTCCTGATTGATGTAGAAGTTGCGCAGCCCCAACGTTGCCTTGCTGTCTTCGATAAAACCGGCGGCGCTTGCCTGCTGCGCCAGAACCCCTACAGCCACTGCCAGGGCCAAGGTGGATTTGTTCATTGTTTCGCTCCTAATGTCTTTAACGCTTGTGTCGCTGGTCCCGGGTCTAACGCCCTGGATCCGTGATTCGGGTGAATTGCACTGCAAACCCCGCAATAGAGCCTTGCTTCCCGTTTAATTGGGCGGCGAAGCATACCTGTTCATAAAACCTGAAAGAATCACCTAATCCTTATTTATTCCGTAATGGAATATATGCAGACATACGATATCCGACCAGGGTCGATGTATCGGCATGAAAACCGATTCCTGTAGTCGTGGTGATCGGAGGGGTGAAACGGTGAGTATGAAACGAGGTGATGCGGGGCCTGTTGCTCAGGTGGAGCTACTGTAGGCGTTTGCGGAAGAATCTAAAAAGAATAAAAAATGATGGTTAGCTATGTTTAAGGAATATGAAAAAACACTCAAAAAAAAGCCTCGTCTGAAGACGTTTTGCTGTTCACTAAGCGAATGAAAACCACAAAAGCTTAGCGGAACAGCATTTCGTCCGAAGACAAGGCTCTTTTCACAGCGACTGCTTACATGAAGCTGTAGGTGTAGTTGAAGATCAGACGAGTTTGGTCTTCATCAGCAAGGGTGGGACCGTCGCCACGATAAGTACCGTGACGCAGTGTTGTACCAAACCCTTTCAGCATGCCCGTTTGGATCACGTAATCGATACGTGCATCGGTCTCGTGCTCGCTCAGGTCTTTACCTGTACCGTTGGCAGCTTTGATGTCTTGACCATTCAGGTAAGCAATCGAAGCTTTCAGACCAGGTACGCCCAGCGAGGCGAAGTCATAGGAGTACTGACCGTAGGTGGTGTTTTCACCGGCCCGGATGAAGCTGCCAACGGTGGCGTCGGTGAACGAGTAGAAGCTGGCGCCGCCTGCTCCTTCGTTGTGACCGTTGCCATCGACAACGCTTCCCTGGTTCAGGAATACAAAGCCGCCGTCATCGTTGACACGCTGATGCCCGAGCAGAAACGCGCTGCCACCCAAGGTATAGGTGAACGTAGCGCTCCAGGTCTTGTTATCGACCTCGCCCGGATTTTTGGCAAAGCCATTGTTGTTGTTGAAGCGGTAGCCAGTCTGGCCGTTCTTACCGTCGGAGCTGCTATCGAAATAACGCAGGTCAGTCTTGAAAGACTGGTTGGTGCCGATCGGGTAAACGTGAACCAGGCCGAGGAAGTTCTGCTTGTAGTAGTCTTCCAGGTTCGCGTAGTAGTACTGCAGCAACAGGTCCTTGGTAACCTTCCAGTCAGCACCGGCGTAACGGAACTGGTTGCTGTCCTGAGTACCGCCATTCACCGCCAGGCCAGTGCTGTTGGACGAGGCGCGACCGGTTGCGTGCTCGAGTTGACCAACGTTGAAAGTGACGTTGTCGATTTCCTTCGAGGAGATCGTGCCACCCTCAAAGGTCTGTGGCAGCACACGGCTGTCGTTCGCGATCAGGATCGGCATGTTTGGCATCAAAGCGCCGCCCAAGTGAGCCTCGGTCTTCGAGAAGCGTGCTTTGACGTTGCCAGCCAGACGGCTCCACTCCTGGGTCGCCGAACCGTCGGTATCGCTTGGACTGAAGGTGTTGGGGGTCGGATGGTGACCCTTGCCGCCATCCAGATGAATGCCGACCAGTGCCTGGGCGTCGATACCGAAACCAACAGTGCCTTGGGTGAAACCCGACTGGTAATCGAACTTCAGGCCCTCAGCAGCTTCGCGCTGCCTGTTCGAAGGAATACTGCGACCTTCACGTTTATCTGAGTCGAAATAATAAGTACGAGAACTGACGGAAGCTTTGCTGTCTTCCAGGAAACCCGCGGCGCCTGCCTGCTGCGCCAAAACCCCAACGGCCACGGCCAGAGCCAAGGTGGACTTGTTCATTGTGACGCTCCTATCGTTTCTAATTCTTGTGTTCCCGGTCTCGGGTCGTGGCCCAAAACCTAAGATGCGCGATTAGCGCCGGACGGTGACCAACAAGTCAATCGTAACTATGTGTGTCTACGACCATAGTCTAATCCCCAATTTTTTGGTCCCTGCAGGGTCATGATTTCGTCATAAACCTGAAAAGAATAAGTGGATTCTTTTCTCATACCGTTTAGGAATTTAGCTCATTGCAATCAGTACCCCGGACTAGAGCGGGCGGCCTATAAGCTAATTCCTAAAAGGTATTTATTCTTTGTTTTTTAGATCGTTTAGGTTTTGAAACAATCCTGAAACAAAACCTATCGAAAAGGCCGACGTCATGACGACACAGCGGGCACTATCCAACTCGATTGTTACAGTTTGTGTATCGCTATTCATTTCTTTTTCCGCCCAGGCATCGAATCTCACGGTCGGCTACCAGACCGGTATCGACCCCAGCAAAGTCCCTCAAGCGGATGGCGTGTACGAAAAGACCATCGGCCAGCCTATCGATTGGCGTCGTTTCAATAGCGGCCCGGAAGTGGTCACCGCGATAGCGTCCGGCGATGTACAAATCGGCAACCTCGGCTCCAGCCCTCTGGCAGCGGCGGCCTCGCGCAACCTGCCGATTGTCGCGTTCATCGTGTCGGCACAGATCAATGCGGCCGAAGCCCTGGTGGTGCGCAACGGCAGTGGCATCGATAAGCCACAGGATTTGATCGGCAAGACCATCGCCACTCCGTTCGTTTCAACCTCTCACTACAGCCTGCTCGGCGCCCTGAAGCACTGGGGCCTGGATACCTCGAAAGTCAAAGTGGTGAACCTGCAACCAGCGGAAATCGCAGCAGCCTGGAAGCGCGGTGACATCGATGGCGCGTTTGTCTGGTCGCCAGCACTGGGGGAAATTCGCAAGACCGGCAAGACCTTGACCGATGCCGCTCAGGTCGGCCAATGGGGAGCCCCCACCTTCGAAGTCTGGGTCGCGCGCAAGGATTACGCCGAGAAGCATCCTGAGGTTGTGGCCAAGTTCGCCAAGGTCACCCTCGACTCTTTTGCTGATTACGCAGCGCATAAAGCCAACTGGACGGTTGACTCGGAGCCTGTGCAAAAAATCGCCAAACTGACCGGCGCCAACGCCGCCGACGTGCCGGAATTACTGGCCGGCTCCGCTTTCCCGGATGCCAAGGCGCAACAAACCAGCGCACTGCTCGATGGCGGCACGGCCAAGGCGATTGGTGAGACGGCGAAGTTCTTGAAGGAGCAAGGGAAGGTAGAAACGGTGCTGCCGGATTATTCGCCGTATGTCAGCGCGAAGTTCGTAACCGAGTAATCATTGCGGTTGCTTCGCAACCGATCGCTGGCAAGCCAGCTCCCACAGGTCTGCGTGAATCATGTAGGAGCTGGCCAGCGATCAGGGCCTTACGGTCAAAGGGCTTTTTCGAAGATCTTCGAATTACGCTGATAGTTGTACAGCGAAGCACGCGCCGACGGCAGGCGATCGACGCTGCTCGGCTCGAAGCCGCGCTCGCGGAACCAGTGCGCGGTGCGGGTAGTGAGGACGAATAACGTCTTCAAGCCCTGAGCACGCGCGCGGGCTTCAATACGTTCCAGCAACTCATCGCCGCGTTTGCCGTGACGGTATTCCGGGTTAACCGCCAGGCAAGCCAGCTCTCCAGCATCCGAATCGGCGATCTGATACAGCGCCGCACAAGCGATGATCATGCCTTCACGCTCAACCACGCTGAACTGCTCGATCTCGCGCTCCAGCACTTCGCGGGAACGGCGCACCAGAATGCCCTGCTCTTCCAGCGGGCTGATCAAGTCCAACAACCCGCCGACGTCTTCGATGGCCGCTTCGCGCACCACTTCGAACTGCTCCTGAGCGACCAGTGTGCCGCCACCGTCGCGGGTGAAGAGCTCGGTCAGCAGGGCGCCGTCTTCGGCGTAACTGACGATGTGGCTGCGGGCAACGCCGCCACGGCAGGCTTGGGCCGCGGCATCCAGCAGTTCCGCCTGATAGTTGCTGCCAAGACGTTGCAGATGCGCTGGCACCTGTTGCGGACGCAGTTCGCGAACCAGGCGGCCGTGTTCATCGATCAAGCCTTTTTCAGCACCGAACAGCAGCAGTTTGTCTGCGCCGAGGTCGATGGCCGCGCGGGTGGCGACGTCTTCACAGGCGAGGTTGAAAATTTCACCGGTCGGCGAGTAGCCCAAGGGCGACAGCAGCACGATGGAGCGCTCGTCCAGCACGCGGTTGATGCCTTTGCGGTCGACCCGGCGCACTTCGCCGGTGTGATGGTAATCGACGCCTTCAAGCACACCGATCGGCCGCGCGGTCACCAGGTTGCCGCTGGCAACACGCAAGCGCGAGCCCTGCATGGGCGAAGACGCCATGTCCATGGAAAGACGCGCCTCTATGGCGATGCGCAGCTGGCCGACCGCATCGATCACGCACTCCAGGGTCGCCGCATCGGTGATGCGCATGCCGTGGTGGTAATGCGGGGTCAGGCCGCGAGCGGCGAGGCGCGCTTCAATCTGCGGGCGGGAACCGTGGACCAGCACCAGCCGCACACCCAGGCTGTGCAACAGCACCAGGTCGTGGACGATATTGCCGAAGTTGGGATGCTCGACTCCATCGCCGGGCAGCATGACGACAAAGGTGCAATCGCGGTGGGCGTTGATGTAGGGCGAAGCGTGACGAAGCCAATTGACGTATTCGGGCATGGACCTGGGCCTGTAATAAATAGCAGCCGAAAAAAGGGCGAAACAGAAAACGCACAGCGGGCTGATGGTTATCGTCGGAACAGGCTTGGCGACACGCGCGCTCTCCTCATGAATACGGGTTCAAACATCGGCAATTTAACAACACCCCACTGTAGGAGCTGCCGAAGGCTGCGATCTTTTGATCTTTGTTTTTTACAAGCAAGATCAAAAGATCGCAGCCAGCAGTGCAGGGTTGAGCCAGCTCCTACAAGGGTTGCGTTCAGTCGGTAATGACTGGTGTAAGGCAGTAATGTTCAATCAACTGCCTTAGTAGATGCACCGTAGGCTGCAAACGTGACATTTCAAGATATTCCCCCGGCTGATGCGCGCAGGCGATATCCCCTGGGCCGAGCACCAGAGTCTCGCAACCAAGACGCTGAAGATAAGGCGCTTCGGTGCCGAACGCTACTGCTTCGGCACTATGGCCGGTCAGCTTCTCGGCAATGCGCACCAACTCCGAATCCTCAGCCTGCTCGAAAGGCGGCACGGCGGGGAACAGCGGTGCGTAATCGATTTTGACCTGATGCCGCTCGGCAATCGGATCGAGCTTGCGCAAGATCTCGGCGCGCAGGACGTTGGGGTCCATGCCTGGCAGCGGCCGCAAGTCAAATTCCAGGGAGCACTGCCCGCAGATTCGATTGGGATTGTCGCCGCCATGGATGCAGCCGAAATTCATCGTCGGCGTCGGCACGCCGAACTGCGGATTGCGGAATTCACGCTGCCACAGCAGGCGCAGGCCGCGCAGCTCACCGATGGCATCGTGCATGGCTTCAAGCGCGCTATGACCCAGGCGCGGGTCCGAAGAATGGCCGCTCTGCCCGAGGATGTCGATGCGCTCCATCATGATGCCTTTGTGCATGCGGATCGGCTTGAGCCCGGTCGGCTCGCCAATCACCGCCGCGCGTCCCAGTGGGCGACCGGCTTCGGCCAGCGCCCGGGCGCCGGACATCGAGCTTTCTTCATCACAGGTAGCGAGAATCAACAGGGGTTGCTTGAACGGTTGATCGAGCAGCGGCTTGACGGCTTCGATGGCCAGGGCAAAAAAGCCCTTCATGTCACAGCTGCCCAGCCCGACCCAACGGCCATCGACTTCGGTCAGCTTCAATGGGTCGGTCTGCCACAACGCGCCATCGAACGGCACGGTGTCACTGTGACCGGCCAGCACCAGCCCGCCCGGGCCGGAGCCAAAACTGGCCAGCAGATTGAATTTGCCGGGGCTGACCTGCTGGATATCACAGGCAAAGCCCAGATCACCGAGCCAGGCGGCCAACAGGTCGATCACGGGACGATTGGACTGATCGAGGCTCGCCTGGGTACAGCTCACGGACGGTGCAGCAATCAGCGCAGCGAATTGTTCTTTCATGGACGGCAAAGGCATCGCTGACTCCCAACTCCCGAATTGAAGACCATCATAGAGCCATCCGATGACAGGAATAAACCGTCGCGCGGCGCAGGAAGGTTCAGTCCTGTACACTGCACGACCTTGGCAGCCACATATTCCCCGGCTGCGCTCCCGATCCTGGATTTTCCGGCCATGCACAAAGAAACCGAAATCAAACTCCGCGTCAGCCGAGAAACCCTCGCCGCCCTGCGCGAGCATCCGTTACTGAAAAAACGCAACAAAAGTGGCTGGGAACGCCGTGAGTTGATGAACCAGTACTTCGACACCCCAGAGCGTGACCTGGCACAGGCCAAAGTCGCCCTGCGCCTGCGCAAGGATGGCGAAGAAGTGATTCAGACTCTCAAGACCCGCGGCCAAAGCGTCGCCGGCTTGTCCGAACGCAATGAGTACAACTGGAACCTGCCCAAAGCCAAGCTCGACCTGAAAAAACTCGACGGCGAATGCTGGCCCGAGGCACTGGCCGATCTGGACAAGAAAACCCTGAAGCCAATCTTCACCACCGATTTCGTGCGCGAATACGCAGAAATCGCCTGGGGCCGTGGCAAGACCAAAGTGGTTATCGAAGCCGCGCTGGATTTGGGCCATGTCGTGGTCGGCAAGCAGAAAGAAGAAATCTGCGAGCTGGAATTGGAATTGCGCGAAGGCGAACCCGCCGCACTTTTGGAACTGGCCGCCGAGCTGGCCGAGAAACTGGCGCTGATGCCGTGCGATATCAGCAAGGCCGAGCGCGGCTACCGTCTGTACGACGCCCACAGTTATTCGTTGAGTCTTCCAGCACCGCAGATCACCGCCGAAACCCAGCTGGACGACGCGTTCGCCGCGCTGAGCTGGCATTTGCTGGGCAGCAGCCAGCGCCTGGCCGAGCAGTATCGCTTCAATGGTCACTGGCGTCTGTTGCAGGACTGGGTCGAGAGCCTGGCTGAAATGCGCGCGCTGATCAGCAGCCTCGGTCAAGCCGCACCGCGTCAATCGACCCACGACCTGCGGGTCGCGCTCGACGCCTTGCTGGAAGACTGGCGCCCGCTGGTACAGGCCGGTCTGGACGACGAAGACGTGCGCAAAGCTGCGCCAGAGCAGTTCCTCGAAGAACTCGAAGACCCGCGCTGGGGCCTGTTTTCCCTGACCACCTCACGCTGGCTGCTGGCCCGCACCTGGGCCGCCGACCGCAACACCCGGGGCAATCGCCAGGGCGGCGCGCAACTGGGCAGCTGGTTGCCGCGTCTGCTGGGCGAAGAAGCCACCTCGTTGCAACTGCAGCGTTACCAGCAACAGCCGGAAGACCTGGCTGAACAGCTGCCACGTATCGAACGCATCCAGGTCTGGTTGCACCACGCGCGTAACGTGCTGGAGATCCCGGAAATGGATCGACTGTATGGCGAGCTGAACAAGCTGGCGCAATTGGCTAACGAGCCGACGATCACTGATGAGCTGCTTGATGCGCGTAAGCAGCAGGCGATTGCGGTTTATCAGAATCGTGCCTGGAAGATGCTTCTGCGCATGTAATACCGTCATCGCCAGCAGGCTGGCTCCCACAGGGGATTTGTGGCGTACACAAAACCAATGTGGGAGCTGGCTTGCCAGCGATGAGGCCAGCACATTCACCGCAAAGCTCAGACCGGCAAACTGGTGGTCGACTTGATCTCCGACAACGCCACAATCGAATTGACCTCCTGAATCCCCGGTACCATCGACAGCTTCTCGAAGAAAAAGCGCTCGTATGCCTCAATGTCCGCCGTGACAATGCGCAGCAAAAAATCCACCGACCCCATCAGCACATAACACTCCAGCACTTCGGGAAAGCCGCGAATCGCCTCGGTGAATTCGGTGAAGTTCGAGCGGCCGTGGGCGTTGAGTTTCACTTCGGCGAATATCTGCGTGTTCAGGCCGATTTTCTTGCGGTCGAGCAAGGTCACCTGAGCGCGAATGATCCCCTCGTCCTTCATCCGCTGAATCCGTCGCCAGCACGGTGACTGCGAAAGCCCTACCTGTTCGGCGATCTGCGCACTGGAGAGCGAAGCATCCTCCTGCAGCAACGCGAGAATCTTGCGGTCGTAACCGTCCAACTCGATCTGCATAAAAAAACCCGTTATCTATCGAATGGCGAATTGAATAATTCGAGAACAATGCAATTCACCCAATCATAGAGAAGAAATACCCGGCTGCGGATGTAAACATTTCCCCAATGATTCTGGAGCCTGAACATGCCGCATCTTGAAGCCGTCAACACCCTGCCCACCCGCGCCGATGTGTGGAATGCCAGCAATGCCCACTGTCGTGTGCACTATCAACTGCGGGCCGAAGCTGAACCGGATCTGCTGTGCCGCGCACTCAATCTGTTTGCCCTGCAATTCCTGACGCCGGAACAGGTGAACGTACAACGTCAGGATGATCTGCTGGCCATCGAGATCGTCATGGACGGACTGAGCTGGCATCGCGCCCAAGTGATTGCGGAGAAACTTCGTAACCTGATCAGCGTCTGCTCGGTCGATCTGCGAATCGCTGATTCTGCGTGGGTTGAACCGGCCCAGGCGACCGGCTGAAAAAGCCGGATACGGCTTCGTCGGGTAGTGGCCCAACGGTCTGAGGGGTCACGACTATCCTTTGCGAACTGTTGTTCAAAAGGAGCCCGCATGTCCGTTCAATTCGCCATTCAGGACCGCTGGCTGGATCTCAATGATGTGCTGCGTGAACTGGTCGCCCAAGGCTTTATCAGCCAGGACTCGGCCGAACAGGCACTCAACGCCCGTCGTCGCCAGGCCGCCCATGGCCAGATGCACCCTCTGGAATTCGTCGCCAGCCAACAGCTGGAAGACCTCAGCCGTCCCGGCAAACACCTCGATCTGGAAAACCTGACACTGTGGCTGTCCCAACAGGCGGGCCAGCCTTATCTACGTATCGACCCGTTGAAAATCAACGTTGCGGCCGTCACCCCGCTGATGTCCTATGCCTTCGCCCAGCGCCACAAGATTCTAGCCGTCTCCATCGACCGTGATGCCGTGACGGTCGCCAGCGCCCAGCCCTATGTCACCGGTTGGGAAGCCGACCTGATGCATGTGCTGAAGCTGCCCATCAAGCGGGTGGTCGCCAATCCGGTGGATATCCAGCGTTTCAGTGTGGAGTTTTTTCGGCTCGCCAAATCGGTTACCGGGGCCAATAACGCCGATCAGCAGGTCAACACGCTGGGCAACTTCGAACAGTTGCTCAACCTCGGCGCCAGCGATCAGGAGCCAGACGCCAACGATGCGCACATCGTCAACATCGTCGACTGGCTGTTCCAGTACGCCTTCCAGCAGCGCGCCAGCGATATCCACATCGAACCCCGACGCGAACAGGGCACGGTGCGTTTTCGCATCGACGGCGTGCTGCACAACGTCTATCAATTCCCGCCGCAAGTGACCATGGCCATCGTCAGCCGCTTGAAAAGCCTGGGGCGAATGAACGTCGCCGAGAAGCGCAAACCCCAGGACGGTCGGGTGAAAACCAAGACCCCGGACGGCGGTGAAGTGGAGTTGCGGCTGTCGACCCTGCCGACAGCCTTTGGCGAAAAAATGGTCATGCGGATTTTCGACCCCGAGGTGCTGCTCAAAGACTTCGATCAGCTTGGTTTTTCCACCGATGACCTGCGACGCTGGCAGGACATGACCCGCCAACCCAACGGCATCATTCTGGTCACTGGCCCAACCGGCTCCGGCAAGACCACCTCGCTGTACACCACGCTGAAAAAGCTGGCGACGCCGCAGGTCAATCTCTGCACCATCGAAGATCCAATCGAGATGGTCGAGCCGTCGTTCAACCAGATGCAGGTCCAGCACAACATCGACCTGACGTTCGCCGCCGGCGTGCGCGCGCTGATGCGGCAAGACCCGGACATCATCATGATTGGCGAGATCCGCGACCTCGAAACCGCCGAGATGGCGATCCAGGCTGCATTGACCGGTCACCTGGTGCTGTCGACCCTGCACACCAACGATGCGCCCAGTGCCATCAGCCGTCTGCTGGAACTCGGCGTGCCGCACTACCTGATCAAGGCCACTGTGCTCGGCATCATGGCCCAACGACTGGTGCGCACCTTGTGCCCGCACTGCAAGGCTCCGCAAACCCTGAGCGAAGAAGACTGGCAAACCCTGACCCGGCCCTGGCAAGCGCCGCTGCCCACCAACGCTCAGCGCGCCATTGGTTGCCTGGAGTGCCGCGATACCGGGTATCACGGGCGTGCCGGGGTCTACGAAATCATGCAGCTCAGCGATGGCATCAAGGCGCTGATCAGCCCCGACACCGACCTGCTGGCGGTTAGACGTCAGGCTTTCAAGGAAGGCATGCGCAGCCTGCGGCTGTCAGGGGCGCAAAAGGTGGCTGCCGGATTGACCACTGTCGAGGAGGTACTGCGCGTGACACCGCAGAGCGAGCAGAAGTAGACGCGCGGTGATGGAACTCGATTGGGGAAATGGCGATCCAAGGCCGTAGTTAAAAACCCCCTGTGGAGTCACCCATCATGCGTTTCAAACTTGCTGTCGCTACCATCGCCTTGTTGTCCGTGCCTGTCGGTTCGGCGATGGCTGATAGCTTTTGGCGTAACGTCATTTCTTCCGGTGCGACCACCGGCTCGACCTACCTGACGTTCAAGGATCACAAGCTGATCGTCGCTGCCCAGGACGATGCCGGCAGCTTCGTCGCCAGTGACGGCGGCATCCGTGGTCCGTATCTGGAAGCGGCAATGCAGAAAGTCCGCGCCGACAATCCTGGCCTGCAGGCTACGGATATGGAACTGGCGAACGCGATCCTGGCGAAGAATGCCGTGGCTGCCGAGTAATCGTTGCCGATATGAAAATGCCGCTCAGATGAGCGGCATTTTTTTGCCCGTATTTCCTGCACAAATTCAAACCTATTGAAGATCCCTGTGGGAGCGGGCTTGCCCGCGATGGCGGAGTGTCACGCAACATTGTTATCGACTGACACGCCCTCATCGCGAGCAAGCCCGCTCCCACACGGGTGCAGTGTGCCTCGGAAGGTCAGCGGTACTCATCCATCGGCACACACGCGCAAAACAGGTTGCGATCGCCATAGACGTTGTCGACGCGGTTCACCGCCGGCCAATACTTGTGCGCCTTGGTATGCGCATCCGGCGTCACGCCCTGTTCGATGCTGTAGGGCCGTTCCCAAACCCCGGTGATATCGGCCAGGGTATGGGGTGCGCGCTTGAGCGGGTTGTCTTCGGCCGGCCAGTTGCCGTTTTGCACTTCGGTAATCTCTGCGCGGATGCTCAGCATTGCCCCGATAAAGCGGTCCAGTTCCGCCTTCGATTCACTTTCGGTGGGTTCGACCATCAGCGTTCCGGGCACCGGGAACGACATGGTTGGCGCGTGGAAGCCGTAGTCCATCAGGCGCTTGGCAACGTCTTCCTCGGTGATGCCGGTCAGTGCCTTCAATGGTCGAAGATCAAGAATACATTCGTGGGCAACCCGCTCATTACGCCCGGTGTAGAGCACCGGGAAGGCTCCGGACAAATGCCGCGCGAGGTAGTTTGCCGCAAGGATGGCCACTTCGCTGGCGTCCGCCAGTTGCGGCCCCATCATCGCGATATACATCCAGCTGATGGGCAAAATGCTCGCACTACCCCACGGCGCTGCGCTGACAGCACCGTTCTGCGCCAGCGGTCCATCGATCGGCACCACCGGATGATTGGCCACGAACGGCGCCAAATGCGCCCGTATACCAATCGGCCCCATGCCCGGCCCGCCGCCGCCATGGGGAATGCAGAAGGTTTTGTGCAGGTTCATGTGCGACACGTCGGCACCGATGTCCGCCGGGCGTGCCAAGCCGACCTGGGCGTTGAGGTTGGCGCCATCCATGTACACCTGGCCACCGTGCTGGTGGATCACTTCGCAGATTTCGCTGATGCCTTCCTCGTACACGCCATGGGTCGAAGGATAAGTCGCCATCAGGCAGGAGAGTTTATCCCCGGCCTCTGCCGCTTTTTCCTTCAGGTCATCCAGATCGACGTTGCCGGCTTCGTCACACTCGACAATCACCACGCGCATCCCGGCCATCTGCGCCGACGCCGGATTGGTGCCGTGGGCCGATGACGGAATCAGACAGATATCCCGCCCACCCTGGTGGCGGCTCTCGTGGTATTTGCGGATAGCCAGCAGCCCTGCGTACTCTCCCTGGGCGCCGGAGTTGGGCTGCATGCAGATCGCATCGAAACCGGTGATCGCGCAGAGCCAGCGTTCAAGCTCTTCGATCATCAATGAATAACCAACCGCCTGTGCTTTCGGCGCAAAAGGATGCAAGTTGGCGAACTGCGGCCAGGTGATCGGGATCATTTCGCTGGTGGCATTGAGTTTCATGGTGCACGAGCCCAGCGGGATCATCGATTGATTGAGTGCCAGATCCTTGTTTTCCAGTTGTTTGAGGTAACGCAGCATCTCGGTTTCGCTATGGTGGGCGTTGAACACCGGATGACGCAAATACGGCGTGGTGCGTGCCAGCCCGGCGGGAATGCCGGGTGTCAGGGTTTCAGCGTCCAGTTCATCTACGTTGAGCCCATGATCGGCGCCCAGGAACACGTCGAACAGTTTCCCCACGGTTGCCTCGTCACAGGTTTCGTCGAGACTCAGGCCCAACTGACCACGCCCCAGAATGCGCAAGTTGATCTGCGCAGCCAGGGCACTTTCGATGATTGCCGTCTGGGTGCCGCCGACTTCCAGGGTCAGGGTGTCGAAGAAATGCTGGTTGAGGCGTGTGATGCCCTTGCGCTCAAGCCCCGCGGCGAGGATGCAGGTCAGTCGATGCACGCGCTGGGCAATGCGCTTGAGTCCCTCCGGTCCGTGGTACACCGCGTAGAAACTGGCGATGTTGGCTAGCAACACCTGCGCGGTGCAGATGTTCGAGTTAGCCTTTTCACGGCGAATATGTTGCTCGCGGGTTTGCAGGGCCATGCGCAGCGCGACGTTGCCACGGGCATCTTTCGACACGCCAATGATCCGCCCGGGAATCGCCCGTTTGTACTCGTCACGACTGGCAAAAAACGCTGCGTGCGGCCCGCCGTATCCCATTGGCACACCAAAGCGCTGGGATGAACCGAACACCACGTCAGCCCCCAATTCGCCCGGTGGAGTCAGCAACAGCAGGCTCAGCAAATCGGCGGCGACACACGCCAATGCCTGCTGGGCATGCAGGTGATCGATCAGCGGTTTGAGGTCGCGAATCTCGCCGTGGGTATCCGGGTATTGCAGCAGCGCACCGAACACCTGGTGCTGCTTCAAGTTATCCACAGTGTCGATGATCAGCTGGAAGCCGAAGCCTTCTGCGCGGGTCTGCACCACCGAAATGGTTTGCGGATGGCAGTTTTCATCGACGAAGAACAGGTTGCTTTTTGACTTGGCTATCCGCTTGGCCAGGGCCATGGCTTCCGCCGCGGCGGTGGCTTCATCCAGCAGCGAGGCATTGGCCAGTTCCAGCCCGGTAAGGTCGATGGTCAATTGCTGGAAGTTCAGCAAGGCTTCGAGCCGGCCTTGGGCAATTTCCGGTTGATAGGGTGTATACGCGGTGTACCAGCCGGGATTTTCCAGCACGTTACGCAAGATGACAGCCGGCGTGAGCGTGCCGTGATAGCCCATGCCGATCAGGCTGGTCCAGACCTGGTTCTGCTCGGCATAACCCCGCAGCTTGGCCAGCGCCGCTTCTTCGTCCAATGCCGGCGGCAGGTCGAGGGCGCGGTTCAGGCGAATACCCGGCGGCACGGTTTGCTCGATCAGCTCGACCCGGCTTCCCAGGCCGAGGCTGTCGAGCATCGCCTGCTGCTCGGCGGCATCAGGCCCGAGGTGGCGCCGAAGAAAGGCATTGGGGTCGCGTAATTGACTCAAGGACGGCAACTGGGACATGACGGGCTCTCTCTTGACTGGCGCTCGGCGTCGATGGAACACGGTCAATCCAGCATAGCAGTCGATGGAAGATCAAAAGATCGCAGCCTGCGGCAGCTCCTACATTGAAATGCGATCCCCTGTAGGAGCTGCCG
>NZ_JBOIBY010000228.1:0-1150 GCF_050739655.1 Pseudomonas sp. | reverse complement strand
TCGTTCCTGCCATTTTGCTTTTCTTGCAAGACAATAGCGTCGCAAGACAACAGTGGAGCTAGTAGATGGCAACTATCAACCAGCTGGTACGTCAGCCGCGTAAGCGTATCGTCGAGAAATCCGACGTGCCTGCGCTGCAGAACTGCCCGCAACGCCGTGGCGTGTGCACCCGTGTGTACACCACCACGCCGAAAAAACCTAACTCGGCACTGCGTAAAGTATGCCGTGTGCGTCTGACCAACGGTTTCGAGGTTTCCTCGTATATCGGTGGTGAAGGCCACAACCTGCAAGAGCACAGCGTGGTACTGATCCGCGGCGGTCGTGTAAAAGACTTGCCAGGTGTTCGTTACCACACCGTTCGCGGCTCCTTGGATACTTCCGGCGTTAAAGGCCGTAACCAGGGTCGTTCGAAGTACGGTACCAAGCGTCCGAAGTAATCGGCCGTTTTGCAGATTTTCATTTTATTGAGTCGATAAGAGTAAGGTCGGGCACGCATCCATAGGAGCTGTTCCGAACTAACCTGAAGACCGTTTGAGGGCTTATCAATGCCAAGACGTCGCGTAGCAGCAAAGCGTGAGATTCTGGACGATCCGAAATACGGAAGCCAAATCCTCGCCAAATTCATGAACCACGTAATGGAAAGCGGCAAGAAAGCCGTTGCCGAGCGTATCGTTTATGGTGCCCTGGAAACCGTTGCGGCTCGTAAGAACGGCGCCGATCCCCTGGAACTCTTCGAAAAAGCACTCGACGCCATCGCTCCGCTGGTCGAAGTGAAGTCGCGCCGCGTTGGTGGTGCTACTTACCAGGTTCCGGTCGAGGTTCGTCCTTCCCGTCGTAACGCTCTGGCAATGCGCTGGTTGGTAGACTACGCCCGTAAGCGTGGCGAGAAGTCTATGGCTCTGCGTTTGGCTGGCGAACTGTTGGACGCTGCCGAAGGTAAAGGTGCTGCAGTTAAGAAGCGTGAAGACGTGCACCGTATGGCTGAAGCCAACAAGGCTTTCTCGCACTACCGCTTCTAATTTTTGCGTCACTAATTTTGCGAGGGCTTTATGGCTCGTACTACACCGATTAATCGCTACCGTAACATTGGTATCGTTGCTCACGTGGATGCTGGTAAAACCACCACCACCGAGCGCGTCCTTTTTTACAC
>NZ_JBOIBY010000227.1:0-13524 GCF_050739655.1 Pseudomonas sp. | reverse complement strand
CGGATCGACTGATTGAAAGCCGTGTGGCTGAAGGTGGTTCGGATCGTCTGATCCAGAATCGTGTGGCTGAAGGCGGTTCTGACCGCCTGCTGGAAAAACGTGCTGTAGCTGCTGATGGTTCGGATCGCCTGAAAGGCAACGAAGTTGCCGCTGATGGCTCCGACCGCCTGCAAGGCAACACCGTCGCTGCCGATGGCTCCGACCGCTTGCAAGGCAACACCGTCGCCGCCGATGGCTCCGACCGCCTGCAAGGCAACACCGTCGCCTAAACGAATCGCTACAGCAACACCGAAAAACCCGGCCTGATCAGCCGGGTTTTTTCATGACTTTTTAAAGCCGGGCGATGAAATTCAATGGTTCTAAACGAAGCCAAATTTCAGGCAAAAAAAATCCCGGGCAGCTGATGGACGCCCGGGATTTAAAAATGCATAAACCGTGGTGGTGAACGCGGCGCGGATATTACGCAATGTTTCACGCTGTAACAAGATATTTTATTTAACCAGCCAGTTACTAAAATCACTAAGCCATTAAATATCCTGACATTTTTTAGGGCTAACCTCGAAACCCCTTTAACTACAGAAACCAGCGATATTCCCGCGCATTGATGTCGTGCATGAATGCCAAGTGGTCCTGACGCTTGTTCTCGCAGTACACATCGACAAACTCTGCACCCATGCCGTCACGCAACTGCACATTACCCTGCATCGACTTCACGGCTTCGAGCATTTCCAACGGGAAATCGATGCCGCTGCTGCGGTCTTCGTTAAGTGGGGCGATAGGTTCGCGGGCGTTTTCCAGACCCTGTTCCAGCCCCACCAGAATGGCGGCGAGCACAAGGTATGGGTTGGCATCGGCACCGGCAAGTCGATGTTCGATGCGCAGGTTTTTCGCGTCCGATTCCGGCACTCGCAAGCAGGCGTCACGATCTTCAAAGCCCCAACTGGCGCGGGATGCAACGTTCACCGTAGCGCTCAAGCGGCGCATTGCGTTGTGATTCGGCGCGAATATCGGCATGCAATGGGGCAACACATCCAGGCAACCGGCCACGGCATGACGCAGCGCTTGCCCGTCGTTCGCTGCCATCAGGTTGTTGCCCGCCTTGTCATAAAGGCTCACATGCACGTGCATACCGCTACCGGGATGCTGCAAGTACGGCTTGGCCATGAAACTGGCGCGATAGTTGTGTTTAAGCGCCACCCCGCGGGTACTGCGGCAAAACAGGGCGGCCCAGTCGGCGGCGCGCAGGCCATCATCCAGGTGGCCGAAATTGATTTCAAACTGACCGGGACCCAACTCGGCGGTGATCACCGTGGCGTCGATACCTTGCGCCCGCGCGGTCTCGACCATTTCATCGAGCACCGGAGCGAATCGCGACAGACGCTCGATATGCATGTTCGGTTGATCGTCGGCATCGCCCGTCAGTGGATCGCGAGCAAACTGCGGCAGGCCATCGCGCAACTGGCTGTCGAACAGATAGAACTCCAACTCGAACGCCACCACCGGGAAAATGCCTTTGCGAGCCAGCCGCGCCAGCACCTGAGCCAGGACTTCTCTCGGTTCGAAGACGATCGGTTTTTCGGTGCCGTCAGAGGTGATCAGCATTTGCCCCAGGGGCTGCTTTTCCCAGCCCACCAGCTTGAGAGTGCCGGGCACCAGGCGACGAAGTGCATCCGGATCACCGTCGTTGAAACAGTAATCGCCGATCTTGAACAAGCCGCCCTGGGTGCCGAGCAAGACACAGTTTTGCGGCAATTTGAGCGCACTGCCGGCGGCGACTTTTTCCAGCATTTCGATCGGGTAACGTTTGCCATAGAAATGCCCGGGGATGTCCAGGGAGATCAGGTCGACGAAACGCACATCGGGGTTGCGCTGGCGAAACCCACGCACTTCGGCCAGCAGATCAGAGTTCACAGCGTCCATCATGTTGTTCCTTGTTGTTTTATCAGGTGTAAACCCAAAGTACCCGGGTGAGTTGGTTGGACTGATTGCCGTAGCGGCAATGGGCATGACTGGCCAGTTGAAAACTGTCGCCGGCGCGCAAAGTCACCGGTTCATCGTCATCCAGCCACAGCGTCAATTCCCCTTCGAGGACATAGCCACCCTGCTCCGAGCTGTCTTTCATGTGCCGCTCGCCACTGCTTGCACCCGGTTCCAACTGGCTTTCGAGCATCGAAAAAGACGCGCGCATTTTCGGCGAGACCAGGATGTCGGTGATGCCGTCGGCGTAGTACAGCGTGCGGCGCTCATCCGGCCGGGTCACCCAGGGCAAGGCCATGGGTTTGGGCAGGCTGTAGAAATAAGTGGTCGGTACGCCAAGGGTTTCGCTGATGGCGGTCAGGTCTGCCACCGTCGGGCGGGACAGCCCGCGCTCGACTTGCGACAGGAACCCCACGGAACGGCCGATTTTGTCCGCCAGGTCCTTAAGGGTGTATTTCTTGTGTTTGCGCAGGTCCTGAATCAGGATCGCCAGCGCTGAAATCTCTTCTTGCATGTTCATCTAGAGGCTTCCAGAAGTTAACGCTTCAAATGCTGTCGCGCAGTCGATACCAGGCCTTGCCGATGGCTTCCAGCGGAGCGGCCATGTATTTTCCGCCCGGAAAACTGCCATTGCTCAAACCCTGATACAGCGCAAGCTCGTCCGACTGGCCCAGTATCGCATCGGACACCGCGCGCGCCCCGGCCAGGGTCGGCAACACGCCGTGTCCGGAGTAACCCTGCAACCAATACAGATCACCACGCCGGCCAATGTCGGGCGTGCGCTTGAGGGTCAGGTCGATGTGACCGCCCCAGGCGAACTCCAGCTCCACGCCTTTCAATTGCGGAAACACGCGCTCCAGGCACCGCCGGGTTGCGCCAGCGATGTCCTTGGGCATGCCGCCCAGGTAAGTGCAGCCACCGCCAAACAGCAGACGGTTATCCGGTGTGCGGCGGAAATAATCGAGCACGAACTGGTTATCGGTGACGCACACATTGCTTGGCAGCAGCGCAATCGCTTGTGCCTCGGAGAATGGCGCGGTGGCCACCTGATAGGTTCCGACCGGCAATACGCAGCTCGATAGCTGCGGATCAAGCCGATCCAGGTATGCATTGCAGGCCAGTACCAGTACATCGGCGCGGATACGTCCGCGTTCTGTGGTCACCAGGTACCCGTCGGCGTCCTCGCGATAATTCAGCGCTTTGCTCTGTTCATGAATCACCCCACCTGCCCGCTCAATCGCTGCGGCCAGGCCGAGCGCCAGCTTCAGCGGATTCAAGTGCCCGCCTTCCGGATCGAAAAGTCCCGCCTGATAACGATTACTGGCCACCCACTCGGGCAGCTGTTCACGGGAGATGAATTGCAAGCCGTCATGACCCCATTTATGGCTGGCCTCGTGCTGCCATTCGGTAAGCAGTCTGACCCGCCGCGGCATCACAGACGTCCAGAGATGGCCGGCGCGGTAGTCGCAAGCGAAACCATGGCGCGCCGGCAATTCCCGTAGTTCCTGACCCGCCCAACGCATGCCGTCCCACAATCGCCGCGCGCGCTCATAACCCAGCGCTGCCTCCAGCGGTGGCATGTCACAGGACCAGCCGAGAATCGCCTGGCCGCCGTTGCGCCCCGATGCCGCCCAGGCCACCCGGCTGGCTTCGAGCAATGTCACGCGTTTTCCAGCCAGGGCTAGTCGCAGCGCGGTGTGCAAGCCACTGAAGCCGGCGCCGATTATCAGCACTTCGGTGCTTTGCTCGCCTTCCAGTACCGGGCGATCAATGAGGCGATCAGCGCAGGAGTGAGCGTAATAGCTGGCGACATGTTGGGTGGATTGCTGAAACATACCGGCTCCATGAAATTTTATAGTTTTAATTTCATGAAAAAATACACTATTAATTTCACGCATGCAATGTTTTGAAGACTAAAGGCTCTGTGGGGCGGCGATACGCCCTACAACAAAAATCCCGCCCGGGATCACCCGGGCGGGATTTGAGGAAGCAGTCAACGATACTTAGGCGATTGGAATCAATGGATCCGCCGCAGCCCAAGCCACTGCACGATCAGCCACCGGCGGATAAATCCATACGGTGTTGATTTGCGTCTTGAGGTCCTTGCCCTCTTGCCCGGTCAACTTGACCTGACGATCCCAACCCTCGGTGTACACCGCGCCCCATGCCCCCAGATCCAGGCAAGTCACGTATTTGGGCTGGCTATACGGCGTTGGGTCCACACCCAGAATCTGCGCCGCAACGTTATTACCCGCGTGACGGCCCAACACAATGGCGTGCTGGCAAGTCATCAGCGCGTAGTTGCCGATGTCATCGGAAGCCGCATAGGCCACGTCGCCGGTGGCGAAGATGTCGTCCTGACCAATGACTTTTATATGCGCGTCGACGTGCAGACGGCCAAGGCGATCGCGTTCTGCCGGAATCTGCTCGGTCAGCGAGCTGGCGCGCACACCGGTGGTCCAGACCACTGTCTTGGCGTCGATGCGCTGGCCATCGGACAAGGTCACACCGTTTTCATCGACAGCCACAACCGAGGCGTTCAGGTGCCATTTCACGCCGGTTTCAACACTGGCCTCTACGATTTTTTCGGCGATTTGCGGGCCCATGGAGCCGCCAATCTTGTCACCGCGGTCCACGATGATCACGTTGATGTCCGCACGCTTACCGAGGATGGCGCGCAGCCGTGCCGGCATTTCAGTCGCCGTTTCGATGCCGGTGAAACCGCCTCCCGCCACCACTACGGTGTTACGTGCCTGGCTTTCTGGTTGGTTAACCAGGGACTTGAGGTGGGTTTCCAGGCGCACGGCCTGTTCGATCTGATCGACGTCGAACGCATGTTCAGTCACACCCGGGGTGTCAGGCAGAGCCAGGCGGCTGCCGGTGGCCAGAACGAGTTTGTCGTAGATGCAAACCTGTTTTTCCCCGGCAGCGTCAATGTAGCCCACGCTTTTTTGCGCAACGTCGATGGTCTGGGCGGCACCCTTGATGAATTTCACGCCGACGGCATCGAACAGCTCGCCAATGGGCGCTGCCAGTTGATGGGCGTTCGGTTCGTAGAAGCGTGGACGCACACGCAGTTCAGCCTGGGGAGCCAGCACGGTCACTTCAAAGTCCTCGTGGCCGTGAATGTCGAACAGTCGCGTGGCGCTCAAAGCGGTCCACATGCCACCGAAACCTGCGCCGATTACCAAAATGTGCTGTTTCATTTGTCACTCCAGGGGGCATTGAATTTTGTTGAAGGACCAGGGAGTCGACGTGCTCGTTTCGCTTGAGCGTTGTCGTTCACTCCCGACCTGACAACTACGACTCTATTGATCCGAGTTAAGAGCCGCAACCGATTTTTCAAAATGTTTGCCATCGATCGAATCGATACCTCGACCTAGCCCTTTAAATTCAATAACTTCAGCGGATTGATCAAGAAAAGGGAAAAGGCATTGCCTTCGTTGTCTGGCTCACTATCAGCTGTTAAGATTTGCGACAATATTAGTCGGAGATGGATATGTCTCTTTACAGCGCAGGTGTCGAGTACGGAATTCACTGCCTGATTTTTCTGGTGGGCAATGGCGGCGAGACGCGCGAATCGAGCGTGCGTGACCTTGCAGAGCTGCAAGGCGTGCCTCTGGATTATCTGGCGAAGATCTTTACCAAACTGGCCAAGGCAAAACTGGTGGTCGCTACCGAGGGTGTGCGGGGCGGCTTCAAACTGGCCCTGCCTGCTGACGAAATCACGTTGCTGGATATCGTCAATGCAATCGATGGGCGCAAGGCCATTTTTGAATGCCGGGAGATTCGCGGACGCTGTGCGCTGTTTGAAGGCGAAGCGCCGGCCTGGGCGCTTGACGGGCTCTGTTCGGTGCACGGCGCCATGATGACGGCACAAAAACGCATGGAGGAAGCCCTCGCCCAGCAAACCATTCTGGACATTGCCAGAAAAGTCGGTCGCAAAGCCCCGGCCGGGTTTGGAGAAAAAGTGGACAACTGGATGAATGAGCGCCGGGAAAAGAAAGGCACCGCGAGCGCCCAATCAAACGACGATCAGCTCATCCAGGTCACCGACATCAGCGGTTGAACCCTATATGCAGTTACGCACTGCCTCGCGCAGTGCCCCCGACTTCGCCCAGGGTGGTCCCTGATACAGCGAAACCTGGCTGCCATCCTTCGATTTCACGATGTCCAGCACCTCGTCGGCCGTGATGATGCTGGGCGCGGTAATCCGGTAGCCATTGGAAATCGACGATTGAGTCGTGTGGGAAACCTCTTTCTGCCAAGCTGGCAATATGCACGCGGCCAATTCCTTGGGTACCTTCTCACTGTGCTTGTTGTAGTTCGGCTCGCCGGGTACCACAGACGCCGGCAATGAACATCCCCCCAACAACGCCAATACAACACCCCCCAACAATATCCGGCTCTGCATAAAGCGTCCTTATCCTCAAAAAAATGAAATGTAGTCTGCCGCCGCCCCGACAGCCATTTTGTTGCCGGGTTTATTGCATTGTATTTCAGCGACTGGCGTTGTGATCGCCGGGGTTCGGGTATGAGCGTTCATTCAAATAGGTCGTCCATCGCTCATAGGCATCATGTTGCCATTGGCTGACACGCTCCCATTCCGGCCCACTAAGCTGGTGCTCGGAAATGAGTTTCATCATTTCACTGGTGGCCGCATCCAGATCGGCGATCAGCCCTTGGGCCTGCGCCCGGAAGTCATCGGTTGCCGTCATTCGGATTGCTCCCCGTCCTGGCGAAAAATCGGTACTTCACTACGACAGCGGATTTTGCGTTTCGCGCAAATTTCCCGACCAAAGGAAGCCCCGGCGGATCAGACGAACACAGCACCCCACCGCCGTATTGGGTCTAATATTTGGTAGCGCGGCATTACAGGAGGTCATCATGTGGCTTAACGAAGATGAGCAAGCACTTCGGCGCGACCTGCAAGGGCTGGCATCGGATCTGCGATGGTCGGCAGTCGAGCTTTTGCGCATAGCGGAGCAATTGCGCCAGGCTGGCAATGAAGTTGATGCACAAGCTGTACAACGGCTGTGCGATCTGTTTCAGGGGGATGAACAACGGTTGCTGGGCTACGCCGAGGAAGTCAAGGCAAAGGTCATCAGCCGCAACAAGCCTCAGTGATGAAGGAGCCCGACCATGAACAGAACCCTGCCTGTGCTCGTTATCGCGTTGATGACGCTGGCAGGCTGCAATACCGACTCCCAGATCTTTCGCGATCAACCCCTGGTGGCCAAGGTGGAGATGGGCATGAGCCAGGAACAGGTCCAGCAAATCGGCGGCGCGCCGTTATCGATCAGCAACCGCACTGTCGAACCAGGCACCTGCTTCGATTACAAACTGGAACAGCCCGAGCATCGACAACCGTACAACATCAGCTTCGACAGCCGCGGCAAGGTGGATCACAAGAGTTTCATGACCTGTGCCGAATGGAGCAACGCCCAGATGAAAGCCAGGGAGCCTTCCCGTTCCGGTAGCGGCGGCGGGTACTAGTGCGTTTCGTGCAATCAATAAAAAGCCCCGGATTCCGGGGCTTTTGCGTTACCACATTCAGCTTATTGGCTGTTCGCCTGCCTGCCTGACTTCGATTTGTAGCCAGGAAGAGACGCCGCAAACGCCAGTGCTTCTTCTCGACTGCCAAATGACCCAAGCCGGTCACCCTTGGTGCAAACCCGCCATGGGCCGTTATTCACGCTGAGTACGTCGTAACCGTTCATATGCATTCTGTTCAGCATCGGAACACTCATGGTCACCTCCTTCTCGGCAAGATTCCAAAGCTCACGCAGCTACCTTACACCCGCTATTCGCCTCGAAAACGACCGAACGTCGCTTCAAACGTCCTTTGAATTGCACTTTTTCATTTTGAAGCGCCTCTACTCAGCAATGGCTGAAGGCAACGGATCCAGCTTGATTATTTCTTTTTTGTTACACTTTTGTGACAGCTACATCGAGAAGACCATGAAAGTACGCGCCACCGTCATTTGCGAGCACGATCGCCACATTCTTCTGGTGCGAAAGCCGAAGAGTCGCTGGATGCTGCCTGGCGGAAAGGTCGAGCGTGGCGAGACCCATGCCGGTGCCGCTGCGCGTGAACTGGCGGAAGAAACCGGACTGGGTGTGGAAGAGCTGCTGTACCTGATGGAAATGCAATCGGGCAACACCCGGCACCATGTCTACGAAGCCTCCACGCTGGAGACGGCTCAGGCCCGGCCATTGAACGAAATCTTCGACTGCATCTGGTTTCCGCTCAATGCGATCCAGAATCTGGATACCAGCGACGCCACGCTCAAAATCCTCAGAGCTTTTCAGCGTCGCCTGTAAACCCAAGCCTCAACCCTGATCGCCACCGCCCACCGGCATGACCATGCCGGTGATGTAGGAGGCGTCGTCGCTGGCCAGAAACAAAATGGCCCCAGCCTGTTCATCCAGCGTGCCGTAGCGTTTCATCAAACTGCTGTCGAGGGTCTGGTCAACGATCTGTTGATACCAGACTTTCTCCTGCGCACTCTGCTCGGCGCTGTTGCGCGGAATCACTCGCGGCGGAGCCTCGGTGCCGCCTGGCGCCGTGGCATTGACCCGAACACCGCGTCCGGCGGTTTCGAACGCCAGGCACGCGGTCAAGGCATTCACCCCGCCCTTCGCGGCGCCGTAGGGCACACGGTTGACGCTGCGGGTGGCGATGGACGACACGTTGACGATCGCACCACTGCCCTGCTCCAGCATGAACGGCAGCGCGGCATGGCAGCACCACAACGTCGGGAACAACGAGCGGCGAACTTCGGCCTCGATCTGCGACGCTTCATAGTGTTCAAACGGCTTGGCCCAGATCGTGCCGCCGACGTTATTGACCAGTACATCCAGACGCCCGAAACGCTCGACCGCGGTTTGCATCACTCGGTTGCATTCCTCGTACTGTTCGAGATCGGCGGTCAATGCCAGCACCTGGCAGTCCTGCGCCAATTCCTTCTGAACCTCGAACACCAGCTCGGAGCGATCGACCAGGATCAACTTCGCCCCTTCCGCCGCCATACGCTCGGCAACACGCCGCCCGATGCCTTGGGCAGCCCCGGTGATCAGCGCGACTTTTTCGTGGAATCTGTTCATGTGTACCTCAATAACTCTCAGGCTTGACACCGTCCCCTGTGGGAGCGGGCTTGCCCGCGATGACGTCGGCACAATCCAACATTGATGTTGTTTGACACTCCGCTATCGCGGGCAAGCCCGCTCCCACAGGGATCTCTGCTGAAACCAATATTGGCGTGGCGCTTACGCCGCGCTGGCCGCAAACTTCTCGTAGTAGAAATTCGCAGGCTGGATGCCTTGCTCGCCAATGTACTTGCTGACCGCTTCCACCATCGGTGGTGGGCCGCACAGGTAGACGTCGACGTCGCCATCGTTCAAGTGCTTGGGTTCGATGTGCTGGGTCACGTAGCCCTTGAGCAGGTGCTGGCTGTCGGGGCTGGCCACGCAGGCGCTGTAGGTGAAGTTGGGAATGCTCGCCGCAAAGGACTCCAGGCGTTCCATTTCCACCAGGTCGAAATCGTGGGTCACGCCGTAGATCAAGTGCAGCGGATGCTCGCTGCCCTGTTCGGCGATTTTCTCCAGCATCGCGGTGAATGGCGCCAGGCCGGTGCCACCCGCCAGCAGCAACAGCGGGCGACGGATGTCGCGCAGATAGAAACTGCCCAACGGTCCTGCCAGGCTCATGCTGTCGCCAGCCTTGGCCATGCCGGTGAGGAAGCTGCTCATCAGGCCGCCAGGGACGTTGCGAATCAGGAAGCTCACTTCACCGTCGCGCTGCAAGGAGCTAAAGGAATAGGCGCGGGTCTGCTCGCTGCCGGGAATTCCCAGGTTCACATATTGCCCGGGCAGAAACGCCAGCTTGCTCAGGGACTCACCCTTGATCGACAGCGCAATGGTGCTGTCGGACAACTGACGTACCGCGCTGATGGTGGCGTCGTAGCTGGCTTGACGAGTGCGGCAGACTTCCGAGGACGTCGGCACCCGCACCACGCAATCGCTTTGCGCACGCATCTGGCAGGTCAGGACGAAACCCTGTTTGGCCTCTTCAGGGCTCAGAGCATCTTCGATGTACTCCTCGCCCAGATCATATTGGCCGGCTTCGGCAAAACACTTGCACGTCCCGCAGGCGCCGTCGCGGCAGTCCAGCGGAATGTTGATGCCCTGGCGGTACGCAGCGTCGGCCACGGTTTCGCCAACATTGGCGTCGATGAACCGAGTGACGCCGTCTTCGAAATTGAATGCGATGGAATGGGTCATGACGGCAGCCTCACAAATGGTAAACATCGATAACCTGGCGAACGTAGTCGTTCTTCAGGATCACTTTCTTGGCCTTGATCAGCGGGTTTTCACCACGCACATCGAGGGTGTAGAAACTGCTGCCGAAATAGCTGTCGACGGTCTTGTAGCGAAAGCTCAGGGTGTGCCAGTTGAAGCGCACCTTGCACAGTCCGTCGGCCTGCTCCAGCAGTTCGATGTTGCTGATGTTGTGGGAGGTGCGAGTATCCGGAATGCTCGCGCTGGAACGATCGGTCTTGATCCGGAAGATTCGGTCTTCCAGGCCTGTACGATTGCCGTACCAGATCAGCGAGATTTCCCGCTGCGGGTCTTCGGTCAACTCGTCGTTGTCATCCCAGGACGGCATCCAGAAGGTCGCATCGGGAGCGTACATTTCCAGCCACTCGTCCCAATCGCGGTCATCCAGGTAACGGGCTTCGCGGTAGAGGAAATCGCGCACGGCGTCATAGGTAATGGTCATTGCACGTCCTCCACGGCGATCAGCTTCGACTGTTCGGCTTCCAGCGCCTTGAGCATGGTCTGCTGCCAATACTTGTGTTGCAGCACGAACAGGCCTTCGTCTTCGGTGCGCACGCCAGACAGCAGCGGGTGCAGGTCGATCTCCTTGGCGGCGTCGTCGGCGCCTTCGATCCAGTGCTCGGCACCGCGGGACATGTCGTTCCAGGTGGTCACGCTGCCCTGGTAGCTGGTCTGGCAGGAGCGGAACTCTTCCAGGTCATCCGGGGTGGCCATGCCGCTGACGTTGAAGAAGTCTTCGTACTGGCGGATACGGCTGGAGCGTGCGTGATCGCTTTCGCCTTTTGGGGCGATGCAATAAATGGTGATTTCGGTGCGGTCCACCGAGATCGGCCGGGCAATACGGATCTGCGAGCTGAACTGGTCCATCAGGTAAACGTTCGGGTACAGGCACAGGTTGCGCGAGTTCTCGATCATCCAGTCAGCGCGGGCCTGGCCGAAGTCCTGCGCCAGCTCGTCGCGACGCTCGTACAGCGGACGGTCTTCGGGGTTTGACCAACGGGTCCAGAGCAGCATGTGGCCCTTGTCGAAGGAATAGAAACCACCGCCCTGCTTGGCCCAGCTGCCAGCGCTCATGGTCGGGTTTTCGTCACCGGCCTCGCGCTGTTTGCGCTGGTTCTGGGTCGCCGCGTAGTTCCAGTGCACGGAGCTGACGTGGTAGCCATCGGCACCGTTTTCGGCGGTGAGCTTCCAGTTGCCTTCGTAGATGTAGGTGGACGAACCGCGCAGCACTTCCAGGCCGTCGGCGGACTGGTCGACGATCATGTCGATGATCTTCGCCGACTCGCCCAGGTGCTCGACCAGTGGCAGCACATCGGGGTTGAGGCTGCCGAACAGGAAGCCGCGATAGGACTCGAAACGCGCGACCTTGGTCAGGTCGTGGGAGCCTTCGCAGTTGAAGCTCGATGGATAGCCGGCGTTGGCAGGGTCTTTGACTTTGAGCAGTTTGCCGGAGTTGTTGAAGGTCCAGCCGTGGAACGGGCAGGTGTAGGAGCTCTTGTTACCGGATTTGTGCCGGCACAGGGTCGCGCCGCGGTGACTGCAAGCGTTGATGAAGGCATTGAGTACACCGTCCTTGTTGCGCGCGATGAAAATCGACTGACGCCCCATGGTGGTGGTGTAGTAATCGTTTATGTTGGGGATCTGGCTTTCGTGAGCCAGATAGAGCCAGTTGCCTTCGAAGATGTGTTTCATCTCCAGGTCAAACAGGCGTGGATCGGTGAACATCTCGCGCTTGCAGCGATAGAGGCCCTGCTCGGGTTTGTCTTCGAGCAGGGAATGCAAATATTCGGGTCGCAGGGTCATGGCCACCGCCTCCATTGTTATTGTTCAGGCAGGGTCATCCTAGAACCGGGCAATGGGTGGGACTATCCGCGGGGTGCAGACCTTTATCCGTTTTGTGCAGGGTCAGCGTTGTGTCAGGCGATATCAATGCTGAATGTACCGACCTCTTCGCGGGCAAGCCCGCTCCCACAGTGATATCGGTTGAACGCAAATTTCGCGTCCAGCCAAAAACACTGTGGGAGCGGGCTTGCCCGCGAAGGCGTCGGGTCAGGCGACATGAATGTTGGAAGTGTCGGCCTCAGTGACGTCTCTTGAGGGTATCGGACGGTAATTCGCCGAACTGCTTGCGGTAGCTGTCGGAGAAACGTCCCAGGTGCAGGAAGCCGTAGTCCATGGCCACTTCGGTAACGTTGCGCACGTTGCAGGTCGGGTCGCTCAGGCAGGCGTGGATGCGCTCTAGGCGTTTCTGGCGGATGTAGTTTTTCGGGGTGGTGTCGGCGTTGCGTTCGAACAGGGCATAGAACGAGCGCAGGCTCATGTGCGCCTGTCGCGCCAACTCTTCGCTGTCCAGGCTCTGCTTGAGGTTCTTGCCGATGTAGTCGGCAATTGCATCGAACGTGGCGGTTTGTGAACCGATTTCCAGGCGGCAGACATTGGTCTTCATCAGGCTCAGCATCTTGCTGACGATGATCTGCGTGTAATGCTCCTGCACCCTGGGGATCTGCTCGGTCGACTCGGCCTCCTGGCAAATCATTGCCAGCAGGTTGACGAAGCCTTCCAGCTCGTTGAGCTGATAACGGTTTTCCAGAAACCGCACGCCCTGCCCCGGATAGCGCCAGCGTTGCTCATCGCAGACGGACTCGAAAAGGGTTGTCGGGACTTTGAGAATGAATTTTTCGCAATCGTCGGAGTACGTCAGGTCCACCGGATCGTCGGGGTTGATCAGCAGCAATTCGCCGGGGGCGAAGTAATGTTCCTGACCGTGGCCACGCCACAGGCAATTGCCGCGCAACAGCACTTGCAGATGGTAGATGGTTTCCAGCGCGCCGGAAGTGACCCGAACGCTGCCGCCGTAGCTGATACGGCACAGGTCGAGACTGGCGAACTTGCGATGGTTGAGACTGGCCAGGGGATGCCCGGCACGGGGCATGAGAATGCAATGGTTACCGACGTGCTGATTGACATAGCCCGACACCGCGTACGGATCGGCAAGGTCGAAAATCGTACTGCGCTGACTCAGCAGTTGCGCTTGCATCATCGGCTCACTCTCGTTGTTGTTATAGGTTGTATCGATACATTCTAGAACAGGGCATCAGTGCCTTGAGATATTTCCGGCGAACTGCACAAACACCTGTAGGAGCGAGCTTGCTCGCGAAGGACCAGAGAACACCGCGGCGCATCAGACACCGCGCGTCATCGTTGACG
>NZ_JBOIBY010000226.1:0-16244 GCF_050739655.1 Pseudomonas sp. | reverse complement strand
GTGGGAGCGGGCTTGCTCGCGAAAGCGGTGGGTCAGCAACATCCCTATCGACTGACACTCCGCCTTCGCGAGCAAGCCCGCTCCCACATTTTTCTAATGCGCCTCATGGAAGCGCATTAGTGGCCATTTAAGATTACTGCGCCTGGTAGATCTGGTCGAACACGCCGCCGTCATTGAAGAATTTCGGCTGCGCGGTTTTCCAGCCGCCGAAGTCCTTGTCGATAGTCACCAGCTCCAGTTTCGGGAACTGGTTGACGTATTTGGCGGCGACATCCTTGTCACGTGGACGATAGAAGTTTTTCGCCGCGATTTCCTGGCCGGCCGGGCTGTACAGATGTTTGAGGTAGGCTTCGGCGATTTGCTCGTTGCCCTTCTTCTCGGCGTTCTTGTCGACCACGGCCACTGGCGGTTCGGCGAGGATCGACAGCGAAGGCACGACGATGTCGAACTTGTCAGCGCCGCCATCTTCCTTCAGCGCCAGGAACGCTTCGTTTTCCCAGGCCAACAGCACGTCGCCCTGACCGTTGTTGACGAAGGTGATGGTCGAACCGCGAGCACCGGTATCCAGCACTGGCACGTGCTTGAACAGGGTCTGCACGTATTCCTTGGCCTTGGCTTCGTCACCGCCGTTGGCTTTCAGGCCGTAAGCCCATGCGGCGAGGAAGTTCCAGCGCGCACCGCCAGAGGTTTTCGGGTTCGGCGTGATCACCGACACATCGTTCTTGACCAGGTCGCCCCAGTCCTTGATGCCTTTTGGGTTGCCCTTGCGCACCAGAAACACGATGGTCGAGGTGTATGGGGTGCTCGCTTCCGGCAGACGCTTCTGCCAGTCAGCCGGCAAGGTCTTGCCCAGCTTGGCGATTTCGTCGATGTCACCGGCCAGCGCCAGGGTCACCACGTCGGCACGAAGGCCATCGATCACCGCCCGGCCCTGCTTGCCCGAACCACCGTGGGACTGCTGGATTTTCACGCTGTCGCCAGGATTGCTTTTCTTCCAGAAATTGACGAACTCGGCGTTGTAATCCTGATACAGCTCACGGGTCGGGTCGTACGACACGTTGAGCAATTCGTAGTCCTTGGCAACCGCGGAACCGGCAAACAGGGCACTGGCCAGGGCGGCCAAAGCGAAATGGCGAATCGACGACATGGTGAAAGCTCCTGGAATTCTATTTGTGTTGGCTAGTTCTTATGGATTTCTGGAATCGCGGTGTCGGTTCAACGGGCGCTTCAGCCCGGTTTGTTACCTGGCTGCTGCAAACGGAATTTTTCTTTGCGTTCGATCTGGACCACTTGGGCGTTGTGCACGGTGATTTCCACTGCACCAAAGCGCAGGTCGCGCAGTGCACTCTGGATTTCACGCAGGATGGTTGCTTCGTCCTGGCCGTCAACGCTACGCAGAGATGCGCTCATGGTGCTGCTCCTTCGACTGAGTGGTTGCCCGGCAGTGAGGGCACTGCTTGCGGCTTGAAACCAATAGTAGAGAGGCGCAGATATTCTTAAAAATACTATTTAAGAATGTTTATATAACCAGAAGACATTATTTGATGGGGCGAGGGTTTGCGGGGGGATGTGGGTTAGAAGATCAATAGATCGCAGCCTTCGGCAGCTCCTACACGGGATGCGTACCCTGTAGGAGCTGCCGCAGGCTGCGATCTTTTAGCCGTTCAAGAAATGGCTGGCTACAGGGGGCTTGCGTACCTGTGTAGGAGCTGCCGAAGGCTGCGATCTTTTCGGGGTTAAGGCAGTTCCAGTTGCCCGGCCGGCACCGGCCGCCCAAACCAGTAGCCCTGCCCTAGGTGACTTCCCTGCTCGAGCAAAAATGCCGCCTGCTCGGCCTGCTCGATCCCTTCAGCCTGCACCTGCATGCCCATGCTCTGCGCCAGCGCGATGATGACCCGCACAATGGCAGCGTCGTCCTCATCACAAGGCAGCCCGGCAACGAAGCCCTGGTCGATCTTGAGCTTCTGCACCGGCAAGCGCTTGAGCCGCAGCAACGACGAGTAGCCGGTGCCGAAATCATCGATGGCCAGCCGCACGCCCAACTCTCGCAGGCGATGCATTTGCTCCAGCGCGACTTCAGGGTCCTCCATCACCGCGCTTTCCGTGACCTCAAGCTCCAGGCAGGCCGGGTCCAAACCGGTCTCATGCAGCACCTGCGCCACTTGCTGGTACAGCTCACGACGGGCAAACAATCGCGGTGAGACATTCACCGCGACAAACGACAACGCCATGCCAGCCTGCCGCCATTGGCACATTTGCTGACACGCCTGGCGCATGACCCACGCGTCGATTTCGGCAATCAGTCCGGTTCGCTCGGCGACGGGAATAAACTCTGCCGGCGACACCAGGCCCCGCTGCGGATGCTCCCAGCGCACCAGCGCCTCGACGCCGATCATTCGGCTGGTCTGGAGATTGTGAACCGGCTGGTAATGAACCCGCAGTTGCTGCTGCTCCAGCGCACGTCGCAACTCGAAGGACAGTTCAACCCGCCGCCGGGCATGGGCGGTCAACTCCTCGGTGTAGAGCGCGTAACCATTGCGGCCAGCGCTCTTGGCCTTGAACAGCGCGGAATCGGCATTGCGCAGCAACTGCTCGGCGCTCAAGGCATCGCTGGGGAAGAGGCTGATACCGATGCTGGTGTTGATGAACAGCTGATGCCCATCAATAGAGAACGGCTCCTTGAGACCATCGATGATGCGCTGGGCCAGCGCCGCAGCCTGCACCAAATGCGGACAGCTCTCGGCCAGCACGGCAAATTCATCGCCACCCAACCGCGCCAGTGTGATGCCAGGACCGAATATCGCCTTCAAGCGCTCCGCCACGGCTTTGAGCAACTGGTCACCGATGGAGTGCCCGAGACTGTCGTTGATCATCTTGAAATGGTCCAGGTCGACCATCAGCAACGCACAGCCACGCTTGTTGAGCTGCGCCGACGTAAGGGCCTGCTCGACGCGATCGGTGATCAGCAGGCGATTGGGCAGATCGGTCAGCGGATCGTGGTGCGCCAAGTGCACCAGTTCATGTTCGGAATTCTTGATCGCACTGATGTCGGAAAACACCGCCACGTAATGACTGCGCCGCCCCTGCTCATCGTGAATCATGCGTATGGTCTGCCATTGCGGGTAGACCTCCCCGCTTTTGCGACGATTCCAGATCTCCCCGCTCCATTCGCCCAAGTTGTCGAGCGTGGCGAACATCGCCTGATAGAAATCCGCCGAATGACGCCCGGATTTGAAAAGGCTGGGTCGTTGCCCCAGCACTTCGTCGCGTTGATAGCCGGTGATCTCCATGAATGCCCGATTGACGTGGACAATCAGGCCCTCGCAATTGGTGACCAACACACCCTCGCGGGTGCAATCAAACACTGCGGCCGCCTGACGCAAACGCTCTCGGTCTTCGCTGCGTTCTCGCAATTTGGCGCCGATGCCAAGGCAACGAAACAGCCGGGCACGGGCGAAAAAGATTAATCCGGCGCTCAACACCACCCATGCATAACCGTTGATCAGTTGCCATCGCAAACGCTCGACCGAGTCATCGAAGAAACGGTTCAATAAAGAGTCACTGAGCTGCAGCCAGACCACAGAAAGCAACAGGTAAAGCAGCGCTGCGCGCAAGGCATCGCGATAGCTGGCAGGCATAAGACTGTCCATGTCCCTACATAAATAGCGGGATTATAAGTCAAAGACACATCCAGCCACTCTTATCTGAAAGGGCGACTGGTTTTCTCTGTGGGCTTGGTGATAATGCATCGGCTGTTTTTTCTTTATCGAGGGCCCTATAGCCTATGTGGTACGAAGGTTTTCTCGGCTTGTCACCCTGGTCGCTGGTGGCAGTCACCTTGCTGATGACCCACGTGACGATCATCGGCGTCACGGTCTATCTACACCGTTATTCAGCCCATCGCTCGCTTGAGCTGAATGCTGGCCTGAAACATTTCTTCCGCTTTTGGCTGTGGCTGACCACCGCCCAGAACACCCGTGAGTGGACGGCTATCCACCGCAAGCACCACGCCAAATGCGAAACCGAAGATGACCCGCACAGCCCGGTCATCAAGGGGTTGTCCACCGTCTTGCGCAAAGGTGCCGAGCTGTACCGAGCCGAAGCGGAAAACCCAGAGACCCTGCGCATCTACGGCAAGAACTGCCCGGATGACTGGATCGAACGCAACCTCTATACCCGCTTCCCGCTGCTGGGCGTGGCGATCATGGGCGTCATCGACCTGCTGCTGTTCGGCACCATCGGTATCACCATCTGGGCCATCCAGATGATGTGGATTCCGGTGTGGGCCGCCGGTGTGGTCAATGGCCTGGGCCATGCCATCGGCTACCGTAACTTCGAATGCCGCGATGCGGCGACCAACCTGGTGCCCTGGGGCATCCTGATCGGCGGTGAAGAGCTGCACAACAACCATCACACCTACCCTAATTCGGCAAAATTGTCGGTGAAAAAGTGGGAATTCGATCTGGGCTGGGCCTGGATTCAAGTGTTCAGCTTCCTGCGCCTGGCCAAGGTTCAGCGAGTCGCGCCAATCGCCCATCGCGTCGAAGGCAAGGGCAATCTGGACATGGACACTGCCATGGCAATCCTCAACAACCGCTTCCAGATCATGGCCCAGTACCGCAAATTGGTGATCGGCCCACTGGTCAAGCAAGAGCTGGAAAAGGTCGATCACTCGGTCCGCCATCAATTCCACCGGGCCAAACGCCTGCTTTCGCGGGAAACCAGTCTGCTGGATGAAAAGCATCACATGCGCATCCAGAACATGCTCGAGCACAGTCAGGCGTTGAAGGTAATTTACGAGAAACGGCTCGCCCTGCAGCAGATCTGGGTCAAGACCAGCTCAAATGGTCACGACATGCTGGCCGCCATCAAGGACTGGGTACACGAAGCCGAAGCCAGCGGGATTCAATCCTTGCGTGACTTCGCCGATCAGTTGAAAACCTACTCCCTGCGCCCTAACGCCGCCTGACACCGTTGATCGGTGCGCCCCGCTTCTTGGGCGCACCTTCCGGAACTTCGCTTCAAATCCCCTATCTCAAAATGACTTCGCCACCCAGGCAGGCTTCATTGTGGCCGCTATCAATCCCGGGCTGGCGCACGCCTTTTGAGATTTGTGCCGATGGTCAATAACAACCTGAAAGACCCATCTCCACCGCAGTGGCCCGAGGCCGCCCAAACCCTGCTGGCGCTGATGCGCGCCCAGGGTGAAGTGGCGCGACTGAGCGAACGCGAACAGCTGTTCAGCACCCTGCTGGTGAGCGTCAATGCAGTACTGTGGGCACTCGACTGGGAAACCCGTCAGGTGCTGTATGTCAGCCCCGCCTACGAACGGATTTTCGGTCGCAGCCCCGACCTGCTGCTATCCGACTGTAACCAGTGGCGCGACAGCATCCACCCCGACGATTTGGAATACGCCGAGCGTAGCCTGGCGCAGGTGCTGGAAAAAGGTGCTGTTGAAGACCGCGAATACCGGATCATCGACGCCGACGGCCAAGTGCGCTGGCTCAGCGACAAATGCTTTATCAACCGTCAGCCTGAGCCAGGCCAGCCGGTGATCATTGTTGGTATCGCCGAAGACATTACCGACAAAAAGCAGCTGGAAGCCGAGCTGCAACGCCTGGCCACCACCGATGCCCTGACCCAGAGCAGCAACCGCCGGCACTTTTTCGATGGCGCTCACGAAGAATTCGAACAGGCGCGACAAAAGGGCGAACCGCTGTCGTTCCTGATGCTGGACATCGATGACTTCAAAGTGATCAACGACACCTATGGTCACCAGGAAGGCGACAACGTGCTGCAGCACATCGCCGACAGCGGCCGCGCGGCACTGCGACGTGGTGATCTGTTCGGGCGCATTGGCGGTGAGGAGTTCGCGGCGGTTTTCCCCGGCTGTACCCCGGAGATGGCCCTGCAAGTGGCCGAACGCCTGCAACGGCAGATCCAGCGCTTGAGCTTCAACCATGACGGCCAGACATTTGGCATCACGGTCAGCCAGGGCCTGACCAGCCTCACCGCCGAAGACGAAAGCATCGACAGCCTGTTTGCCCGTGCGGACGCCGCGATGTATCGGGCCAAGCGAGAGGGCAAGAACCGGATCGTTACCGACTGACGCATCGCTCCCTGTAGGAGCTGTCGAGTGCAACGAGGCTGCGATCTTTTGATTTTTAAGGGCAAGATCAAAAGATCGCAGCCTTCGGCAGCTCCTACAAAGGATCCTGGGCGCTACTTCTTGCGCATCCGCATCAGCTCCGGCAAACCGATCTTGAGCAGTCGCGCCGTCCGGCTGTTGGCCAGTTCCTCCACGCCCTCATGCCCAGGCAACCGCGCCAGCTGCGCCGCCATGTTCATCACCAGCGCTTCGCGCGAGTAAACCCCGCCACCGAGCTGGTAGACCGCTGCAATCAGTTGTCGCAGCTCCAGCGGCAGCCGCCAGCGCGTACGCAACGCCGAACCGTAGGCCGCGCCGAATTCGGCAAGCGCCTCACCAATCGCTTCCTGTTCCTCCAGTTTGCCGCCGGCCTGTTTCCATTCCTGCAAACAACGCAGTAACGCCAAATCACCCAGGCGATGCAGCATGCCGGCGCAGTAACAGCGGGACTGGTCAATATCGAGCAAGCGCGCCAGCGTTCGCGCATATTCAGCCGTGTGCAGCGACAAATCCCAATATCGCTCGGCATAGTCCGCCAGAAACGGATCGCTGAGCCGGGCGCTGCGCTTGAGGGTCAGCCCCAGAATCAGGTTCATGCTTTGCCCGGTGCCCAATCGGTGCAGCGCCTGGGACAGGGTCTGCACGGCTGCACCATGGTGCTGGGCCGCGCTGTTGGCGGCAGCAATGAGCACGGCCGTCACCTGCGGATCAGTGCGGATCTCATCTTCCAGCACCGTCAGATCGAGACCGTCGGGATTGAGACTACGCTTGACCGCCAGCTGCACGTCGGTCATCAACGGCGCACCCTCGGCCAGTTCACGACGACGCTCCAGGAACACCGATAAGGTCATGCCCGGCGCCAGTGTCGGCACTTCGCATGTCACTTCTTGACCGGCGTTCACCAGCAAATCCTGCAGACGATGGGTCAGGCTTTCCATGTTCAGCGGTTTGGTGAGATACGCGGTGGGTGCGAGTGGTAATGCTTCGCGCACGCTCGCGCTGTCGTTGCGGCTGCTCATCAGGATGAAGGGCAAGGGTGGATTGCGTTTGCGCTGACGAACACTGCGCAAGACATTCAGGCCATCGACGCCGGGCAATTCCCAGTCCGCGATCACCAGGTCATAAGGATTTTTCGCCAGTAATTCCAGCGCCTGCTGACCATTGGCGCAAAGGTCCAACCGCGCGTCGCAGCGTACGCTCAATAGAACTTCCTTGAGCAGATCCCGCGACCAGGGGTCGGCCTCGGCAATCAATACTCGTGGAACGGCGGGTAAATTGACGACGGTCATACAGCTCTCCCTGGCAATGCGCAAACCTTAGCCAATGCGGGCCTTTCGATACAGTGAAATAGCGTCGAATGCGTTTTAGCAGGCATGAAAAAACCCGCCGAAGCGGGTTTTTTGTGAACCAGATCACACTCGGTGATCAGAGCTCAGAGAAGCACTCTTCGATGATCGCCAGACCTTTGTCCAGTTGCTCGTCCGGCGAAGTCAGCGGTACCAGGACGCGCAGAACGTTGCCGTAGGTGCCGCAGGACAGCAGGATCAGGCCCTTGTCGCGAGCCTTGGCCACAACGGAGGCTACAGCTGCAGCGTTCGGCTTGTGGCTGTCGCCGTTTTCGAACAGCTCGACCGCGATCATCGCGCCCAGGGCACGCACTTCGCCGATCACCGGATACTTAGCCTGGATAGCCTTCAGGCCAGTCACCAGACGCTCGCCAACAGCCTTGCAGCGGTCCAGCAAGTGCTCTTCTTCGAACACTTCCATCACCGCCAGGGCAGCTGCGCAAGCAATCGGGCTACCAGCGTAGGTGCCACCCAGGCCGCCTGGAGCGATGGCGTCCATGTATTCGGCCTTGCCGCACACACCGGCCAACGGGAAGCCGCCAGCGATGGATTTGGCGAAAGTGGTCAGGTCGGCAGCAACGCCCATCTGTTCCATGGCGAAGAAGGTGCCGGTACGGCCAGCGCCAGTCTGTACTTCGTCAGCGATCAGAAGGATGCCGTGCTGGTCGCACAGGGCACGCAGGCGCTTCATGAATTCTTTAGGAGCGACGTAGAAACCACCTTCGCCCTGAACCGGCTCGATGATGATGGCAGCGATGTCACGCGGCTCGGCGTCGTTCTTGAAGATGCGCTCGATGCTGGCGATCGAATCGTCGATGCTCACGCCGTGCAGTTCGTTCGGGTACAGAGCGCGGAACACGCCGCCTGGCATCAGGCCCATGCCGGCCGAGTAAGGGACGACTTTACCGGTCAGGCCCAGGGTCATCATGGTGCGACCGTGGTAAGCGCCGGTGAAAGCGATGACACCAGCACGGCCAGTGGCGGCACGGGCGATCTTCACGGCGTTTTCTACGGCTTCGGAACCGGTGGTGACCAGCAGGGTTTTCTTGGCGAAATCACCTGGGATCTTGGCGTTGATTTTTTCGCACACTTCTACGTACGGTTCGTAGGCCAGTACCTGGAAGCAGGTGTGGGTCAGCTTGTTCAGCTGCTCGGTCACGGCGGCGATGATTTTCGGGTGCACGTGGCCGGTGTTCAGTACAGCGATACCGCCGGCGAAGTCGATGAATTCACGACCTTCAACGTCGGTCACGGTAGCGTTCTTCGCGGACTCGGCGAAAATCGGGTGGATCTGGCCAACACCACGTGGAACAGCGGCTACACGGCGGGCCATCAAATCAGCGTTAGTCTTGCTCATTACATTCCTCATTCGCCGCTCATCGGTCGGCGTTGTTCAAGGATTAAGCGACGGGGAACAACGGCAGCAGCATGCGATGATCGACTGCCACAGCGTTCCCGGTCACCGAGAAAATTCCGTTTGAAGCGGCACAAAGGGGCAGCGCTCTCGTGCCCTTTGCGCTTGAAGCTATGCCCTGCCAGTGGACTTAGATGCCCAGGCAGAGGTATTTGATTTCCAGATAATCTTCGATGCCGTACTTGGAACCTTCACGGCCCAGGCCCGAAGCCTTGATGCCGCCGAACGGCGCGACTTCGTTGGAGATCAGACCGGTGTTGACGCCAACCATGCCGTATTCCAGGGCTTCAGCCACACGGAACACACGGCCCAAATCACGAGCGTAGAAGTACGAGGCCAGGCCGAACTCGGTGTCGTTGGACATCGCGATCACATCGGCTTCGTCTTTGAAACGGAACAGCGGCGCCAATGGACCGAAGGTTTCTTCCTTGGCCACAGCAGCGTTGTTCGGGACGTTGGTCAGGATGGTCGGCTCGAAGAAGTTGCCTTCCATCGGCTTGCCACCCGACAGTACGGTCGCGCCTTTGCTGACGGCGTCGGCGATGTGTTCTTGCACCTTGGCCACGGCTTTTTCGTCGATCAGCGGGCCAGTGGTGGTGCCATCTTCCAGACCGTTACCGATCTTCAATTTGGCCACAGCGGCTTTCAGCTTCTCGGCGAATACATCGTAAACGCCGTCCTGAATGTACAGGCGGTTAGCGCAGACGCAGGTCTGGCCGTTGTTGCGGTACTTGGAAATGATCGCGCCTTCGACGGCCTTATCCAGGTCGGCGTCGTCGAACACGATGAACGGAGCGTTGCCGCCCAGTTCCAGGGACACTTTCTTGATGTCCTTGGCGCATTCCGACATCAGTTGACGACCGATTTCGGTCGAACCGGTGAAGGACAATTTACGTACGATCGGGTTGCTGGTCAGCTCGCTGCCGATGTCGCCGGCGCTGCCGGTCACAACGCTGAACACGCCAGCCGGGATGCCGGCACGCTGGGCCAATTCAGCCAGGGCCAGAGCGGAGAACGGAGTTTGCGAAGCAGGCTTGAGCACCATGGTGCAACCGGCGGCCAAGGCCGGGCCGGCTTTACGGGTGATCATCGCGGCAGGGAAGTTCCACGGGGTGATGGCAGCGGTCACGCCGATTGGCTGCTTGATCACGATCAGGCGCTTGTCTGGCTGGTGGCCCGGAATCACGTCACCGTAGATGCGCTTGGCTTCTTCGGCGAACCACTCGATGAAGGAAGCGGCGTAAACGATTTCGCCCTTGGCTTCGGCCAATGGCTTGCCTTGTTCCATGGTCATCAGGCGAGCCAGGTCGTCCTGATTCTCGATCATCAGTTCGAACCAACGACGCAGTTTGCCTGCACGTTCCTTGGCGGTCAGTGCACGCCAGGCCGGCAGCGCCTTGTCAGCAGCTTCGATCGCACGACGGGTTTCGGCAGCGCCCATTTTCGGCACGGTGCCCAGAATTTCGCCCGTTGCCGGGTTATTGACCTTGATCGTCAGACCATTGTCCGCATCAACCCAAGCGCCATTCACGAAGGCTTGCTGGCGGAACAACTGGGTGTCTTTAAGCTGCATGTCGGCTTTCCTTAACAGCACCGCAATGAATGCGGAGCAAATTATGATTGTAGAAAGGCGCCTCGTTAGGCTGCCGTCAGGGAAATCATTCACCGGGCTGAAGCACATAAATAGCGCACGTATTGGATTCGCGCGGTTCAGCACCCAGACAAGAGCGTTTGAAATCTCAAACGAATCCTAGGATCAAAGGGGGTAAAGGACAATAGGCTGTTCGAAAAAAAGAACGAAAACGACGCTTTTGCCTCAATTTTCTGATCAGCGTAGTAAACGCGCGCTACAGCTTCGAAAAAACGCAGGCTATTCAGCAGCATGGACGCCCGCCATGCATATGAGTATCATGGCGCCCGCTGCACCAGTAGCTCAGCTGGATAGAGTACTGCCCTCCGAAGGCAGGGGTCGTGGGTTCGAATCCCGCCTGGTGCACCATACGTTTTTTGAGAAAGCCTCAGTCCCGTTGGGTCTGGGGCTTTTTTGTGGGCGTTTGAAAGCTGGCACCTAATGATCAATGCTGCTTTCATCAAACAGCCGGCTTATATCTCTCGCACTGTGCAGTACGCGTTCGATTTTGATTCTGTCGTCCATCAAACAGTAGAAAACCAGGTACCGGCCATGGGGAAGCATCCGTAATCCCTTAGCACAATCATCTCTTGAAACACCCAAATTCGGTTGCTCGATCAAGCGTGTGCACTGCGTGCGTAGCTCGCCCACAAACGTTCGGGCCCGTTCAGGATTGTCTCTGGCGATGAATCGAGCGATGTGCTGGAGATCGTCCCGTGCCAATGCAGCAAATAGCAATTGCCTCACGGATGGTTTTGCTCAGCTGCTACCTGATCAATCAGCACATCAAGCTCCGCAAATACAATATCGGCAGAAATGGCCGGACGCGGATCGTTGCGGCTAGCCGCGATGGCTTCCCGAAGTTCGGCAGCCTGTAGCCGATCCAGCAGTTGCTGATAGGTCGCGTGCGGTAAAAGGTAGGCGGCAGGACGATTGTGGTTGAGCACAGCAACAGGCTCGGAACCAGCTTGTTCGATTACAGTGCTCGGGCTGCGCTTAAGCTCGGTGATACTGACCGAACGACTCGCAAGTAGCTGCTCCATGACACCCCCAGTAGGTACTAAAAATAGTACCTAATAGTGCTCCTTACTTTGCGTGAGGGTCAACTGTCTCCGACCAGTGCTGTTTCGTGGGTGTTATTTTTTGAACACGGCTTGGTCAATCACAACCGTGACTACCGATGGGGGCGCCTGATAAGGCAGTAATTTCAGCCTATAAAAAACCCCTGGGCAGTCTCAGCGCTGAAGCGCATCAACCGACAGGGGCCTTGTTGGGGGCGATTATAAGGACTGAGGAGACATGGGCAACTAACTACTTGTTTCCCATAATCGTCAGGATGTTTCAGCCAGCAAGCCTCCATGCCGATCAGGCAGGACGCGCGCCGCCCGTAGCAGCTGACTGATGAATTGGGTCACAAAAAAACCGCCGAAGCGGCTAATGCCAGTCAGTTAGGGAATTGTAAGAGCGAGCTTGCTCGCGAAAGACTCAAAAACGGCGCGGTTACTTAAATAAATACGCGGTATCGTTAGCCATTTTCGCGAGCAAGCTCGCTCCTACAGAGGCCTTCATCGCTTAACTGACCGGCATTAGCCGAAGCGGCCTTTCACTCCGTCGTCCAATCAAACTCATCGTATTCATCATCCTCGTCGTCCTCAAAGAACTCCTCTTCAAGGTCGTCGTCCTCAACAACATCCTCCTCCGGCTGATTCAGCAGAAAATCCTTACGACTCTCGGTAATCGCGCGCCTGAGTTCCTCGCCCTTTTGGGGGCAGTTGAGCATTTGGGCGATGCGGTCGATTTTTTTTGTCACGGCATCCTCCAACGCATCGACTATGGCCCGATAGTGCGCGCTTTCGGGCCTTGATGCCAAATGGTCGAGGGTTATGCGATCAGTTTTTCTTCAGTTCCTTGAGTCGGTGGGTGAGGTTTTTGTCGGGGAAGCGTTTGTGCAGGTCCGCCAGGAGTTTGTCAGCGGCTTTTGTCTGACCGGTTTTTTGCAGGTGAATGACTTCGCGCAGTTGTTCATCCAGCGATTGCACGGGTGCTGCGGCGCGCTTGCTGGCTTTGGCTTCGTCGGCCATGTCGGCGCTGAAGGACTCGCGTTGTGCCGGGGCTACGGATTCTGCCATGGGTGCTGCGGGGGCAGGCATGGCTCCGGCTGGGGCTGCGAGTGATCGGGCGGACATGGGCTCGGCTTCTTTTTTGGCCAGTGGCGCGGCGGCTTTGGGGGCCGGGGCGAAGTCGTAGCTTGGCACTGACTCGGGCGTACGTTGCACCAGCGCGAGCATCAATGCGACGCCGACGAGGCTGGCAAAAGCCACTTGCCAGCGCGGTTGTTGGCAGGCGCGAACCCAGCGTTGCCACAGGCTTGGTTTGGGTGCGGGAAGTTGATTGCGGGCGGCGGCCAGGATGAGGGCGTCGAGGTGGGCCAGTGGTTCGCCGGTGGCTTGCTCGCGGTAGTGTTCGAGCACCTGGTCTGTTCGCTTGGCGTCAGTCATGTCAGTACCTCCTCGGCCAGCAGCCGACGCAGTTTTTGCTGGGCGTAACGCAGGCGGCTCTTGACCGTTTCCAGCGGTGTTTCGGTGAGGATGGCGATCTGCGGCAGGTCGAGATCACTGTAGGCGCGCAGCAGGAAGACTTCGCGCTGGTCGGTGGGTAAGGTTTGCAACGCGGCTTCCAGGCGCTGGGTGTCGCGACTGAAGCTCAGCAATTGCTCGGGATCGGCTGTGTCGTCGGCCTGGGCGTGGGTTTGTTCGTCATAACTGTCGTGTAACGGTTGATGGACGCCGTGCTTGCGCCAGTGATCGATCAATCGGTTGCGGGCAATCTGGTAAAGCCAAGTACGAAACGTCGCTCTGCCTTGTGGCTGAGTGCCGCTGCGAATCAGGCTCAGCCAGGTTTCCTGATACACCTCCTCTGCCCTCTCCTCGCTGCCGCTGAGCCCCAGCAGAAAGCGGAACAATCCTTGACGATGGCGAGCGTACAGAATCTCGAACGCCGCGCCGTCGCCCTCGCGATAACGGGCCAGCAGCGACTCATCACTGCTGGTATCAAGGCTGTTGGCAGAAGCAAACAGCTGGCTGATGAACCCCTTCAGTCGGTTCACTATTCAATCCGTTGTTCAGTGGCAGTGGAATTCGACGCGGTGGTGGTACGCAGGCTCTGTGTCAGTTCCACCAATTGCACGAATTCGCCACGCAGGCCGAATCGGTCGTCGCCCCGTGCGCTACGGGCCAGTGTTTCAGTGTCCTTGAGGCTGAATTCGCCGGTGTAGCGGCCATCCTTGAGCTGCTGGGAAAACGCCGCCACCGCTGCGGCGAAGCGCAGGTCATCACTGGTTTTACCCGCTGGCGTGTTAGCAATCGGGCGTTCGATCAAGCGACTATTCCCACCTTCGGGTAACTGATAACGCACACGCAGCATTGCCAATTCCCCATACTTGTCGGAGGCACCGGCGCCCGGTTTACCGTAGCGCAACGGCTCCAACCAGCCCTTCTCGCCCGTGGGTACAATTTCGTACAACGCCGTCACCGTATGCCCTGCGCCGATTTCCCCGGCATCAACCTTGTCATTACTAAAGTCCTCACGTTTCAGCGCACGGTTTTCATAACCCAGCAGGCGATATTCACTGACCTGCGCCGGGTTGAATTCGACTTGCAGCTTGACGTTCTTCGCCACCGTGGCGAGGGTCGAACCGAGCTGATCCACCAGCACCTTGCGCGCCTCGCGCAGGTTGTCGATGTAGGCGTAGTTGCCATCGCCGGCATCGGCAAGTTGTTCCATCAGCTGTTCATTGTAGTTATCCACACCGAAACCCAGGGTGGTCAGGGAAACACCCGTTTTGCGTTTATCCACAGCCATTTGCTTGAGGCTGTCGAAGTCGCTGATACCGACGTTGAAGTCTCCGTCGGTGGCCAGCAGCACACGGTTAATACCCTTGGGGATAAACGCCTGTTGCGCCTGTTGATAAGCCAGTTCGATACCTGACGCGCCGGCGGTTGAGCCGCCAGCGGTCAACTGGTCGATGGCTGTACGAATCTTCGTTTTTTCCCGTCCGGAAGTGGGCTCCAAGACGACTCGGGATTCACCGGCATAGACCACCAATGAAACACGATCCTGCTCACGCAATTGATCGACCAGCAATTTCAGCGTGCTCTTGACCAGTGGCAGGCCCTCGCGACGGTCCATCGAGCCGGACACGTCCACCAGAAACACCAGGTTCGCAGGCGCCAGTTCCGCGACCGCGCGGTCCGAGGCCTTGATGCCGATGCGCAGCAACCGGGTATGTGGGTTCCAGGGTGTTGCAGCCAGTTCAGTGGTTACGCCGAAGGGCGAGCCATCGGTGGGCAACGCGTAGTCGTATGGGAAGTAATTGACCATTTCCTCGAGCCGCACCGCGCCTTCCGGTGGCAGACGCCCCTGATTGAGCAAACGGCGGACATTGGCGTACGCGCCGGTATCGACGTCGGCGCTGAAGGTCGAGACAGGTGCTTCGGCGACACTGTGGATAGGGTTATCCACAAGGGTTTGGTAGGTCTCCCGCTGCTCGTCGCGATAGCCCTGTGGATAAGCTTCACCGGCCGGCATCGGCGCTAAACTGGCCAAGGGCGCCGCACGCTTGGCCATCGCACTGTCCGCCATCACGGATTCACGCACCGGCGATTCGGTTTTCAGTTCAGTTTGAGCCGGTGGCTGCACCGCAGCTGACTCGGGATTTGACGAAACACCGCAACCGGCAACGGCCAGCAGCAAACCGGCTGCGAAACCCTGGGCGGCCGGACGGAGAAAATGCAGAGGAAGAGACATGGGGGCTGACCTCAGGATGAAATTGATCCATTCATCCTTTGAGACGGGCAGCCCTGCGAATTGGGGTTAAACCGTTTTGAAAAAATTTCAGCGGTGATAACGCCGCACTACGCTGCTGCTTTTCAGCACGTGGCCTTTGATTTTTTCCAGGAACTGCGCACGGGTCAGGCCGGCGGGCAAGGCATCCGGCGCCAGGTCCAGGGCATAGAGCTGGATGATGTAGTGGTGTGCGCTGTCGCCGACGGGTGGGCAAGGACCGATGTAACCGGTAGTGCCTTTTGTGTTCGTGCCGCCCACGCCTTCAAACGCGGATTTGGCACCGACACCGGCCGGGATCTGATGGGTACTGGCCTTGATGCCGTAATGCACCCAATGATCGGAGCCCTGCCCTTTCTGGCCGTCCGGGTCGTGCATGACGATGGCGTAGCTGAGGGTGCCCGCGGGGCCGGCGTTCCAGGCCAGAGCCGGGGAAACGTTGTGACCGCCGCAACCGGCTGCATCGCTGGCGGCGGCCGAGGTGAACAGGCGGTCATCCGACACGCCCGGGATGTTCAGGGTGAAACGCTCCTGGGCGGCATGTGCCGGCAATTGCACGCAAAGGGCGACTGCCAAAGCCGCCAGCCAAGGGTTCAATGAGGTCAATCGGGTCATCCGGAGCACCTTGTGCGTGTTGGGCCGTCGTCGGCGTGCAAACTATAGCTGGACGGTTCATGGCTTGGCAGTGGGATTTGGATGAACTTTTTGATCGGTGCTGGCCCCGCGACCATGGCGCTGCCTTCGACATCTACGGTTTGCGGGTGTTGGGTGATGGCTGGGTACGACACAAAACTGTAGGAGCCGGCTTGCTGGCCATGGCGGTGGTAGTGTGAGGACGCTACCTGTGTAGGAGCTGCCGAAGGC
>NZ_JBOIBY010000225.1:0-4024 GCF_050739655.1 Pseudomonas sp. | reverse complement strand
TGACCGTCGTTTACCATAAGCCAACGCCGCTCGGGGTGGAGCTCTTTCTCCAAGGGAAGCTCAAATCAATCAGTGATCGAAAAGCGATCATCGAACTATCCCTAAGCGCTGATGGGAACGTATGTGTAAGCGGAGAAATGATTGCGATCAAACTGCCAAGTGAGACCTGATTTGACCATCACTGGTTGGGTAAACACTTCGCTGTACCCACCAGGCTGAGAAAGTTATGCCCTCTCGCCTACCCTATGCAAAAGGAGGGGCTGCCAACAGTTAAAGCATTGTTGGCCTTTTTACGACAAGCCTCGCAATTAGTGAGCTCGTATTCCTCTCAATGGGAATGACCGAGACGATCGATATCCAGATTGCTCAAGCGGCCATGCCCCAAGAACGCTACAAGCCGGGACCGCTTACACGTTCTGAACAAGTGCTCAACGAGCCTGTCGTCGATTCTGGCCGCGTCTGGCAGAATCGACGGCACGACTCACTGAGCAGTCCTGCCCCCTATGTCACTACGCGCACTTCGCACTCTGCTGGCAATCGCCCAACACGGCTCCTTCGTACAAGCCGCGCAGAGCGTGCACCTGACCCAATCGGCGATCAGCCTGCATATCAAATCACTCGAAGAAGAGTTCAATGCCTCTCTGTTTGATCGCTCACGCCGGCTGCCGGTATTGACCGACGCAGGCCATGTGGCGGTGGAGCGAGCGCGTGAGATCGTCACGCTGTACGATAGCATTGCAGCGGAAATCGGCGGCGACAGTGAACTGCGCGGCAGGCTGAAAATCGGCGTGATTCATACGGCCCTCGCCAGCATCCTGCCCCAGGCCCTGGTGACGCTGGGCGTCCTGCATCCTCATCTGCGCTTGACCGTTGCCTCGGGGATGTCCGCCGAGTTGGCGACACGGCTAGAGGCCGGCGAACTCGACGTCGCCATCACCACCGAGCCGGTCAAACCCCATCCCTATGGCCTCGTCAGCACAACCTTGTACGAAGAAGGCTTCTGGATCATCGCTCCTTCGGCATTGGCCGGACTGGACACCCGGCAGTTGCTGGAGCAACAGCCTTTTATTCGGTTCGATCGCCGGGCCTGGGCCGGACGCACCATTGAGCGCGAGCTGCGTCGACTGCGCCTGCGGGTGAACACCGCCATGGAACTGGACAGCCAGGAGGCGATCATTCAGATGGTCACCCAAGGCCTGGGTGTTGCGGTGGTTCCTCTCTCACGTCGAAACCTCGAACAACTCGGCCATCTGAAGATCCAGCCATTCGGCTCGCCGCAAAGAATTCGCCGTGTCGTGTTGCTGGAGCGCGAGGATCGTCCGCGCGGTCGGCTGGCGGCAGCATTGGCAAACGTCATTCAGCAGCAAACGTCGGAATGACGACCCATGAGAAATACTTGTTGATCCGTGGATTTTTCATCGTTTTTATTTTTGGTTGCCAGTTCTTATCTTAGAGCCCATCCAGACATTGATGGGTTGGTGCCATGTACGCGTCAAAAACCACGAACAGCCGGTTGCCGAGCAGTCGGGAAAATCCGCTGAGTCGCGCCTTGGAGGCAGACTCATGATTGCGGAGCTTTTGCTGGCTCTGGTGCCCATTGCCATCCTCATCAGCCTCGGCGCATGGCTCAGACACAGTCAGTTTCTGGCGGATGCCTTCTGGCCGCAGGCCGAACGTCTGGGCTACTACGTTCTCCTGCCCGCCTTGTTCCTGCATGGCCTGGCGACTGCAAAACTGGAAAACGTGCCCGTACAGGGCATGATCACCGCTCTGGTCTTTTCGACCGTCACTGTCGCGGCGCTGCTAGTCAGCACACGCCAGATTCTCAAGGGCAATGACCCGGCTTTCACCTCGGTTTTCCAGGGCGGTGTGCGCTTCAACAACTACGTCGGCGTCTCCGCTGTGGCCGGCCTGTTCGGAGCCCAGGGCATCGCACTGGCAGCGGTGGCCAATGCGGCCATCGTGCCAACTGTGAATATCCTCTGTGTGCTGGTATTCGCCCGCTATGGCGCAGGTGGCAGGATGTCAGCGGCCAAGGTCGCCAGACAGCTCGCACTCAACCCATTGGTACTGGCCTGCTTGGGCGGGATCTTGCTTCAAGCGGCGAATCTGGGCATGCCCGCTGGCATCGAGCCGGTGATCAAGGCACTGGGGCAGGCTTCGTTGCCGCTGGGACTGCTTTGTGTGGGAGCAGCTCTGGAACTGGGCTCAGTACGTAGTTGGGTGCGACCGGTGGCTTACTCCTCCGCGTTCAAATTTTTGCTGATGCCGGTCGTCACGCTGTTCGTCTGTCGTATTGTTGGCTTGGAAGGCAAAGCGGCAATCGCAGCATTGCTTTTTCAGGCGCTTCCCACGGCTTCATCGTCCTACATAATGGCGCGACAGCTCGGCGGTGATGCGCCTCTCATGGCCGGGATCATAGCCAGTCAGACATTGCTAGCTGCGGTAGCGCTACCAGTTGCGGTCGTGGTCTTAACGCCCTGGATCTGAAGCATTCATATCTCCACTTCACTACAGCCTAGCGTTCAAAACACAAAGGGCCCTGAATGGCCCTTTGTGCTCAAACCAAAATTACTTGATCTGCCAGGACTCGACCACATCGGAGCCATGTTCGGTTTTCCACTCCTTCAGAGTTTTGTGGTTGCCGCCTTTTGTTTCGACGACTTCACCGGTGTGAGGATTTTTGTAGACCTTCACTTGGCGAGGCTTACGTTTGCCAGTTTTGGAATCGACGACCGGAGCGCGACGGCCCGCTTGTGGATCGAGCAAGTTGATCACTTTCGGCAGGCTGTAACCGTACTCGGCGAGCAATGCGCGCAGCTTCGCTTCAAATTCGATTTCTTTCTGAAGGCCAGCATCGTCTTTGAGAGCTTCGAGAGCTTGGATCTGCTCGGCCAGATGCTTTTCGAGTTGGCGGTATTCGGCGAGTTTGGACATGACAGATCTCTTTTAGATAGCCACCTAACATAACTCAATCGGAATCGGTTGGGACGACTGGTGCATCATCCACCACCCACCTCTCATTTATCACGCCCATGGCCTTTCTCGCTGGCATTGGTTGAAGCACCGAGAAAGGTCTTTGGCTTATTCGCCCAAGTTAAACCACAACGTTGTCGATAGTGCAGAAAACGGCTAAAAATAGCCGTTCACCGCTGGTGGTGTACCGATAGTTTTATCTTACTGCTGGGAGGCTGACTCTCACCAGCTCGGCAAAATACTTCGCACCGGTAGCCAATATCTCATCGTTGAAGTCGTAGCCAGCATTATGCAGTGGTGTCGCTCCGTCCAATCCTTGCGCACCATTGCCAATGAACACGAAGTTCCCTGGCACTTTCTGAATGAACGCGCCGAAATCCTCCGAGATCATCATTGGAGACACCTCAGGGTTGACCGCTTTTTCGCCCACAACATTGCGTGCAGCTGCAATGGCAATTTCCGTGTTCTTCGCCCAGTTCACGGTAGGCGCGAACTCGTGGGTGTACTCGAACTCGCACGTAGCGCCATGCATATGACAGATGCCTTCACTGATTTCTCGCATGCGCTTCTCGAGCAGACTCTGGACGTCAGGGCTGTAGCTCCTGGTGTCTCCCTTTATCGTGACATGCGTGGGAATCGCATTACGGATGCCGTCGGTGATGAATTCGGTGCAGGAAATCACAGCAGACAAACTAGGATCGACGTTCCGCGAAACGATGGTCTGCAAAGCCAATACTATCTCGGCACCGATCACCATTGGGTCGATACCCATGTGAGGTCGAGCAGCATGCGTGCCTCGTCCCTGGATCTGGATGACGAAATTATCCTCGCTAGCCATGATCCCGCCGGTGCGCGTCGCAATGTGACCTGCTGGCATGCCCGGCATGTTGTGAGCGCCGTAGATTGCGTCAACCGGAAAGCGATCGAACAAACCATCCGCCATCATTGCCTTCGCACCGCGACCGTGCTCCTCCGCCGGCTGGAAGACGAACCTGACGGTACCGTTGAAGTCTCGCTCACGGCAAAGAAGTTCTGCCGCCCCCAGAAC
>NZ_JBOIBY010000224.1:0-5157 GCF_050739655.1 Pseudomonas sp. | reverse complement strand
AACCGACCTCTTCGCGGGCAAGCCTCGCTCCTGCAGGTTCATGGGTCGACCACTAGATCCATGGACACCACAAAACCCTGTGGGAGCGTGGCTTGCCCGCGAAGGCGGTGGGTTAGGCACTGGAGATGTTGAAGTAACCGACCGCTCCTACACAGCATTACGTTCAGTCGGGTCTGTCAGTCCTTTTCAATCAACCGCACAACCCTGGGCATCACCCCGAGTATCACCAACGCCAGCAACGTGCTCAGCACCGCCGTCGCCTCGCGACCCAACCCGGCCGAAACACCAATGGCAGCGGTCATCCATAACCCGGCGGCGGTGGTCAGGCCTTTGACGTGACCTTCGTCGCCCTCCTGGTTTTTAAGGATCGTCCCGGCGCCGAGGAAGCCAATCCCGGCGATCACGCCTTGCACTACCCGACTCATGGCATCCGCCTGGGAGCCGGACATCTGCGGCACCATGACAAACAGCGCCGCGCCAATGGCGACCAGCATGTGGGTGCGCACACCGGCGGCCTTGCCTTTGTGTTCCCGTTCGAACCCGAGAATACCCCCCAACACAGCGGCCATCAGCAGGCGCACGGTAACGCGGGTCAATTGCGCGGCGTCACCGATATCGGCGAACTCCGCTTGCAGGGTCACCCAGACTTCATGCCACCAGGCGTTCATGGTGTTGTCCTTGTAAAGGGCCATGGAGGATGGACCGCACCGACCATTAATCGGTTGCACAGAACGTTGCGCCGATGAAAAGACCCTAACGTTCATCAGTCACAAAAAAGGGACCAGGCCATGAGCGTGCGTATCGAGAACCAAACCTGCTTCTTTACCACCGAGACCGGCGAGGAAATTCGCCTGTGCCCCGATGTGACCATCGTCACGGACGGCGCCAAAGCCATGTCGGCGGTGGACATCAATGGCCAGCGCATCTACATCACCGAAGCAGAGGCCGACGCATTGACCGTCGCAGGCGCCATAGACGGACGCCGGCACTTGAAGGCTACCGACAGTGATTCGGTGATTTGATCCCGCCCGCCGTGTAACGCCACAGGCTTGTTAGTGCCGCTGCGACAAGTGCTTCAACTTGTCGCAGCAAGTCTAATCACGTCATCTGATCCGCTTTTTATTGAATTACCTGAGCCTGTTATGCAAACAGATCGGCGCTCATAGTGCTCATGCCTGATGGAGGCTGATGAGCGAAAGACCATGAGCGAGCTAATCCCCGTCCGAATCGTAGAAAGCCCAACACCCGTCAAGATCCACGAACCTTCACGCCCAAAGATGAAGGTCAAGACCAGCGACAACCTGATCCACACCCGCAGTTTCACCGGCCTGTTTCGCTCCCTGCGCATCAGTGGCGCGGGATTTCTGTTTCTGCTGTTTTTCGGCACCGTCTGGTTGAACTGGGGCGGTCGCCAAGCCGTACTCTGGGATCTTTCCGAGAGCAAATTCCACATCTTTGGCGCGACGTTCTGGCCACAGGATTTCATCTTGCTCTCGGCGCTGCTGATCATCGCCGCGTTCGGCCTGTTTGCGATCACCGTTTTTGCCGGCCGCGTCTGGTGCGGCTACACCTGCCCGCAGAGCTCCTGGACCTGGATCTTCATGTGGTGCGAAAAAATCACCGAAGGTGAACGCAACCAGCGCATCAAACTGCAAGCGGCTCCCTGGGGCCTGAACAAATTGATGCGCCGCTCGGCCAAGCACACCTTATGGCTGGCGATCAGCCTGCTCACCGGCCTGACCTTTGTCGGTTACTTCACGCCGATCCGGCCCTTGGCCGAAGAACTGCTGACTCTGCACATGAGCGGCGTGAGCCTGTTCTGGGTGCTGTTCTTCACCGGCGCCACCTATATCAATGCCGGTTGGCTGCGCGAGGCGGTGTGCATGCACATGTGCCCCTATGCACGATTCCAGAGCGTGATGTTCGACAAGGACACCTTGACCATTTCCTACGACGTGGCCCGTGGCGAAAACCGTGGCCCGCGCAAGCGGGAGGTCAAGCCGGCCGAAGTCGGCCTGGGCGATTGCATCGATTGCCAACTGTGCGTACAGGTCTGCCCTACCGGCATCGACATCCGCGACGGCCTGCAGATGGAGTGCATCGGATGCGCGGCGTGCATCGACGCCTGTGATTCGATCATGGACAAAATGGGCTACGAGCGTGGGCTGATCAGCTATACCTCTGAGCGCCAATTGCAGGGTGGCAAGACCCATTTGTTGCGGCCTCGGCTGATCGGCTACACCGCCGTCCTGTTGGTGATGATCGCCGCGCTGGTGCTGGCGCTGATGGAGCGGCCAATGGTGTCGCTGGACGTGAGCAAGGACCGTGGCCTGTTCCGCGAGAACAGTCAGAGGCAGATTGAAAACATCTACAGCTTGAAAGTCATCAATAAAACCCATCAGCGCCAGGACTACCACCTGACCCTGCTCGACGGTGATGGCTTCCAGCTACAAGGCAAAACCTCGCTGAGCCTCGCGCCCGGCGAGATTGTCGATGTGCCAGTGTCTGTGGCGATGCTCACGGAGCGTCCCGCCAGCAGTTCGCAGAGCATCAGCTTCAAGATTGTCGACAGTGATGAGCCTGGCGTCTTCAGCGTGGCCAACACCCGGTTTGTGGCGCCGATGAACCGTTGATCCCTTACACTGCGGTGCCGCCATTCGCGAGCAAGCCCGCTCCCACAAGGACTGCGCATTACCTGTGGGAGCGGGCTTGCTCGCGAAGAAATCACCTCGATTTCTCTGACTATTACCAACCGGGCACTCGATGAAACGCTACGAAAAATTCGCCGACGACATCGCTGAACTGATCCGCTCCGGTGTCCTCGGCCCCGGTCATCGCGTGCCATCGGTGCGCTACGCCAGCCAGACCTACGGCGTCAGCCCGTCCACGGTGTTCCAGGCCTATTACCTGCTGGAACGCCGTGGCTTGATCCGCGCGCGCCCGCGCTCCGGCTACTTCGTCAATGCCCACGCGCCACGCCCCTTTTCCGAGCCTGTGATCAGTAGCCAGGTCAATGAGTCCACCGAAGTCGACGTCAGCGAACTGGTGTTCTCGGTACTCGATTCGATCAAGGACCCGAACACCGTGCCCTTCGGCTCGGCCTTCCCAAGTCCGACCCTGTTTCCCTTGCAACGACTGTCACGCTCGCTGGCCAGCGCCAGCCGCGAAATGGACCCGCGTATGGTCGTGACCGACATGTCACCGGGCAATCCGCAATTGCGGCGGCAAATCGCCCTGCGCTACATGGTCGGCGGGCTGATGTTGCCGATGGAGGAACTGTTGATCACCAACGGCGCCCTCGAAGCACTGAACCTGTGCCTGCAAGCGGTTACGCAACCGGGCGACCTGGTGGCCATCGAAGCCCCTGCGTTTTACGCCAGCCTGCAAATTCTGGAAAGGCTGAAACTCAAAGCCGTGGAAATCCCGGTGCATCCGCGTGATGGCATCGACCTTGGGGTACTTGCGCAAACCCTGGAACGCTACCCGATCAAAGCCTGCTGGTGCATGACCAGTTTCCAGAACCCCATGGGCGCAACCATGCCCGAGGCCAGAAAACAGGCGTTGGTGGAACTGCTGCGCAGCCATCAAGTGCCACTGATCGAGGACGATGTCTACGCCGAGCTGTATTACGGCCAGCAAGCACCGAAGCCTGCCAAGGCCTTTGATACCGAAGGGTTGGTGATGCATTGCGGTTCGTTCGCCAAAAGCCTGGCCCCCGGCTACCGCATCGGCTGGGTCGCGGCTGGACGCTATGCGCAGAAGATCGAACGACTGAAACTGATGACATCCCTGTGCGCCTCGATGCCAGCCCAGGCCGCCATTGCCGATTACTTGCAGCACGGTGGTTACGACCGCCATCTGCGAAAATTGCGTCACGCGCTGGAAGACCAACAAAGCGCCATGCTTGCAGCGATCGCCCGGTACTTCCCGACAGAAACCCGCGTCAGCCAACCGGCCGGCGGCTACTTTCTGTGGCTGGAACTGCCACCGCAGATGGACTCGTTGAAGTTGTTTCAGATGGCGCTGGCGCAGGGCATCAGCATTGCGCCGGGGCCAATTTTTTCGCCGACGCAGCGGTTCAAAAATTGTATTCGGTTGAACTACGGCAGCCCGTGGGATGAGGCTGCAGAGAAGGCGATGGAGACGTTGGGGCGCATCGTGCGGTCCTTTTAAATGCAAAAAATCGCAGCCTGCGGCAGCTCCTACCCTGGAATGCGTTCCTCTGTAGGAGCTGCCGAAGGCTGCGATCTTTTGATCTTGCTCTTACCGCCCACCACCCAAATCAACAAAGGTTCCGGTCGCATAAGAAGCCTTATCGGACAACAACCAGACAATCGCCTCCGCCACTTCATCCGGCCGTCCGCCACGGGCCATGGGAATGGCCGATTCAAGTTTGCTGACCCGATCCGGATCGCCACTGAGCGCATGGAAGTCGGTGTAGATATAGCCGGGGCGCACCGCGTTGACCCGGATCCCCTCACCCGCCACTTCCTTGGACAGGCCGATGGTGAAGGTGTCAAGCGCGCCCTTGGAGGCGGCATAGTCGACATATTCGTTGGGCGAGCCCAGGCGTGCGGCGACTGAAGAGACGTTGACGATGCTGCCGCCCTGCCCGCCATGTTTGGGCGACATGCGCAGAATCGCGTGCTTGGCGCACAGCATGGGAGCCAGGACGTTGGTCTTGAGGATTTTGAGCATGCGGTATTCGGACATTTCGTCGACCCGGGATTTTTGCCCGACGGTGCCGGCGTTGTTCACCAGCGCCGTCACCCGGCCCAGTTCAACGTCCACCCGATGGAACAGCGCGATCACTTCGTCTTCGTTGCTGACGTCTGCGCGCACTGCAATGGCTTGGGCACCAAGGCCGCGAACCTGCTCCAGCACACTCTGCGCCGCCTGTTCATCGGACTGATAGTTGATGCAGATCCGATAGCCTTGTTCGGCGGCCAACAGGGCGGTCGCAGCTCCGATGCCGCGACTGCCGCCAGTGATGACGATGACTTTGTCCATGCAAGCTTTCCCCATTTCAAGCGTAAGCGGTCGGGGGGAAGAATAACCGCCATTTTTGCTTTTTGCATGGCTTGCGCGGGCAAGCCACACAAACCCTGTGGGAGCGAGCTTGCTCGCGAAAAACGTTAACGATGACGCGAACATCCT
>NZ_JBOIBY010000223.1:0-22977 GCF_050739655.1 Pseudomonas sp. | reverse complement strand
GGCAACTGCCGGCCAGAACGAAATCGGCGTCAAGTTCAACACCCTGGTGAAGAAAGCCGACGAAACCCAGACCCTGAAGTACGTCGTGCACAACGTTGCCGATGCTTACGGCCGTACCGCTACCTTCATGCCTAAGCCTCTGTACGGCGACAACGGTTCGGGCATGCACGTTCACATGTCCATCTGGAAAGACGGCAAGAACACCTTCGCTGGCGAAGGCTATGCCGGCCTGTCCGATACCGCCCTGTACTTCATCGGCGGCATCATCAAGCACGGTAAGGCGCTGAACGGTTTCACCAACCCGGCGACCAACTCCTACAAGCGTCTGGTTCCAGGCTTCGAAGCTCCAGTGATGCTGGCCTACTCGGCCCGTAACCGCTCCGCTTCGATCCGTATTCCTTACGTGTCGAGCCCGAAAGCCCGCCGTATCGAAGCACGCTTCCCGGATCCGGCTGCCAACCCGTACCTGTGCTTCGCCGCACTGTTGATGGCTGGCCTGGACGGCATCCAGAACAAGATCCACCCTGGCGATGCAGCTGACAAAAACCTGTACGACCTGCCGCCTGAAGAGGCGAAAGAGATCCCACAAGTTTGCGGCAGCCTGAAAGAAGCCCTGGAAGAGCTGGACAAAGGTCGTGCGTTCCTGACCAAAGGCGGCGTGTTCTCCGACGACTTCATCGACGCTTACATTGCTCTGAAAAGCGAAGAAGAAATCAAGGTACGTACCTTCGTACACCCACTGGAATACGAGCTGTACTACAGCTGCTAATCCGGTAGCACCTGCGCAAGCGGCGTGAACAAGAGGCCTCCTTCGGGAGGCCTTTTTTATTGAAAAAATCAAAAGATCGCAGCCTTCGGCAGCTCCTACAGCTGTACGCGAAACCCTGTAGGAGCTGCCGAAGGCTGCGATTTTTTGACCTTGCCCTTCTATATCCAGAAATAAACAAGCTGGGCCAACCAGGCACCCTGACCTATGCTGCACCCCAACGCTTTCGTTCCCGGCCGATGTCATGCCTCGTGGTTTTCTCTACATTTTGCTGCTGACCGCCCTGCCCGCCGCCGCACAGATCTATAAGTACACAGATGCCGACGGCAATACCGCCTACAGCAATCAACCGCCTGATGGCGTGCCCGCCCAACCGGTCGACTTGCCGCCACTCAATAGCGTCGAACCCCAGTCTCAGGGCAATCCTGCACCAACGGCCAAAGCCGGTAGCCGCGAGCAATCCGAGGGCACCTACGAAGTACTTGAACTCAAAGGCTTGCCCACCACCGAAGCCCTGCGCGCCAACAACGGCACCTTCACCGTCAACGTGCTGATCAAACCGCGCCTGCAAGGGTCGCATCTGTTCAGACTGTTACTGGACGACCAACCTTACGGTCAGCCGGGCAATGTGCCGGCCCTGCAATTGGTCAACATTGATCGCGGCCTGCACAGTCTTGCCGTCCAGGTCATTGAAGGCGAAACCGTGGTACAGCAAAGCCCCAGCGTGACCTTCACCGTGCAGCGGGTGCACAAACCTTGAAATACTGGCCGCTGATCACCTGCCTGCTCACCCTGCCCGCCCAAGCGGAGGTCTTTACTTACATCGATGCCCAGGGCAATCGTGCCTTCACTGACCAGCCGAAACCGGGCAACGCCAAACGCGTACCGTTGGCAACCGGCAATCGAATGGCTGCCCCTGACACTGCATCGACGATCACGACAAAGTCGCCCGAAAAAAAACCACAGTTTCACTACGACATGTTGCGCATATTGGTCCCGGAGCCTGATGCCACCGTGCGCAGCACTGCTGGCGAACTCATCGTCAGCATCACCAGCGAGCCCGGCCTGCAACGGGGCCATCGCTACCGCCTGTTGCTCGATGGCCAGCCTACAGCCAAGCCCGGTATCAGCCCGGTGTTCCCGCTGAGCAACATTGATCGAGGCACCCATCATCTGTCCGTGGAAGTCCTCGACGAAAAGGGTCGAACCGTCGAACGCACCGCCAATCAGCCATTCCACATGCTGCGCATGACCCTCGCACAGAAACGCAAGGTCAAACCCTGCACCCTCAGCGACTTCGGCCAACGCCCGGAATGCCCGCTCGCCGATAAACCGGCCGAAGAAAAATAATCACTTTTGCGCGATTTCTAACCCTGCAAGGGTTTACGCACTATATTGGTGCAAATAGTTGCATCGCACAGGAGTGACAACCCATTTTGGTTCGAAATTACTCGCCAGAACCCGCAAAGCGCCACGCAATCGAGCGTTAAACGCCCGTTTCAGGCGATGAACGCTTCTTTTCGGAGCCTTGGTTTGGTTCTTGCAGATTCCTCTCATCGGCTTTTTATTCATGCGCCAAAAGAGGTCCCGAATGACCATCAGTGACGCACTACACCGCTTGTTGCTCGACAACCTGACCACCGCGACGATTCTGCTCGACGCCGAGTTGCGCCTTGAGTACATGAACCCGGCGGCGGAAATGCTCTTGGCCATCAGCGGTCAGCGCAGCCACGGACAGTTCATCAGCGAGTTGTTCACCGAATCCACCGAGGCGCTCAATTCCCTGCGCCAGGCGGTGCAGCAAGCGCACCCGTTCACCAAGCGCGAAGCCATGCTCACGGCGCTGACCGGCCAGACACTGACGGTCGATTACGCGGTCACACCGATTCTGAGCGGCGGCGACACGATGCTGCTGCTCGAAGTCCATCCCCGCGACCGTCTGTTGCGCATCACAAAGGAAGAGGCGCAGCTGTCGAAACAGGAAACCAGCAAGATGCTGGTGCGCGGCCTCGCTCACGAAATCAAGAATCCGCTGGGGGGCATTCGCGGCGCGGCGCAGTTACTGGCCCGCGAACTACCAGAAGAGAGCCTGCGCGATTACACCAACGTGATCATTGAAGAGGCCGACCGTCTGCGCAATCTGGTTGACCGCATGCTCGGCTCCAACAAGCTGCCCTCGCTGGCCATGTGCAACGTCCATGAAGTACTGGAGCGTGTCTGTCAGCTGGTCGAGGCGGAAAGCCAGGGCTGCATCACTTTGGTGCGCGATTACGACCCGAGCATTCCCGACGTCCTGATCGATCGCGAACAGATGATCCAGGCCGTACTGAACATCGTGCGCAATGCGATGCAGGCCATCAGTAGCCAGAACGAGCTGCGCCTGGGTCGCATCACCCTGCGCTCGCGCACCATGCGTCAGTTCACTATCGGCCACGTGCGCCATCGCCTGGTGACCAAGATCGAAATCATCGACAACGGTCCGGGCATTCCTGCGGAACTTCAGGAAACCATTTTCTTCCCTATGGTCAGCGGTCGTCCGGACGGCACCGGGCTGGGCCTGGCCATTACCCAGAACATCATCAGCCAGCACCAGGGCCTGATCGAGTGTGACAGCCACCCAGGCCACACCACGTTCTCGATCTTTCTGCCACTGGAACAAGGAGCCACATCGACATGAGCCGTAGTGAAACCGTGTGGATCGTCGATGACGACCGTTCTATCCGTTGGGTCCTGGAAAAAGCCTTGCAGCAGGAAGGCATGACCACGCAGAGCTTCGACAGCGCCGATGGCGTGATGAGCCGCCTGGCGCGCCAGCAACCGGATGTGATCATCTCCGATATCCGCATGCCCGGCGCCAGCGGCCTGGACCTACTGGCGCGGATTCGCGAACAGCACCCACGGCTGCCAGTGATCATCATGACGGCGCATTCGGATCTGGACAGCGCTGTCGCGTCCTATCAGGGTGGTGCGTTCGAGTACCTGCCCAAGCCGTTCGACGTCGACGAAGCGGTGTCCCTGGTTAAACGCGCCAATCAGCACGCCCAGGAACAACAAGGCCTGGAAGTCGCTCCGACCCTGACCCGCACCCCGGAAATCATCGGTGAAGCGCCGGCGATGCAGGAAGTATTTCGCGCCATCGGGCGCTTGAGCCACTCCAACATTACCGTGCTGATCAACGGCGAATCGGGCACCGGCAAGGAACTGGTTGCCCACGCCCTGCACCGCCACAGCCCTCGCGCAGCATCGCCGTTCATTGCGCTGAACATGGCCGCCATTCCAAAAGACTTGATGGAGTCCGAACTGTTCGGCCACGAAAAAGGCGCGTTCACTGGCGCAGCCAACTTGCGTCGCGGTCGTTTCGAACAGGCTGACGGCGGCACGCTGTTTCTCGATGAAATCGGCGACATGCCGGCGGACACGCAAACCCGCTTGCTGCGCGTACTGGCCGATGGCGAGTTCTACCGCGTGGGTGGTCACGTTCCGGTAAAGGTTGATGTGCGAATCATCGCCGCCACCCACCAAAATCTGGAAACCCTGGTACACGCCGGGAAATTCCGTGAAGACTTGTTCCATCGCCTCAACGTGATTCGCATCCACATCCCGCGCCTGTCGGATCGTCGCGAAGACATCCCGACCCTGGCCAAGCACTTCCTCAGCCGTGCCGCGCAAGAACTGGCCGTCGAACCGAAGCTGCTGAAAAACGAAACCGAGGAATACCTGAAAAACCTGCCGTGGCCGGGCAACGTGCGCCAGCTGGAGAACACCTGTCGCTGGATCACGGTAATGGCTTCCGGTCGCGAAGTGCACATCGGCGATCTGCCGCCGGAGCTGCTGAGCCTGCCACAGGATTCGGCGCCGGTGACCAACTGGGAGCAAGCGCTGCGTCAATGGGCGGATCAGGCGCTGGCCCGTGGGCAGTCGAGCCTGCTGGACAGTGCGGTGCCGACTTTTGAGCGGATCATGATTGAGACCGCCCTCAAACACACCGCTGGGCGCCGCCGCGATGCTGCGGTTTTGCTGGGCTGGGGTCGTAACACCCTGACACGCAAGATCAAGGAGCTGGGGATGAAGGTCGATGGTGGGGATGATGATGAGGGGGATGAGGGCTAAATAGCCTTTAGTTCTTCATTGTCAGTTAGATCCATTCGCGGGCAAGCCCGCTCCCACAGGGATCATTGGTGTTCACACAATCTGTGTATCACCAAGGCCACTGTGGGAGCGGGCTTGCCCGCGAAGCTTTTCAGGGCCGGGTGCACCGCCGCAATGCACCGTGAACCGCAATCGCGCACCGCAACCGATGCGATTTCCTGCCTGCGTTCACATCCGAACCACTACCGAAAAAACACGAAAGCCCCGAATCACGGGGCTTTCAACGCGCATGCACTGCTTTCTGTTTCAACTTATTAAAACCTGGCACGCCGCCTGCAATAGTCCATTCAGTGATTCGATTCACTAACCCGTTTCGGGGACCTTGGTACAGGCAGGCCGGGGATTCCCCTCTTTACATCGGGCTCATACCGCACAAGCGACGAGCCCATCCGCTTTTGGGGTCTCTGGTACAGGCAGGCCAGGGATTCCTTCTTTACACCGGGTTCACGCCGCAATGCGCGAACCCTCCCGTTTGGGGACCTTGGTACAGGCAGGCCGGGGCTTCCCTCTTTTATTGCTCCCGGAGATGGATCTCCAGTCGCCAGCGGTCATCGACCTCGCTACCGGTCCACTCTCCCTGCAGGGGCCGGGCCGCCACCAGCGTCAGCAACAACCCCCCATCACTCTTGCGCGTTCGCCAGTTCACGTCCTTACCGTTGAGCTTGAGCTGACCCTTTTGCGTCTTGCCTTGAGCTTCAAACAACAGCGCGACACTGCCATCGACGATCTCGCCATGGGTCTTGGGTTCGTTGTTGAACCACACCACCAGACCGTCGCTTGTCACCTCAAGCTGCTGCAGCTCGCTGGGGTCAGGTGTGGTCAGGCGACCGATCATCAGGCCCACCATCAGCCCCACAATCGCCAGCGAAGCCATGACACGCGGGAATTGTTTCGAACGATTGTCGGCTTGCGGCGTAGAATGCCGCTCATCTTTACCTTCGGAGCCGTGCATGTTTCACGTCATCCTTTTCCAACCAGAAATTCCGCCGAATACCGGCAACGTTATCAGGCTGTGCGCCAACAGTGGCTGCCACCTGCATTTGATCGAACCGCTGGGCTTCGAGATGGACGACAAGCGCCTGCGCCGGGCCGGCCTCGACTATCACGAGTATGCCACCCTGCAACGCCACGCGGACCTGGCGAGCTGCCTGGAAAGCCTGGGCCATCCAAGGGTGTTCGCCTTCACCACCAAGGGCTCGCGGCCATTCCACGATGTGAGCTTCGCGCCGGGTGATGCCTTCCTGTTCGGCCCGGAAAGCCGTGGGCTGCCCGCCGAAGTGCTGGATGCGCTGCCTGGCGAGCAACGCCTGCGCCTGCCGATGCGAGAAGGTTGCCGCAGCCTGAATCTGTCGAACACTGTGGCGGTCGCCGTGTACGAAGCCTGGCGCCAAAACGACTTCAAGTAACCCCGCGATCATTTTCGCTTGCTAGAAACAATCGCGGGCAAGCCCGCTCCCACAGGGTTCTTTGGTGTTCACACAATCTGTGATTCACCTTGTCCACTGTGGGAGCGGGCTTGCCCGCGATTTTCAGCAGCGCCGCTTATTGAACGGTCGGAGTCTCGCCAGCCGCCTGCATGCGTTGCAGCTCTTGCGCGTACAGCGCGTCGAAGTTCACCGGAGCCAGCATCAGGGCCGGGAACGAGCCACGGGTCACAAGGCTGTCCAGCGCTTCACGAGCGTACGGGAACAGGATGTTCGGGCAGAACGCGCCCAGGGTGTGGCTCATCGAAGCATCGTCCAGGTTCTTGATCAGGAAGATACCGGCCTGTTGCACTTCAGCGATGAAGGCTACTTCTTCACCGTTCTTCACGGTGACCGACAGGGTCAGCACGACTTCGTGGAAGTCACCTTCCAGCGCCTTTTGACGGGTGTTCAGATCCAGACCGACGCTCGGCTCCCACTGCTGGCGGAAGATCGCCGGGCTTTTCGGGGCTTCGAAGGACAAGTCGCGTACGTAGATGCGCTGCAAGGAGAATTGCGGTGCGGTTTCTTCTTCGCTAGCTGCAGTGTTCTGTTGGTCAGTCATCTCAGATCCTTTCTGATCTTGGGCTTTTATAGGGTATGGAATTCAGGCCTTGAGCAGCGCGTCGAGCTTACCTACGCGATCCAGGGCAAACAAATCATCACAGCCACCAATGTGGCGCTCGCCGATCCAGATCTGCGGCACGGACGTGCGTCCGGCTTTCTGAGCCATGGCGGCGCGCACCTGAGGCTTGCCATCGACCTTGATCTCCTCGAAGGCCACGCCTTTGCTCTCGAGCAGGAATTTGGCTCGCGAGCAGTAACCGCAGTAATCGCTGGAGTAGACGACGACGTTACTCATATCACTTCACCAGCGGCAGATTGTCGGCTTTCCAGCTGGAAACACCACCGGACAGCTTGGCGGCGGTGAAGCCGGACTTCATCAGCTCGCGAGCGTGGGTACCAGCGGTCTGGCCCATGGCATCGACCAGGATGATGGTCTTGGCCTTGTGCTTTTCCAGCTCGCCGACACGGGCGGCCAGCTTGTCGTGCGGAATGTTCAACGCGCCAACAATGTGACCGGCGGCAAAGTCCTTGGTCGGACGAATGTCGATCACCACGCCAGCGTCTTTGTTGACCAGGCCGGTCAGCTCACCGGTGCTCAGGCTACGGCCGCCGCCTTGCATCTGATAGACAATCAGCGTGGCCAGCAGTACGACGAAGATACCGACGAGAATGTAGTGGTTAGTGGCAAATTCAATCAGGTGAGCAACCATCGAAGGAGGTTCCAGGGCATTAAAATGTCGGCCAGTATACACAGCCACTATGGTGGGCCAAACCCCGTCTGGCGGTGACGTGGCCGGAACTTCGCTTTAAACTGCCACTCCCATTTTTCCATCGCCCATTTTTTAATTCAGCCACGAGTGGATTCCATGACTACCACGCCTAAACCTTTGGTCCTGATGATTCTCGACGGCTTCGGTCATAGTGAAAACCCTGACTCCAACGCCATCTACGCGGCCAAAAAGCCCGTGCTCGACCGTTTGTGGGCCACCGTGCCGAACGGCCTGATCTCCGGTAGCGGCATGGACGTCGGTCTGCCGGATGGCCAGATGGGCAACTCCGAAGTCGGCCACATGAACCTCGGCGCTGGCCGTGTGGTGTATCAGGACTTCACTCGCGTGACCAAATCGATCCGCGACGGCGAGTTTTTCGAGAACCCGACCATTTGTGCAGCGGTGGATAAAGCTGTCGCCGCTGGCAAAGCCGTGCATTTCATGGGCCTGCTGTCGGATGGCGGCGTGCATAGCCACCAGGATCACCTTGTGGCCATGGCCGAACTGGCCGCCAAGCGGGGCGCCGAGAAAATCTATCTGCATGCCTTCCTCGACGGCCGCGACACGCCGCCGAAAAGCGCGCAATCGTCGATCGAACTGCTTGACGCCGCCTTCCAGGCCCTGGGCAAAGGCCGCATCGCCAGCCTGATCGGTCGTTACTTCGCGATGGACCGTGACAACCGTTGGGATCGCGTGTCCCAGGCTTATAACCTGATCGTCGACGGCCAGGGCGAATTCAACGCCGCCACCGCCCAGGAAGGTCTGCAAGCGGCTTACGAACGAGGCGAGAGCGACGAATTCGTCAAAGCCACTTCCATCGGCGAGCCGGTGAAAGTCGAAGACGGCGATGCCGTGGTGTTCATGAACTTCCGCGCCGACCGTGCCCGCGAGCTGTCCCGCGTGTTCGTCGAAGCCGATTTCAAGGAATTCGAACGCAGCCGTCAGCCAAAACTGGCCGGCTTCGTGATGCTGACCCAATACGCCGCCAGCATCCCTGCCCCTGCGGCTTTCGCGCCAGGCAGCCTGGAAAACGTACTGGGCGATTATTTGGCGAAAAACGGCAAGACCCAACTGCGAATCGCCGAAACCGAGAAGTACGCACACGTGACCTTCTTCTTTTCCGGCGGTCGCGAAGAGCCATTCCCGGGCGAAGAACGCATCCTGATTCCATCGCCGAAAGTCGCCACCTACGACTTGCAGCCGGAAATGAGCGCGCCGGAGGTCACCGATCGCATCGTCGATGCCATTGAGAATCAGCGCTACGACGTGATCGTGGTCAACTACGCCAACGGCGACATGGTCGGCCACAGCGGCGTGTTCGAAGCTGCGGTGAAGGCTGTTGAATGCCTGGACCAGTGCGTCGGCCGTATCGTTGACGCGCTGGAAAAAGTCGGCGGCGAAGCGCTGATCACCGCCGACCACGGCAACGTCGAGCAGATGTCCGACGAAACCACCGGCCAGGCCCACACCGCCCACACCACCGAGCCAGTGCCGTTCATCTATGTCGGCAAGCGCGACCTCAAGGTGCGTGAAGGCGGCGTATTGGCAGACGTGGCACCGACCATGCTCAAGCTGCTGGGCCTGGAAAAACCGGCGGAAATGACCGGCACTTCGATCCTCGTCTAATCACTGCAATACCCTGTGGGAGCTAGCCTGCTAGCGATAGCAATCTGACATCCAACACCCTTGTTGAATGTGCTGATGCAATCGCTAGCAGGCTAGCTCCCACAGTTGTTTATGGTGTTTTTCTATCCAGTTATCACACAGTCCCATTTGGGCATTTTTTTTGCTGTCCATGGCGGGCATACTAGGCCTTCCTTTCCCTGGTGCTGCCCGCCTCTATGCTCCGCGTCCTGATAGCCCTCGCTCTGACTTGCCTGCTCCAACCGGCCTTCGCTGACGAGCGCGCGCAAACCCAACAACAGTTGGACGCCACGCGTCAGGACATTGCCGAGCTGAAAAAACTGCTGGGTAAGCTGCAGGAAGAAAAATCCGGTGTGCAAAAAGACCTCAAGGGCACCGAGACCGAAATGGGCCAGCTCGAAAAGCAGGTTGAAGCCCTGCAAAAAGAGCTGAAAAAGAGTGAATCCGAGCTGCAGCGGCTCGATGCGGAGAAAAAAAAACTCCAGAGCGCGCGCACTGAACAGCAACGACTGATCGCCATCCAGGCCCGCGCGGCCTACCAGAACGGCCGTCAGGAGTATTTGAAGCTGTTGCTCAACCAACAGAATCCCGAAAAATTCGCTCGCACCCTCACCTATTACGACTATCTGAGCCAGGCGCGCCTGGAGCAGCTGAAAAACTTCAACGAAACCCTGCGCCAACTGGCCAATGTCGAAAAAGACATCGCCATGCAGCAGGCGCAATTGCTGGTACAGAAAAGCAGCCTCGACACCCAGCGCGAAGAACTCGATAAAGTCCGTCAGGAGCGCCAGCAAGTCCTGGCCAAGCTCAATGACGACGTAAAGGCTCGCGACCAGAAACTGGCAGCCCGCGAGCAGGATCAGGCAGACCTGTCTAAAGTCCTTAAAACCATTGAAGAAACCCTGGCTCGCCAGGCTCGTGAGGCAGAAGAAGCGCGACAAAAAGCGCTGATTGCCCAGCAGGAAGCCGAAAAAAAGCGTTTACGTGAGGCTCAGGCTCAAGCAGATGAGACTGATGCCCCGCGCAAACCCGTCAAATCGACACCTGGCGCACTGGTTTCCAGCTCCGGCGAAACTTTTGGCGGTGCGTTTGCGTCTACTCGCGGCAGACTTCCCTGGCCTGTCGATGGTCGACTGCTGGCACGCTTCGGTGAAAGTCGTGGCGACGATGCCCGCACCAAATGGGACGGTGTGATGATTGGTGCCTCTGCCGGCAGCGCAGTGCACGCGGTGCACGGCGGTCGCGTGGTGTTCGCCGACTGGTTGCGCGGCGCCGGGTTGCTGGTGATTCTCGACCACGGCAACGGTTTTTTGAGTCTTTACGGTCACAACCAGACGCTACTCAAGTCTGCGGGTGATGTGGTGAAAGCCGGTGAGTCCATCTCCACTGTCGGTAGCAGTGGCGGACAGGACACGCCAGCGCTGTATTTTGCTATTCGTCAGCAGGGTCACCCGAGTGATCCGGCGCAATGGTGCCGCGCGCAAGGATAAGCGTGCGACCTAATTAGGAGTTCGTTCGACATGCTGCATTTGTCCCGCCTTACCTCGCTGGCCCTGGCGATCGCCCTGGTGATCGGCGCGCCCCTGGCGTTTGCCGCTCAACCGGCCCCGGCGGTTGCGCCTGCGGGCACTGCTGCGACCACCAAGGCGCCACTGCCTTTGGAAGAGTTGCGCACCTTTGCCGAGGTCATGGATCGGATCAAGGCCGCGTATGTCGAGCCGGTAGACGACAAGACCCTGCTGGAAAACGCGATCAAAGGCATGCTCAGCAACCTCGACCCGCACTCTGCCTATCTGGGCCCTGAAGACTTCGCTGAATTGCAGGAAAGCACCAGCGGCGAATTCGGCGGCCTGGGCATCGAAGTCGGCGCCGAAGACGGATTCATCAAAGTGGTATCGCCGATCGACGACACGCCGGCCTCCAAGGCCGGTATTCAGGCGGGCGACTTCATCGTCAAGATCAACGGCCAGCCAACCCGTGGCCAGAGCATGACCGAAGCCGTGGACAAAATGCGCGGCAAGATCGGCCAAAAAATCACCCTGACCCTGGTACGCGACGGCGGCACGCCATTCGACGTGACCCTGGCCCGCGCCATCATTCAAGTGAAGAGCGTGAAGGCGCAGCTGCTGGAGTCCGGCTACGGCTACATCCGCATCACCCAGTTCCAGGTCAAGACCGGCGAAGAGGTCTCCAAGGCTCTGGCCAAGCTGCGCAAGGAAAACGGCAAGAAGCTTAACGGCATCATCCTCGACCTGCGCAACAACCCCGGTGGCGTACTGCAGGCCGCGGTAGAAGTGGTCGACCATTTCATCACCAAGGGCCTGATCGTCTACACCAAAGGCCGAATCGCCAACTCCGAATTGCGTTTCTCCGCCACTGGCAAGGATGAAAGCGAAGCCGTGCCGATGGTTGCGCTGATCAACGGCGGCAGCGCCTCGGCCTCGGAAATTGTGGCCGGCGCCCTGCAGGATCAGAAACGTGCAGTGATCATGGGCACCCCAAGCTTCGGCAAAGGCTCGGTTCAAACCGTACTGCCACTGAATAACGAGCGCGCACTGAAAATCACCACGGCGCTGTATTACACGCCTAATGGCCGTTCGATCCAGGCCCAGGGCATCGTGCCGGACATCGAGGTACGCAAGGCCAAGATTACCAGCGAGCAGGACAGCGAGTACTTCAAGGAAGCCGATCTGCAAGGGCACTTGGGCAATGGTAATGGCGGCGCCGACAAGCCAAGCAGTTCCAGCAAAGCCAAGCCAATGCCACAGGATGACGATTACCAGTTGGCCCAGGCCCTGAGCCTGCTCAAAGGCCTGAGCATCACGTCCGGCCGTTGAGGATGGGTTTGCGTTTCATCTTCGTCCTGTTGTGCTGCCTGGTGGGTACGGTTCACGCAGAACCCGCCAGGTCGACGCCTCACAAAGTCTATGTAAGCCTGATCATCGACGACCTGGGGCAAAACCTGCCCCGGGATCGCCGCGTGCTCGCCTTGCCCGGGCCAGTCACCACGGCAATCATGCCGGACACACCTCACGCTACCGAATTCGCCCGCGAAGCCCATCGCGCCGGCAAAACCGTCATCCTGCACATGCCCATGGACCCCGCCACCGGGCCATTTGCCTGGCATCCCGAGCTTCCCATTGATGAACTCGAGAAACGCCTGAATGCCGCGTTCAAAATGGTGCCCTACACCGCAGGCATCAATAACCACATGGGCAGCCGCATGACCGCGCAACCTGCCGCGATGGCCTGGTTGATGAGCGACTTGCAGCGGCGCCACAAATTCTTCGTCGACAGCCGTACCAGCGCACAAACCGTGGCCGCGAAAGAGGCACAGAAGATCCAACTGGCCAGTGTCTCGCGTGATGTATTTCTCGACGATGAGCGCACGGAGGCGGCGATTTTCACCCAGCTACAGACGGCGATAAGCCTGGCGCGCAAACAGGGCTCGGCGGTGATGATCGGGCACCCCTACCCGCAAACCCTCGCGGTACTGGAGCGCGAGCTGCCAAAATTGAAGGCTCAGGGAATTGAGTGGATTGATATCAAGCAGATGATCAGCGTACGCAGCAATCGGGCGACGACTGCGCATGGCAAGGATGGGGCTTACCGCTAACCTGGTGCCACATTGGAGTGTTGGATGTTAGAGATACCGCGCCATGATCTCTTCCACTTTGCCTTCCTTGCGCAACTGATCCAGCGCAGCTTGCAGCTTGGCAACCGTTTCGTCCGGCACGTCTTTGTTCAGCGCCAGGTAAAGCTCGGCGCTGTTGAACCGCAACACCGTCTTGAGCCCGCTCACACCTTCCTGACGCGCCAGGTAGCGCCCAGCCGGATCACCCGTGGCCCACAGATCAATCTGGCCATTGACCAGTTTCTTCGCGTTGTCCTGATCGCGCAGCACCACCACTGGCTTCAATCCCTGCTTGGTCAGGGTCTCGGCAATCGCATCGCCCTTATAGGCGCCGATCTTGTACTTGCGCGCATCATCCAGGGACTCGAGGGTGATCTTACTGTCAGCCTTGGCCAGCATGATCCAGTCGTCCGGACCGATCGGGCCAACCCACTTGAAGAGTCGTTCGCGGTCCGGCAACCGCGCCATCACGAACGCACCGTAACCCGGGTTTTCCAGAGCGAGTTTGTAAACACGCTCCCAGGGAAACCGCAGGGTCAGGCTATAGGTAATGTCGGTACGCTTGAATATTTCGCGGACGATGTCCGTGGCGATGCCATCGATGTTCTCGCCCTGAGCGAAGTTCTTGCCGTTCTTCGCCATGTTGTACGGAGGGAAATTTTCAGTCAGCAACACCATGTCGGTATCGGGACTGTCGGCGGCTTGCACTCCATTGATGAACAACAGAGAAGCGCTGGCGAGGGCAAGAAGAAGGCGTCTAAGCATGTCTGGCTACCGAAATCCATGGCGTACCCAAGAGTGCCTTGAGCCCGCCATGATGTCCACTGGCCTGTATCGGTTTGTTTAACGCATCACAATTCCGCGATGGGCCATATAGGCCTTGGCTTCCTGCACGGTGTATTCGCCGAAGTGGAAAATACTCGCCGCCAGCACTGCACTGGCGTGGCCTTCGAGGATACCGTCGGCCAGGTGTTGCAGGTTGCCGACGCCACCGGAAGCGATCACCGGAATGCCCAGCGCGTCGCTGATGGCGCGGGTCACACCCAGGTCGAAGCCGTTTTTCATGCCGTCCTGATCCATGCTGGTCAGGAGGATTTCGCCAGCACCCAGGCCTTCCATCTTCTTCGCCCATTCAACGGCGTCGAGCCCGGTCGGCTTGCGCCCGCCATGGGTGAAGATCTCCCAGCGCGGGGCTTCGCCCGGCCCGGACACCTTCTTCGCGTCGATGGCGACCACGATGCACTGCGAGCCGAAATGCTGCGCGGCTTCGCCGACGAATTCCGGGTTGAACACCGCGGCGGTGTTGATCGACACCTTGTCGGCGCCCGCATTGAGCAGGTTGCGGATGTCCTGCACGGTGCGTACGCCACCGCCCACGGTCAGCGGGATGAACACCTGGCTGGCCATGCGCTCGACGGTATGCAGCGTGGTATCGCGGCCGTCGACGCTGGCGGTGATGTCGAGAAAGGTAATCTCGTCAGCACCCTGCTCGTCATATCGACGGGCGATTTCCACCGGGTCACCGGCGTCGCGGATGTTTTCGAATTTCACACCCTTGACCACCCGGCCGTTGTCCACGTCCAGGCAAGGGATGATACGTTTGGCCAGCGCCATGATCAGTCCTCAGCCTTTGTACGAATCGCAGAAAGCTTGCGCTTCGGCGACGTCGAGGGTGCCTTCATAGATCGCCCGGCCGGTGATTGCGCCGATGATGCCTGGCGCCTTGGCGTCGAGCAGCGACTTGATGTCACCCAGGTTGTGGATGCCGCCGGAGGCGATCACCGGAATCTTCGTGGCAGCAGCCAGTGCGGCGGTGAACGGTACGTTGCAACCCTGCATCATGCCGTCTTTGGCGATGTCGGTATAAACGATGGCGGACACGCCGTCGGCTTCGAACTGCTTGGCCAGGTCAATCACCTGAACCGTGCTGATTTCAGCCCAGCCGTCGGTGGCGACAAAACCATCCTTGGCATCGAGACCAACGATCACCTTGCCCGGGAAAGCGCGGCAGGCTTCAGCGACGAAGGCTGGATCTTTCACGGCTTTGGTGCCGATGATCACGTAGCTCACGCCAGCCTTCACATAGTGCTCGATGGTTTCCAGGGAGCGGATACCGCCACCGATCTGGATCGGCAGGTTCGGGTAGCGCTTGGCGATGGCGGTAACCACTTCGCCGTTTACCGGTTGGCCTTCGAACGCGCCGTTCAAGTCGACCAGATGCAGACGACGGCATCCGCCCTCTACCCACTTGGCAGCCATGCTCACCGGGTCATCGGAGAACACTGTGGAATCTTCCATGCGGCCCTGGCGCAGACGAACACAGGCACCGTCTTTAAGATCGATAGCGGGAATAATGAGCATGCTTTTTCCTTCGTCAAAAGAGCTGCTAGCTGCAAGCCATAAGCTGCAAGCAGGCACGCGTATTAATTCTTGCAGCTTGAAGCTTGGAGCTTTCAGCTGCTCTTTTCGAGCGCCCACAGGTCGCTTTCGATGCTTTCGAACCTCTCTTTGAGGTGCGTCTGCACATCGAAAATCGCCCTGTTGTAATAGTGCGGAGCAATTTCGCGGGTAAACAGCTCAAGAATCTCAGCAGCCTCAAACGAGCCCAGGTCGAGTTCAAAGCGGTCTTCCATGAAACGCTTGATCTTGCGATTGGCCTCGCTCTCTTGCTCAGGGGTGAGCGTGAGGATCGGCGGCTTGGATTTCTTGACGGCCATTTACCAGCGACCGTCCCACGCAGCGAAGTTCTGCAGCAATTGCAGGCCATGGGTATGGCTCTTCTCCGGGTGGAACTGCACGGCGAAACGCGAACCATCGGCCAGCGCGGCGGCGAAATCGACACCGTAGTGACCGCCACCCACCACCTGGCGCGCGTTGGCGGCGGCGATGTAGTAGCTGTGCACGAAGTAGAAGCGCGCCATGTCCGGAATGTCGTGCCACAGCGGGTGATTCACCGTCTGCTTCACCTGGTTCCAGCCCATGTGCGGGACTTTCAGGTGTTCGCCGTCTTCATGCAGGTCCTTGCCGAAGAACTTCACCGCACCCGGGAACAGACCGATGCAATCGACGCCGTCATTCTCTTCGCTGGTGTCGAGCAAGGCTTGCATGCCGACGCAGATGCCGAGGAACGGGCGATCCTGGCTGACTTCACGCACCAGCGAATCGAAACCGAGGCGACGGATCTCCGCCATGCAATCGCGAATCGCGCCAACGCCGGGGAAAACCACCCGGTCGGCTTCACGAATCACGTTCGCATCGCTGGTGATCAGGACCTTGCCGGCACCGACGTGTTCGAGGGCCTTGGCCACCGAGTGCAGGTTGCCCATGCCGTAATCGATAACCGCGACTGTCTGCATTACAGAACGCCCTTGGTCGATGGCATTTGCCCGGCCATGCGGTCATCGAGCTCAACAGCCATGCGCAGCGCGCGGCCGAAAGCCTTGAACACGGTTTCGATCTGGTGGTGAGTGTTGTGACCGCGCAGGTTATCGATGTGCAGGGTGACGTTGGCGTGGTTGACGAAGCCCTGGAAGAACTCCTGGAACAGGTCAACGTCGAAGCCGCCGACGGTGGCGCGGGTGTACGGAACATGCATTTGCAGGCCCGGACGGCCGGAGAAATCGATCACCACGCGCGACAGCGCTTCATCGAGCGGCACATATGCGTGGCCATAGCGACGGATGCCCTTCTTGTCGCCGATGGCTTTGGTGAAAGCCTGGCCGAGGGTGATACCGACGTCTTCCACGGTGTGGTGGTCATCGATATGCAGGTCGCCCTTGCTGACGATATCCAGGTCGATCAACCCGTGACGGGCGATCTGGTCCAGCATGTGCTCAAGAAAAGGAACACCGATATCGAATCGGGCCTTTCCGGTGCCATCAAGGTTGATCGAGGCTTTGATCTGGGTTTCCAGAGTGTCGCGCTCGACAGACGCCATACGTTCGGCCATCACCAGCTCCGCAAAATCATTGGGCGAAAAAGGCAGCCATTATAGGCGTGCGGGCGCCAAACAGAAACACGGGAGGTGATATCACTGACGGAGTGAATTCAGCGTCGCTGATTCTGTACATGTCAGTACAAGCATCCCAAGACCACTGATCGCTCCCACGCTCTGCGTGGGAGTGAACCCCTGGACGCTCTGCGTCCGCTCTGAATGTGACGCGGAGCGCCACGGGAGGCATTCCCACGCAGAGCGTGGGAACGATCAGGACAAAGCTTGGGCGTTAGTGGAAAAGAACCGCAGTCTTCTGCAAAGTCACCCACACACCCCACGCCAACGGAATGCCCACCGCCAGCCAGGCAGCAATCGCCAAAGGCTTGGTGCCCGGCGCCGCTTTCCACTCCAGCGACGTGCTGGCGTCAGCACCCTTGTCGTGGCCCAGCGCCTGTTCGGCAGCCAGTTCCGCGTCGGTCATGAAGTACTTGTCGGCCACCGGGCGCACCATCAAGTTGCACAGGAAGCCCAGCACCAGCAGGCCCGCCAAGATGTACAAGGTGATGTCGTAAGCTGCGGCGCGCTCAACGCCGATACTCAATTGATACTCACGCAGGTAGTTCACCAGCACCGGGCCCAACACCCCCGCCGCCGCCCACGCCGTCAACAGACGACCGTGGATCGCGCCGACCATCTGCGTACCGAACAGGTCCGCCAGGTAAGCCGGAACAGTCGCAAAGCCACCGCCGTACATCGACAGAATGATGCAGAACGCCGCCACGAACAGCGCGACGCTGCCCAAATGACCGAGGTTCGGAATCAGCCCGTACAGCGCAAAACCCAAAGCAAAGAACACGAAGTAGGTGTTTTTGCGACCCAAATAATCCGAGAACGATGCCCAGAAGAACCGACCACCAATGTTGAACAGGCTCAACAAACCAGTGAAACCGGCAGCGATCGCAGCAATCGAGGCCAGTTGCCCGGCATCCAGTTGACCGAACGGCAAGTCGTTACCCAACAATTTGCCGCCGAACACTTCCTGCAACAGTGGCGAAGCCATGCCGAGGATGCCGATACCGGCCGATACGTTCAGGCACAACACCAGCCAGACCAGGCGGAATTGCGGGGTTTTCCAGGCCACGTTCACGTGCACGTGACGGTGGGTGATCATGGCGTTCGAGGCTTTTTTCGCCGGCGCAGTCCAGCCCTCAGGCTTCCAGCCGGTTGGCGGAACGCGGTAAGACAGGGCACCACCAATCATGAATACGAAGTAGATCGCGGCCATTGCCACGAAGCTCTGCCATACACCGACACCTTCCGGCGAGCCGAAATGGCTCATCAAGGCTGTCGCCAGCGGCGCACCGACCATCGCACCACCGCCGAAACCCATGATCGCCATGCCGGTCGCCATGCCGCGCTTGTCCGGGAACCACTTGATCAGGGTCGACACCGGCGAGATGTACCCCAGGCCCAGGCCGATACCGCCGATGACGCCGGAACCGATCCACATCAGCCAGATCTGGTGCGTGTAGATACCCAACGCCGAAATCAGCAGACCGCCACACCAGCACAGCGCCGACACAACGCCAGCCTTGCGCGGCCCGGCATGCTCCAGCCAACCGCCCCAAATGGCTGCCGAGCAACCCAGGAAAATGAAGAACAGGGTGTAGATCCAGCCGAGCATCGAGATCGGCCAGTCGCATTGCGAAGAAAAGACTTGAGCGATAAAACTCATGTCCGGCGCACAGGCCAACGGCTTGCTGATACCCAGCGCCTTGGACAGTGGCAACCAGAACACCGAGAAGCCATAGGCCATGCCGATGCAAAGGTGGATGGCCAGAGCGGCCGGTGGTACCAGCCAACGGTTGAAACCGGGCTTGGCGATGATGCGCTCCTTGGACAGGAACGCAGGCTGATCGGCATAGCCGCCCGCCGCGATACTCGTGGTCATTGTGCATCCCCCAATTATTAGTATGGTTCGCCAGCAACGCTTTGCCCCCAGCCTTAATGCGCACGCATGACTGTTTTTTCGGGGTTAAGCACCATTTTGACGCGACCTCAGGTCGCAGAAGGACCGACGAACGGGCGAAGGTTACCATTTGCACGTGACAGAAAAACCAAACTGACATCACGTTTTGCAACGTTGTCTGTTCTCGTACCACTATTGGCGCACATGCTCCCTGTGTGAGCTGCCGCAGGCCGGTTGATGTGCCGCTGGATGTCCTGTCCGAGTGATCGCTGACCGGTCGTCTCGTTCGGAGCGCTATACTCCCCGGCTAAATTTCGAATTCGACTAACTACAAGGACTCGCCCATGAAAGCGTTCGGCAAAATCCTGGGTCTGGTACTTCTCGGGCTGTTGCTGATCATTGTGGCGCTGGGCTTCGCCCTGACCCACCTCTTCGATCCCAACGACTACAAAGACGAGATTCGCCAGATTGCCCGCGACAAGGCCCACATCGAACTGACGCTCAATGGCGATATCGGCTGGAGCCTGTTCCCGTGGCTGGGCCTGGAATTGCACGACGCCGGTGTCGCGACCCTGGCCAAACCCACCGAGCCGTTCGCCGACCTGCAGATGCTCGGCCTGTCGGTCCGTGTGCTGCCGCTGCTGCGTCGTGAAGTGCAGATGAGCGATGTGCGTGTCGAAGGCCTGAACCTGCGCCTTAACCGCGACAAGGATGGCCACGGCAACTGGGAAGACATTGGCAAGGTGCCCAAGCCAGCGTCCCCGCAGACGCCCGACGCAACCACCAACCAGGCTGAACCGCAAACCACCGCCCAGGCGGAAAAACCGTCCCAGCCCATTCGCCTGGACATCGACAGCCTGACCGTTAACAACGCTCGCGTTGAGTACAACGACGAAAAAACCGGCAAGCAATTCAGCGCCGAAAGCATTCAGTTGAGCACCGGCCCAGTCCATGACTCCACCAACATTCCGGTCAAGCTCACCGCGTTCCTGGGCACCAACCAGCCGGTCCTGCGGGTGCGCACCGAACTCAAGGGCGAACTGCGTTTCGAGCGCGCGTTGCAGCGCTACAAACTTGAAGACATGAAATTGTCCGGCGAAGTCGCCGGCGATCCGCTGCAAGGCAAAACCATGACGTTCGCGGCCCAAGGCCAGTTGTTGCTGGACAAGGCAGCCAACGTCGCCGAGTGGACCGGCATCAAGATTTCCGCCAACCAGCTGCGCGCCTTGGGTGAACTGAAGGTCAACGACCTCGACAAAGCCCCGCAGGTCAGCGGCGGCCTGTCGATTGCCCAATTCGACCTAGCGAAATTCGTCGACAGCATCGGCCAGAAACTCCCGGCCATGGCCGAAGGCAGCCTGAGCAAAGTCGAACTGGCCACCCGCCTCGCCGGCACGCCTTCCAGTCTCACGCTGGACGACATCAACCTGAAAGTCGATGACAGCACGTTCAGCGGCCGCATTGCCGTCGAAGACTTCGACAGGCAATCACTGCGTGCAACGCTCAAGGCGGACACCTTCAACGTTGATCGTTACCTGCCGCCGAAGTCGGCCGAGGCCAACAGCACCAAGCAAGTACGTCAGGCTGAAGTGGCCAGCACCGAAGCCGATGCCATGGCAGGCGCCGGCAGCACGCCGCTGCCGCCATCTCCGACCAAAGAGGCCTGGAGCAACGAGCGACTGTTGCCGGTGGAGCGCCTTGCCAAACTGGATGTGGACGTCGACCTGACCTTCGGCCAGTTGACCCTGGAAAAGCTGCCGATCCACAACGCGGTTCTCAAGGCCAATGGCCAAGGTGGCTTGCTGACGCTGGCGAGCCTGCGTGGCGACCTGTACGAAGGCAACTTCGAAGCCAAGGGCACTCTCGACGTGCGCCAACAGACACCGGTACTGAACATGCAGACGCAAATCAGCCAGGTCCCCGTCGAAAAAATCCTCGAAAGCCAGGGTAAAAATCCACCGGTCAAAGGCCTCGTCACACTCAACAGCACCCTGACCAGTAGCGGCAACAGTCAGAAAGCGTTGATCGAAACCCTGAACGGCAATGCCAGTTTCGCCATCAACAATGGCGTGCTGCTCAATGCCAACCTCGAACAACAGCTGTGCAAAGGCATCGCCACCCTCAACCGCAAAACCCTCAGTGGCGAGCCACGGGGCAAGGACACGCCATTCCAGGAACTCAAGGGCACCCTGAACTTGCGTAACGGCGTGGCCAGCAATCCGGACCTGAAAGTGCGCATCCCGAGCATGACCGTCAATGGTGATGGTGATGTCGACCTGCGGGTGCTGGGCATGGACTACCGCGTCGGCATCATCGTCGAAGGCGACAAGAGCGACATGCCGGACCCTGCCTGCCAGGTCGGTGAGAAATTCGTCGGCATCCAATGGCCACTACGCTGCCGTGGCCCGCTGGAGCTGGGCGCCAAGGCTTGCCGCCTGGATAACGAACGCATGGGTCAGGTCGCGAGCAAACTGGCGGGTGAGCGGATCAGCGAAAAGATCGATGAGAAGCTGGGTGACAAGGTCAGTCCGGAACTCAAAGACGCGCTCAAGGGGCTGTTCAAGCGATGAGAGCCGAGCAGTTTTCAACGGCGGTACTCGACTGGTTCGACCGCCACGGCCGTCACGATTTGCCCTGGCAACAGGACATCAACCCGTATCGGGTGTGGGTCTCGGAAATCATGTTGCAGCAGACCCAGGTCAGCACTGTGCTTAATTACTTCGACCGTTTCATGGCTTCGCTGCCGACGGTCGAAGCCCTGGCCGCTGCGCCGGAAGACGAAGTGCTGCACCTGTGGACCGGCTTGGGTTACTACACCCGTGCGCGCAATCTGCAAAAGACCGCGAAGATCGTCGTCGAGCAGTACGGCGGCGAATTTCCCCGGGATGTGGAAAAACTCACCGACCTGCCCGGCATCGGCCTGTCGACCGCCGGCGCTATCGCCAGCATCAGCATGGGCCTGCGCGCGCCGATCCTCGACGGCAACGTCAAACGCGTGCTTGCGCGCTTCACCGCGCAAGAGGGCTACCCCGGCGAGCCGAAGGTCGCCAAGCAGCTCTGGGCGAACGCTGAACGTTTTACGCCCCATGATCGAGTCAATGCCTACACCCAGGCGATGATGGACCTGGGCGCCACGCTCTGTACTCGCAGCAAACCCAGCTGCTTGCTCTGCCCGCTGGAAAAAGGCTGTGAAGCGCACATGCTTGGCCTGGAAACGCGCTACCCGATTCCCAAGCCGCGTAAAGCCATTCCACAGAAGCGCACGCTGATGCCGATGCTCGCCAACGCTGAAGGCGCAATCCTGCTTTACCGTCGCCCTTCCACTGGCCTGTGGGGCGGCCTCTGGAGCCTGCCGGAACTCGATGACCTCGACGATCTGCAACACCTGGCCTCGCAGCACTCACTGGAGCTGGGCGCTCAACAATCGCTACCCAGCCTGGTGCACACCTTTAGCCATTTTCAATTGTCCATCGAACCCTGGCTGGTCCAGGTCCAGGAAGCCGGCCATCACGTGGCCGAGGCCGACTGGCTCTGGTATAACCTCGCCACCCCGCCGCGCCTGGGCCTCGCCGCCCCGGTAAAGACCTTGCTTGAACGCGCGGCCGCCGTATTGAACGCAGGAGAATCCTCATGACCCGCACCATCATGTGCCGCAAGTACAAAGAAGAATTGCCAGGCCTGGAACGCGCGCCGTTCCCAGGCGCCAAAGGCCAGGACATTTTTGATCACGTCTCGGCCAAGGCCTGGGCCGACTGGCAAAAACACCAGACCCTGCTGATCAACGAAAAGCGCTTGAACATGATGAACGCCGAAGATCGCAAATATCTTCAGGGCGAGATGGACAAGTACTTCTCCGGCGAGGAATACGCCAAGGCCGAAGGCTACGTGCCGCCGTCCGAATAACCTGCTTTTGCGGGGGGCGGAACGTAAGCGACGGTAATAATTAAATTTTTTTTGAAAACTTGCTTGACGACCCCCTGAAAAACCCGTTTAATGCGCCCCGTTGCCCAGATAGCTCAGTCGGTAGAGCAGGGGATTGAAAATCCCCGTGTCGGCGGTTCGATTCCGTCTCTGGGCACCA
>NZ_JBOIBY010000222.1:0-3318 GCF_050739655.1 Pseudomonas sp. | reverse complement strand
ACAACGACCACGGTTCGGCGTTCTACGACGTCGATCAGCTCAAGCAATACATGAAGATGTACCAGGTCACGTTCGAAGAGCGCGACCAGGTGCTGCGTCCGCTCGGCGAGCAAGGCTACGAAGCCGTTGGCTCCATGGGCGACGATACGCCGATGGCCGTGCTGTCCCAGCGCGTGCGCACGCCGTACGACTATTTCCGCCAGCAGTTCGCGCAGGTTACCAACCCGCCGATCGACCCGCTGCGTGAAGCCATCGTCATGTCGCTGGAGATCTGCCTCGGTGCCGAGCGCAACATCTTCCAGGAGTCGCCGGAACACGCATCGCGCGTGATCCTCAGCTCGCCGATCATTTCCCCGGCCAAGTGGCGCTCGCTGATGAACCTCGACCGTCCGGGTTTCGAGCGGGCGATCATCGACCTCAACTACGACGAAAGCGTCGGTCTCGAAGCGGCCATCCGCAACGTTGCCGATCAGGCTGAAGAAGCCGTGCGCTCCGGTCGTACCCAGGTCGTGCTGAGTGACCGTCACATTGCCCCGGGCAAGTTGCCGATCCACGCTTCCCTGGCGACCGGCGCGGTACACCACCGCCTGACCGAAAAAGGCCTGCGTTGCGACTCCAACATCCTGGTGGAAACCGCGACCGCTCGCGATCCGCATCACTTTGCCGTGCTGGTCGGTTTCGGCGCCTCTGCCGTTTATCCGTTCCTGGCCTACGAAGTGCTGGGCGACCTGATCCGTACCGGTGAAGTGCTGGGCGACCTCTATGAGGTGTTCAAGAACTACCGTAAGGGCATCACCAAAGGCCTGCTCAAGATCCTGTCGAAGATGGGTATCTCGACCATCACATCCTATCGCGGAGCACAACTGTTCGAAGCGATCGGTCTGTCCGAGGAAGTCTGCAACCTAAGCTTCAAGGGCGTGCCAAGCCGCATCAAGGGTGCGCGTTTCGTCGACATCGAAGCCGAGCAGAAGGCCTTGGCCACCGAAGCCTGGAGCCCGCGCAAGCCGATCCAGCAAGGCGGCCTGCTGAAGTTCGTCCACGGTGGCGAATATCACGCCTACAACCCGGACGTGGTCAACACCCTGCAAGCCGCCGTGCAGCAGGGCGACTACGCCAAGTTCAAGGAATACACCTCGCTGGTGGACAACCGTCCGGTGTCGATGATCCGCGACCTGCTCAAGGTCAAGACCCTCGAAACGCCGCTGGACATCAGCGAAGTCGAGCCGCTGGAATCGGTGCTCAAGCGCTTCGACTCCGCTGGTATCTCGCTGGGCGCCCTGTCGCCGGAAGCTCACGAAGCCCTGGCCGAAGCCATGAACCGCCTGGGTGCGCGTTCCAACTCCGGTGAAGGCGGTGAAGACCCGGCGCGCTACGGCACCATCAAGAGCTCGAAGATCAAGCAAGTCGCCACCGGCCGTTTCGGTGTGACTCCGGAATACCTGGTCAATGCCGAAGTGCTGCAGATCAAGGTCGCCCAGGGCGCCAAGCCGGGCGAGGGCGGTCAACTGCCAGGCGGCAAGGTCAACGGTCTGATCGCCAAGCTGCGTTACGCAGTACCGGGCGTGACCCTGATTTCGCCTCCGCCGCACCACGACATCTACTCGATTGAAGACTTGTCGCAGCTGATCTTTGACCTGAAACAAGTCAACCCGAAGGCGCTGGTCTCGGTGAAACTGGTGGCAGAAGCGGGCGTCGGCACCATCGCGGCCGGTGTGGCCAAGGCCTACGCGGACTTGATCACCATCTCCGGTTATGACGGTGGTACCGGTGCATCGCCACTGACTTCGATCAAGTACGCGGGCGCCCCGTGGGAGCTCGGCCTGGCCGAAACCCACCAGACCCTGCGCGGCAACGACCTGCGCGGCAAGGTCAAGGTACAGACCGACGGTGGCCTGAAAACCGGCCTCGACGTGATCAAGGCCGCGATCCTCGGCGCTGAAAGCTTCGGCTTCGGCACCGCGCCAATGATTGCCCTGGGTTGCAAATACCTGCGTATCTGCCACCTGAACAACTGCGCCACCGGCGTTGCGACTCAGAACGAGAAGCTGCGCAAGGATCACTACATCGGTACCGTCGACATGGTGGTGAACTTCTTCACCTACGTCGCCGAAGAAACCCGTGAGTGGCTGGCCAAGCTGGGCGTTCGCTCCCTCGAAGAGCTGATCGGCCGTACCGATCTGCTGGACATCATCGAAGGCCAGACCGCCAAGCAGCATCACCTGGACCTGACCCCGTTGCTGGGTAGCGATCACGTGCCGGCAGACAAACCTCAGTTCTGTGGCGTGGAGCGCAACCCACCGTTCGACAAGGGCCTGCTCGCCGAGAAAATGGTCGACATGGCCACCTCGGCCATCAACGATAAGAGCGGCGCGGACTTCGCCCTGGATATCTGCAACTGCGACCGTTCCATCGGCGCGCGGATCTCCGGTGAAATCGCACGCAAGCACGGCAACCAGGGCATGGCCAATGCGCCTATCACCTTCCGCTTCAAAGGTACTGCTGGGCAGAGCTTCGGTGTGTGGAACGCCGGCGGTCTGAACATGTACCTGGAAGGCGACGCCAACGACTACGTCGGCAAGGGCATGACTGGCGGCAAGCTGGTGATCGTTCCGCCGAAGGGCAGCATCTACAAGACTCAGGACAGTGCCATCATCGGTAACACCTGCCTGTACGGCGCCACGGGCGGCAAGTTGTTTGCCGCCGGCACCGCGGGTGAGCGTTTCGCCGTGCGTAACTCCGGTGCCCACACCGTCGTGGAAGGCACTGGCGATCACTGCTGTGAGTACATGACCGGTGGTTTCGTCTGCGTGTTGGGCAAGACCGGTTACAACTTCGGCTCTGGCATGACCGGTGGTTTCGCCTACGTGCTCGACCAGGACAACAGCTTCGTTGACCGGGTCAACCACGAACTGGTGGAAATCCAACGGATCAGCGGCGAGGCGATGGAAGCCTACCGTAGCCACCTGCAACGCGTGCTGAACGAGTACGTCGAGGAAACCGACAGCGAGTGGGGTCGTGAGCTCGCTGAAAACCTCGATGATTACGTGCGTCGTTTCTGGCTGGTCAAGCCCAAGGCTGCCAACCTGAAGTCGTTGCTTTCCAGCACCCGTGCCAACCCGCAGTGATATGCGCCTGAAGAGTTTGATGAGGTTTTAAAATGGCTGAACGTCTGAATAATGACTTCCAGTTCATCGAGGTCGGGCGCAAGGATCCGAAGAAGAAACTGTTGCGTCAACGCAAGAAAGAGTTCGTGGAAATCTACGAACCCTTCAAACCCCAGCAGTCGGCCGACCAGGCCCACCGCTGCCTGGGTTGCGG
>NZ_JBOIBY010000221.1:0-16087 GCF_050739655.1 Pseudomonas sp. | reverse complement strand
CGGCAGCTCCTACACAGGGGATGCGATCTGCTATTTAGCGCACCAACCGTGCCGCCAAGGTTTTGGCCTGAATGGCCACATCGGTCACAGCCGTACTTTCCCACCACATCCCACGCAATGGCGGGCCCATGGCAAACAGACGGCTTGCGGCCCGTCCCTCGGCGTCCAGCACCGCACCGTCGACCTCGGCGGCAATGCCCAGCGCCAACGGTCCCGGTCGTATCAGGCCGCGCGCCAGCAGTTGCTGGGGCAGCGGTCTTGCCACCCGGCGCCAGTCGTATTCGATACCGCTTGAGTTGATCAGCGCCGCGCCACTGACAACAGTGGTTTGCTCCTCACACCGGCGTCGAATGCGGATACTGACTTGTGCGTTCACCGAAGGCTCAAGCCCCTTGAACGACGCGGCCTGAATCCGCAACCGCCCTTCCCCATGCAAGCGTTCCACCAGTTCGGCGCTCAGGGGTGGCGAGCGATGGTGATGGCTTTCCCACCATGGCCGGACGTGGCGCACAAACTGGCGGCGCTGCACATCGGTGGCCTGGTTCCACAAGCGGCCGATGTGCGCACGCACCGTGTCGAGCGGCGCCTGCCAGTCGATGCCCTGGGCGATCGCCTCGCGGCAATGCCGACGCAGTTCTCGCACCAACTGGCGAGGGGTGCGAATGTTGAGATCCTCGGCGAGAAAGTCCGGCCAGGCCGGTGGTTGGCGCCGTACATGGGGCAGCAAACCGTGCCGGGAAAACACTTCGATAGGCCCGCGATGCCCGGCCTGTTCCAGCGACACCACGGCATCGACCATGGTCAGGCCCGAACCGATGATCAGCACCGTCGAGTGCGGATCCAGCTGCTTCATGGCCGCCACGTCCCATGGATCAAGTGCCGCTGCGTTCAAGCCGCTGGATTCGGTCTGCGGTGTGCGCGCGGCGGGAAACATCCCGGTCGCCAGCACGGCAAATGCGCCCTGTAAACGCTGGCCGTCGCTTAAGGTCAATTGCACCGATTGCACATTGGCTTGCAGATCCACGACCTCCGCCCGGACGTGTTCGACCGTAGAACCGTTCAACGCGCCGACGGCCTGGGCTTCGGCCAGGCGTTGCTGCACGTACAGACCGAACATTCCCCGAGGCGGGAACAGTTCGCTGATCGGCACATGCTGCTCATCCGATTCCGGCCAGCCGCCTGCGGCAATGTGTTCGCTGAGCCACTGCGTCAAGTCATCGGCGTTGTCGGGGTCAACGCTCATCCGCGCCGCGTTGCCGTTGAGCGTGTGACCCAGTTCCACAGCACTATACGCTTCGCCCCGCCCCAGCTCAGCGCGAGGTTCGATCACCAGCACATGCCGTTGGCCCGGCAGGCGCAGCAGTTGCGCCGCCAGCATCGTGCCGCTGAGCCCTCCGCCGATGATCAGGATGTCCGCGTGACGGATGGCGTCAGTCGCCTGTCCATGTTGAATTTCACTCATGCCGTTCTCACTGATCCCAAATGGAGGTCATGCAATTCGTCCCGTGCCGCCAGGACGATAATAGGCGCCTAACCCATGAAAATTCGCCCAGCAATACCAAAGTAGCAAGCGCCATTAGCTCTGCATGGCAGGCGACATTGATGTTGACCGTGCCGGCCCTTTCGCGGGCAAGCCCGCTCCCACAGGGTTTCGTGTCGGTCGCAGCATCTGTGAGCACCACCAAAACCTGTAGGAGCAAGGCTTGCCCGCGAAGGCGTACTGGCAGGCGACATTGATGTTGGCGGTGCCGGCCCTTTCGCGGGCAAGCCTTGCTCCCACAGGGTTTCGTGTCGGTCGCAGCATCTGCGAGCACCACCAAAACCTGTGGGAGCGAGGCTTGCCCGCGAAGGCGCCTACGCGGACACCACTTTTCTGTCCTGTTGCCGCAAAGCCGCCAGGTCGCGATAACCGCTGCCCGGATGGCTCACCGGCAACCTCGGCCCTTCGCCAAACAACTTCTCGCGCAAGGTGCCAGGCGCATACTCGGTCTTGTACACCCCACGCTTTTGCAACTCCGGCACCAGCAACTCCACGGCATCGATAAAGGTTTCGTGGGTCAGCGCATAAGCCAGGTTGAAGCCGTCCACATCGGTCTCCTCAACCCATTCCTGCAGCAGGTCGGCAACCGTTTCCGGGCTACCCACAAACAACGGGCCAAAGCCGCCGATACCGACCCAGTCGGCCAGTTCATTGGGTGTCCAGACCTTGTTCGGGTCAGCCGTGGAAAACGCCTCCACCGCCGATTGAATGGCATTGGTGTGCACATGCTTGAGGGGTTCATCGGGTTTGAAGCGGCTGAAATCGATCCCGGTCCATCCGGATATCAACGCCATGGCGCCTTCATAGCTGACCCAGGTTTTGTATTCCTCGAACTTGGCCTTCGCCTTGGCATCGGTCTCGCCGAGGATCACCGTTTGCAGGTTGAAGATCAGGATCTTCGACGGATCGCGTCCGGCTTCGGCGGCACGCCGACGGATATCGGCCACGGTTTTCTTCAGCAGCACTTTCGATGGCGCGGCAACAAATACGCATTCGGCATGCTCAGCCGCAAATTGCTTGCCGCGACTCGATGCGCCCGCCTGATACAGCACCGGCGTGCGCTGCGGCGAAGGCTCGCAAAGGTGAATGCCCGGCACCTGGAAGTGTTTGCCGACATGCTGGATCTCGTGGATTTTGCTCGGGTCACTGAACACCCGGCGCTCGCGGTCACGCAGGATGGCGCCCTCTTCCCAGCTGCCTTCCCACAGCTTGTAGCAAACTTGCAGGTACTCTTCGGCAAAATCGTAGCGAGCGTCGTGTTCGGTCTGCGCTGTTTGCCCAAGGTTCTTCGCGCCACTCTCCAGGTATGACGTGACAATGTTCCAACCGGCGCGACCCTTGGTCAGGTGGTCGAGGGTCGACAGGCGTCGGGCGAACGGATACGGATGCTCGAATGACAGGGAGGCGGTCAGGCCAAAGCCCAAATGTTCGGTGACCAGTGCCATTGGCGGGATCAGTTGCAGTGGATCATTGACCGGCACCTGTGCTGCCTGACGAATCGCTGCATCACCGTTGCCGTTATAGACGTCGTAGATGCCCAGTACATCGGCAATGAACAAGCCGTCGAACTTGCCCCGCTCGAGGATTTTCGCTAGGTCCGTCCAGTATTCCAGGTCCTTGTATTGCCACGAGCGATCCCGTGGATGCGCCCACAAACCCGGCGACTGATGGCCGACGCAGTTCATGTCAAAAGCATTGAGACGAATTTCACGGGCCATCAAGCGGTGCTCCGAAAGCTTATAGAAGAGAATTCTCAAGCTTTGCAGAAGTCGTGCCTGAAGTTAAATTCGTTATTTTTCAATGATTTAACTAAATTTCGAAGAATTGCTTACAGCCTTGAATCAGCAAAGTGTTTATCCGCTGTTGGACATCCAACAGTTCAGATCACCACATTGCGCACAAAGCGCACCGCCACCGGCCCCTCATTGCGATAGGAGTGCGGTTGGTTGCTGGCGAACATGAAGAACTCGCCGGCAGCGATCCTGTGCGGTACATCGCCGACCATCAAGGTCAGGCAACCTTCGAACACATAGAACTGTTCACTCCAGCCATCGGCATCCGGCTCCGATGGGTAGTGCTCGCCCGGTTCCAGGCGCCATTCCCAGAGTTCGACTTCACGGGTGGCGTTGGCCTTGGCCAGCAAAACAGCCTTGCTGCCGGGAATCGTCCCGGCCCAGGCCAGTTCGTTGATGCGGCTGGGGTCGCGGGCCTCAGGCGCCTGGATCAGGTCACTGAACGCTACGTTCAACGCCTCGGCCACGCGATCCAGGGTGGTCAGGCTGACGTTCTTTTCCCCGGCCTCGATGGCGACCAGCATCCGTCGGCTAACCCCGGACAACTCGGCCAAAGCGGTCTGGCTCATGTCAGCGGCATGGCGCAGGCGCCGAACGTTCTGGCTGACGTGCTGGAGGACCGAAGCCCGTTGCGTGGAATCTTTGTGCACTATATTGCTCACTTGGTGGTGTTGCGCAGTATACTGCCCAACTTTTCCGGCGCATTGTGCGTCCCCCTCAGGTAGCGCGCAAGATCATGACGTCGGTTCATACCTCCCAGGCTTCCTCCCGTTTCCTCCGGCTGAGCAAGGCCGAATGCGTACTGGTGTTGATCACCATGGTGTGGGGCGGGACCTTTTTGCTGGTCCAGCATGCGATGACCGTCAGCGGCCCGATGTTCTTCGTCGGCCTGCGCTTTGCGGCCGCCGCAAGCCTTGTTGCCCTGTTTTCCTGGCGCACGCTGCGGGACCTGACCCTGTTCGAACTCAAGGCCGGCGCCTTTATCGGCGTGGCGATCATGCTCGGTTACGGTCTTCAGACGGTCGGCCTGCAAAGCATTCCCAGCAGCCAGTCAGCGTTTATCACTGCGTTGTACGTACCTTTCGTGCCATTGCTGCAATGGCTGGTGCTGGGCCGTCGTCCGGGGCTGATGCCGAGCATCGGCATCATGCTGGCCTTTACCGGGTTGATGTTGCTGTCGGGGCCTTCCGGCGCCGAACTCAATTTCAGCCCCGGCGAAATCGCCACATTGATCAGCGCCATTGCCATTGCCGCGGAGATCATTTTGATCAGCAACTTTGCGGGTCTAGTCGACGTTAAACGGGTGACGGTGGTGCAACTGGCGGTGACGTCGGTGCTGTCGTTCCTGATGGTGGTGCCGACCAACGAGGTTATTCCTGATTTCTCCTGGTTGCTGCTGTGCAGCGCGCTTGGGTTGGGCGCGGCAAGTGCGGCGATTCAAGTGGCGATGAACTGGGCGCAGAAGAGTGTTTCGCCGACCCGCGCGACATTGATTTATGCCGGCGAGCCGGTCTGGGCCGGGATTGTCGGGCGGATAGCTGGGGAACGCTTGCCGGCCATTGCGCTGCTGGGTGCAGGGTTGATTGTGGCGGCGGTGATTGTCAGTGAATTGAAGACCAAGGGTAAGGCGGTTGCCGAAGTTGAGGAATCGCTGGAAAGTGAACGCGGCAATTAAATAGCAAGATCAAAAGATCGCAGCCTGCGGCAGCTCCTACACTGGAATGCGTACACAGGCTGCGATTTTTTGTTCTGTGGGTTGTAGGACTGCGAAGTAGCCCTATTCCGTCTACCTTGTAGGATTCTGCGACACCTTGGCGTTTGGTGATCGGGAAGCTGGCACGTATGATGCTTCACAAACTTCCGCAGATTAGAAGCCTATGTCCCTGATAGTTCTACTGCTTCTGCCTTTCATAGGCAGCTGTCTGGCAGCGGTGCTGCCGCACAACGCGCGTAATACCGAATCGCTGCTGGCTGGCCTGGTCGCCCTGATCGGCACCGTCCAGGTCGCCCTCCTGTACCCGCAAATCGCCCATGGCGGCGTGATCCGCGAAGAATTCTTCTGGCTTCCAAGCCTGGGGCTGAACTTTGTCCTGCGCATGGACGGCTTCGCCTGGTTGTTCTCGATGCTGGTATTGGGCATCGGCACGCTGGTTTCGCTGTACGCCCGTTACTACATGTCGCCGGACGATCCGGTACCGCGATTCTTTGCGTTTTTCCTGGCGTTCATGGGCGCCATGCTTGGGCTGGTCATCTCCGGCAACCTGATCCAGATGGTGTTTTTCTGGGAGTTGACCAGCCTTTTCTCGTTCCTGTTGATCGGCTACTGGCATCACCGTGCCGACGCACGACGCGGTGCGTACATGGCGTTGATGGTCACCGGCGCTGGCGGTTTGTGCCTGTTGGCGGGGGTCATGCTGCTTGGCCATGTGGTCGGCAGCTATGACCTGGACAAGGTCCTGGCCGCCGGCGAGATGATTCGCGCACATGCCCTCTACCCCATCCTGCTGCCCCTGATCCTGATTGGCGCACTCAGCAAAAGCGCGCAATTCCCCTTCCACTTCTGGCTACCCCATGCCATGGCCGCACCGACACCGGTCTCGGCCTATCTGCACTCGGCAACCATGGTCAAGGCCGGGGTTTTCCTGCTCGCACGACTCTGGCCATCGCTCTCGGGCAGCGAGGAATGGTTCTACATCGTCAGCGGCGCCGGGGCGTGCACCTTGTTGCTTGGCGCCTATTGCGCGATGTTCCAGAACGATCTCAAGGGCCTGCTGGCCTACTCAACCATCAGCCATTTGGGCCTGATCACGCTGCTGCTGGGCCTGAACAGCCCGCTGGCCGCCGTGGCCGCGGTGTTCCACATCCTCAACCACGCCACGTTCAAGGCCTCGCTGTTCATGGCCGCCGGGATCATCGATCACGAAAGCGGCACCCGTGACATCCGCAAGCTCAGCGGCCTGATCAAGCTGATCCCGTTCACCGCCACCCTGGCCATGGTCGCCAGCGCCTCCATGGCCGGCGTGCCGCTGCTCAACGGCTTCCTGTCCAAAGAGATGTTCTTCGCCGAAACCGTGTTCATCAACGCCACGGCCTGGGTCGAAGCCACATTGCCCATCGTCGCAACCATCGCCGGGACCTTCAGCGTCGCCTATTCCTTGCGCTTTACCGTCGACGTGTTCTTCGGCCCACCCGCCACCGACCTGCCCCACACGCCCCACGAACCACCGCGCTGGATGCGGGCGCCAGTGGAGCTGCTGGTATTCACTTGCCTGGTGGTCGGGATTTTTCCGGCTCAAGTGGTCGGCCCATTACTCGCTGCTGCCGCGCAACCGGTGGTCGGTGGCGTGCTGCCGGAATACAGCCTGGCTATCTGGCACGGTTTGAACGCACCGATGATCATGAGCCTGATTGCCATGTCTTGCGGTGTGGTGCTCTATCTGCTGCTGCGCAACCAGCTCAAGCGCGGTCGCTTCAGCCATCCACCGCTTGTGGGTCGATTCAACGGCAAGCGCCTGTTCGAGCTCGGCCTGGTGATCAAGATGCGCCTGGCCCGTCGCCTTCAGCGACGGATCAGCACCAATCGCCTGCAAACCCAACTCTTCCTGATGGTGCTCGCCGCCGTGCTGGCCGGGCTTATCCCGATGCTGCACAGCAGCCTGCACTGGGGTGATCGACCGAAAATCCCGGGATCGATCGTGTTCGTCATCCTGTGGTTGCTGGCGATTGTCTGTGCCCTGGGCGCGGCCTATCAGGCCAAGTATCACCGTCTCGCGGCCCTGACCATGGTCAGCGTTTGCGGCCTGATGACCTGCGTGACTTTCGTCTGGTTCTCGGCACCGGACCTGGCCCTGACGCAACTGGTGGTTGAAGTAGTGACCACCGTGCTGATCCTGCTGGGCCTGCGCTGGTTGCCACGGCGGATCGAAGAAGTGTCGCCATTGCCAAGCAGCCTGCGCAAGGCGCGCATCCGTCGTATCCGCGACTTGCTGTTGTCGACCGTCGTCGGCGGCGGCATGGCGTTGCTGTCCTACGCGATGTTGACGCGCCAGACGCCCAACGACATTTCGTCGTTCTACTTGAGTCGTGCCCTGCCTGAAGGCGGTGGCAGCAACGTGGTCAACGTGATGCTGGTGGACTTCCGCGGCTTCGATACCCTCGGCGAAATCACCGTGTTGGTGGCGGTGGCCCTGACCGTATTCGCCCTGCTGCGCCGCTTCCGCCCACCGAAAGAAAGCCTGCAGTTACCGGCCCAGCAGCGTTTGCTGGCGCCCGACGTGGTCACCGATCTGGTCAACCCGCGTCTGGCCAGTGACACCGCACTGGGCTTCATGATGGTCCCGGCGGCGCTGGTGCGCCTGCTGTTGCCGATTGCGCTGGTGGTGTCTTTCTACCTGTTTATGCGTGGGCACAATCAACCGGGTGGCGGCTTCGTCGCCGGGCTGGTGATGTCGGTGGCGTTCATCCTGCAATACATGGTGGCGGGCACCCAGTGGGTCGAAGCGCAGATGAGCCTGCGGCCCTTGCGCTGGATGAGCGTCGGCCTGGTGTTTGCCACGGTCACTGGCCTTGGCGCGATGGTGGTGGGCTATCCGTTTTTGACGACGCATACCTGGCACCTGGACCTGCCGTTGCTGGGCGATATTCACATCGCCAGCGCGCTGTTCTTCGACGTTGGCGTGTATTCGGTAGTGGTTGGCTCGACACTGCTGATCCTCACCGCCCTCGCCCACCAATCGGTCCGGGGCCACAAAACCGCGGCCCAGCCCAAACCCGTCGCCATGAAGGAGGCCGTCTGATGGAAGAAGTCATCGCAATCGCCATCGGCGTTCTGGCCGCGTCCGGCGTCTGGCTGATCCTGCGCCCACGGACATTCCAGGTGGTCATGGGCCTGTGCCTGCTGTCCTATGGCGTCAACCTGTTCATCTTCAGCATGGGCAGCCTGTTCATCGGCAAGGAACCGATCATCAAGGACGGTGTGCCGCAGGACTTGCTGCACTACACCGATCCGCTGCCCCAGGCGCTGGTACTGACCGCGATCGTCATCAGCTTCGCCATGACCGCGCTGTTCCTGGTGGTCTTGCTGGCCTCCCGGGGCCTGACCGGCACCGACCACGTGGATGGCCGGGAGCCTAAAGAATGAATGCGATGACGCACCTGATCGCCGCGCCGATTCTCCTGCCGTTGCTGACCGCGGCCATCATGCTGATGCTCGGTGAAAAACACCGCCCGCTCAAAGCCAGGATCAACCTGTTCTCCAGCCTGCTGGGGCTGGGCATCTCGTTGTTGCTGTTGCAGTGGACGCAAACCACCGGTGTGCCCGGTTCCATCGGCGTGTACCTGCCCGGCAACTGGCAGGTGCCGTTCGGCCTGGTGCTGGTGGTCGATCGTCTGTCGGCGCTGATGCTGGTACTGACCGGGATCATCGGCGTCAGCGCCCTGCTGTTCGCCATGGCCCGCTGGGACAAGGCCGGCTCCAGCTTCCATGCGCTGTTCCAGATTCAGTTGATGGGCCTGTACGGCGCATTCCTGACCGCCGACCTGTTCAATCTGTTCGTGTTTTTCGAAGTGCTGCTGGCTGCCTCCTACGGCCTGATGCTGCACGGCTCCGGCCGGGCGCGAGTGTCGTCGGGGCTGCATTACATCTCAATCAACCTGCTGGCCTCGACCCTGTTCCTGATCGGCGCGGCGCTGATCTACGGGGTCACCGGGACCCTGAACATGGCCGACCTGGCGCTGAAAATCCCATTGGTCCCGGAAGCTGATCGCGGCCTGCTGCACGCGGGCGCGGGGATTCTGGCGGTGGCCTTCCTGGCCAAGGCCGGGATGTGGCCGCTGAACTTCTGGCTGGTGCCGGCGTATTCCTCGGCGAGCGCGCCAGTTGCAGCGATGTTCGCGATCATGACCAAGGTCGGCATCTACACCTTGCTACGTCTGTGGACCTTGCTGTTCTCCGGCCAGGCCGGGGCGTCGGCGTACTTCGGCGGCGATTGGCTGATTTACGGCGGCATGGCGACCATCGTCTGCGCTGCGGTGGCGATCCTTGCCGCGCAACGCCTGGAACGCATGGCCAGTCTGAGCATTCTGGTGTCGGCGGGGATTCTGTTGTCGGCCATCGGTTTCGCCCAACCGAACCTGATCGGCGCAGCACTGTTTTACCTGGTCAGCTCGACCCTGGCCTTGAGTGCGCTGTTCCTGCTGGCCGAATTGATCGAACGGTCTCGCTCGGCCAACGAAATTCCGCTGGAGGATGAAAACGAGATGCTGCCACGGCCGCTGGAGTCGCTGCATCCAGCCAAGGGCATCAACCTCGATGACGACCGCAAAGCCCTGGTCGGCCAAGTGATTCCCTGGACCATGGCGTTCCTGGGCTTGAGTTTCATCGCCTGTGCCTTGTTGATCATCGGCATGCCGCCCTTGTCCGGCTTCATTGGCAAACTGAGTCTGCTCAGTGCCCTGCTCAACCCGATGGGCTTGGGTAATGGCAGCGAAGCGCCGATTTCAACGCAGGCGTGGGGCTTGCTGGCGTTGCTGATTCTTTCCGGGCTGGCATCGCTGGTGGCTTTCTCGCGCTTGGGCGTCCAGCGTTTCTGGACGCCGGCAGAACGGCCATCACCAGTGCTGCGACGCCTGGAGTGCGTGCCGATTTTCGCGCTGCTGGGGCTGAGCATTGCGCTGACGTTCCAGGCCGAACCGCTGCTGCGCTACACCCAGGCCGCCGCCAACGCCCTGAACAATCCGCAGCAATACGTGATGGCCGTGCTCGGCACGCGGGCGGTGCCGAGCCCCGAAGCCAGGGCCGCCCTGCTGGAGGTGCAACCATGAAGCGCTTGTTTCCTGCGCCGTGGCTGTCGCTGGCCCTGTGGTTGTTGTGGCTGGTACTGAACCTGTCGATGAGCCCCGGCAATCTGCTGCTGGGCGCGGCGCTGGGTTTTTGTGCACCGTTGATGATGCGCAAGCTGCGGCCGCAGTCGATCCGCATCCGCCGGCCCGGTGTAATCCTGAGCCTGTTCCTGGTGGTCGGTCGTGATGTACTGGCCTCCAACCTCGCCGTGGCCTGGGGCGTACTGAACGCCGGTCGGCGCCCACCCCGCTCACGTTTCGTCAAGGTGCCACTGGACCTGCGAGATGCCAACGGCCTGGCAACGTTGTCCATGATCTGCACCGTGGTGCCGGGCACGGTCTGGTCGGAACTGGCGCTGGATCGCAGCATTTTGTTGCTGCACGTCTTCGACCTGGATGACGAAGCGCTGTTCATTGAACACTTCAAGGCGACCTACGAGCGCCCATTGATGGAGATCTTCGAATGAGCGCCCTGCTGTCGAACGCGATCCTGTTCAGTCTGTTCCTGTTTTCCGTGGCGATGGTCCTGACCCTGATCCGCCTGTTCAGAGGCCCTTCGGCCCAGGACCGGGTTTTGGCGCTGGACTACCTGTACATCGTCGCGATGCTGATGATGCTGACCCTGGGCATTCGTTATGCCAGTGATACGTACTTTGAAGCAGCGCTGCTGATTGCGCTCTTCGGCTTCGTCGGCTCATTTGCCCTGGCGAAATTCCTGCTGCGCGGCGAGGTGATCGAATGAATGCAGAACTGTCCCTGTGGGTGGAAATTCCGGTGGCCATCCTGCTGGTGCTCAGCAGTCTGTTTGCGCTGATCGGCGCTGTCGGCCTGGTGCGAATGAAGGATTACTTCCAGCGCATGCACCCACCAGCTCTGGCTTCGACACTGGGCGCCTGGTGCGTGGCACTGGCGTCGATCATTTACTTTTCGGCACTCAAGTCCGCGCCGGTGCTGCATGCCTGGCTGATTCCGATTTTGCTGGCGATTACCGTGCCGGTGACTACGTTGCTGTTGGCCAGGGCGGCACTATTTCGTAAGCGCATGGCGGGGGATGATGTACCGGCAGAGGTCAGCAGCCGGCGTACGGAAAGCGGTGTTTAAACACAAAATCAAAAGATCGCAGCCTGCGGCAGCTCCTACAGGGAGTAAGTAAATCCCATGTAGGAGCTGCCGCAGGCTGCGATCTTTTTCAGACCCACGCAACCGCCAACAGCCCTGCCCCCAACACCACACACAACGGCGAATAGACCCAGGTATCCCACCAGGCAAACCTGGAGTCCTTCACCAGCTTGAAAAAACCCACCAGCTCCGAATCGCCGATGGCTCGGGCAAACAGCAGAATCGCAATGGCACTGATCAGCCATTGCAGCGACCAATGCTTGATCACCGGTACCCACCAGCCGACTCGCAAACACACCATCAGCGCGATCATCAGCAGGGCGGCGGCCACCAGCAGGGTGATCCAGCCTCGCGGCTTGAAGGCCGGTTGCAGGCGTCTGCTGCCCTCCACCGGCACCTGGGGTACAGCGGCGACCGTCGCCCACTCGCCGCCCAGCCCCCAATAAACGTGTACCAAACTGATCACTGCAAACATCGTCACCAGCCATTGAGCCAACGCAAAGGTCATGATCAAAGATCCCTGAAAGAGATTTGGTCAAATCATCCTAGTTGGCTTTTTTATTCGTGCATGACCGCTGGGAACCCAGCTGACAAACGTGATGGTGACTGGGAAGTGTTAACAGCTTCGCGAGCAGGTTGAATCGTCGACCTGCTCGCGAATTCGGTTTCAGACTCACCGCATTATTTGAGCTCGGCAGACACCTTGTCCGCCACATCCTTGGGCAACCAGGCTTTCCACACGTCCGGATGCTTCTTCATGAAGTCTTCGGCCGCCTGGCGCGGTGGGGTGTGTTTTTCGCTCATGACGGCCAAGGCCTTGTTTAGCGGATCGATGGGGAAATCGACCTTGGCGAAGAAATCGGCTATCTGTGGGTACTGCTTCTGGAATGGCGTGGACACGCCAATGGAAAGCTTTGAGGGCAACGAACGGGTGGGCTGCGGATTCGGGTTGTCGGCGTCAGTCAGGGTTTTCCAGGCTTGGGCGTCGAATGGCGGCTCCTCCAGCTGGATCAGCTTGAAGCGACCGAGCAGCGGCGTGGGTGACCAGTAATAAAACAGCACCGGCTTGCCGCGGCGAATCGACGAGCTGATTTCCGCATCCAGTGCCGCCCCCGAACCGCTGCGGAAGTTCACATAGCTGTCGTCCAGCCCATAGGCCTTGAGCTTCTGCTTGTTGACCACTTCCGAGGTCCAGCCGATGGGGCTGTTGAGGAACCGTCCCTTGCTCGGGGCTTCCGGATCCTTGAACACGTCTTTGTATTTGGGCAGGTCGCTGACACTGCGCAAATCCGGCGCCATCGGCTTGATACCCTTGGCCGGGTCGCCCTTGATCACATACTCCGGCACCCACCAGCCCTCGGTGGCGCCCTTGACCGTATCGCCCAGGCTCACGACCTTGCCCTCGGCCTCGGCCTTGACCCACACCGGACTACGACCTGCCCACTCTTCGCCAATGACCTGAATGTCATTGTTGGCCAGGGCGGTTTCCAGGGTGATGGTGGTGCCGGGCAAGGTATCGGTTGGCAGGCCGTAGCCCTTCTCGACGATGATCCGCAGGATATCGGTAATCAGGCTGCCGCTTTCCCAGTTCAGGTCGGCGAAGTGAATAGGCGTCTGGGCAGCCAACACCGCAATGGGTGATGCCGACAATGCGCAAGTGGCCAGGACAGCAGCCAGCAACCGTCGAAAACCTTTCATGCTTTTGCACCTCGTGCTGTTCGCAGCAATCGCAGGATGGCCTGGCAGAAGACCGTAAAGCCTCTGAATACTCAGTCAACTGACTGTAGTAGAGGTTCCTGCTTTCGAGGGGCATGGATCAGTTTTCGGAAGTTTCCTGCAAGTGCGCCAATTCTCTTCTGACCATGCTGGCGTATTCCGCCGGACGCAACGCGTAGATCTGTGACGCCACCCAGTTCAGCCAGGCTCCCTGCAGAACCGCTTTGTGCTCAAACAGTCGCCGAGCCTCGGCTTGAGCGCTGGCCAGGTTCTCTTCATGAAAGTCAGCGCGGGTCAGGCTCATTACTCGCTGGCCTTGAACGTGACCAATTCGCCTTTGCGCCACTTGGCGGCCTTGGCGGTCACTGCTTTCAAGGTCTTGGTCAGGCCTTCCTGCAATTGCTGATGGGCGCAAAACACCGTGACCGCGCTGTGACCTTCCTTGAACACAATCGCCTGGCCGTCTGCCGTGGTCACAAAGGCGTAGTCGCCCAGGCCATAGACCGTCATTTTGATTTCGCGGAATTTGATCTCCAGCTTGCCGCCTTCACGGCTGGGCAATACCGATGCGCTGAAATGATCGCCGACCTTGAGTTTGAGTCCAGGCTTGTCATCCACCACCAGCGCTGACTCGGTGTCGATCTCGGCAACGTAGATGCCTTCAGCATTCTGTTCGGTGATGTAAACGAAACGTGACTGAAACAGCTTGACCAGCTTTGCGCGCAAATCACCCAGAACGAACAAAGCATGCATATCGAGATTACTTACTGCCAAGGAAACATCCCCACATCTATAAATGATGCTGCACGCAAAAAAGGCGCACAGCCGAAAAAAGCGGCAATGCCGAAGATGACGCCAAAAGACCCGGGTTGAAATCCTGAATGAGCAGAGCACTCATCCCTCTCGAAACTTGAGCAGACTACTGGGTCGTCACTCGTGTCGCCTTGCCTGGCATTCGCCAAGGGTTGAAGGAAATCGCCTTTCCTACGGCCAGAGATACACGGACTATCAACTTCAGGGAAAAAACTCTAAAAAAAAAGCACTTTTCTGACATATCGCCAGCCAAAAATTGCTTTAGATAAACATCGATCACCCACCAGTGACGGTGATTCTAGAGCAGCCATGCTCACCGAGACTACCCATAACGACGTACATACGTCGGCAAAACAACGAAAAGGACTTCATATGTGCACGCTGACACAGTTCCCCCATCCTCAGACACCCAGCCCCGGAACCCCGGCGATTGGGTGCCCGGTGACACTGCAACCTCTTGAGCATTCCCTTCCGGAGCCCACACCACTAAGGTTCCAGGTGGTTTTGGCCGGAAATGCCTTCTTCCATATCAAGGAAATTTCCACAGGGCATGTAAGAGGTTTCCGTGGCAATCATAACGAAGCCTGTGCCCTCGCCCGATCGTTTGAGTCACATATTTGAAACAAATCCCCTACCCGCTACTTGTAACGTTCTGTCATGCCGGCGACTTGATTCAGCCGCCGGCCATCAACTGCTGCCATACTGCCGCCCAATCAAACGCGTCCAGCCAAAGAGGACGACGTTGAAACAACAATATATTTCCAAGGGAAGGCTGTGACGTGACGGAATTTGATATCGGCGAGTTTTTTATCCGGGGTGAAGCCAGAGAAATCGACGGCGAGTTCCAGGCAGTGATTGTCATGCGGGCCAAGCCACCCCAGAGAGCCGTGACCTATCACCAGGTCGAAAAGGATCGCTGGTTCAAAAACACTGAGGTCGCCGCCATCGCTGCCCAGGAATCCGCCAGGGAGCTGAAGGCTGCCGTGGATGCAGGTGCATTGAAAGGCTGATACCCGGACGTGCGGCGTCTATGCTCATTGCTGCGTTTGAACATCGCTTTCGAACTCCTGAAACACGGCTCGCTCAGAAGTAATGGAGCCGTCGCTCAGGCTTCGCCTGCGACCGATTATCTGCAAGGAGATGAAGATGGAATCACCGACCCATGACTTGAAAGGTTTGTTCGACCAGCTAGGCCTGGACTCCACCCAAAAAGCTATCGACGATTTCATCGCCAGCCATTCGCCGCTGCCCGAAAACAAGAAACTCATCGACGCCGAGTTCTGGACGCCTCAACAGGCAGGTTTCCTCAAAGAACAACTGCGTGAGGACGCGGACTGGGCGCGGGTGGTCGACGACCTGAACCTGCGCATGCACCAGATTCACTAACTTCAGCTTCAATGCAGGCTGTCTGGCGTTCCGGCGTTCAATTGCGCCAACCAGGCGGCCCTGCACTCTTGCGCTTCAGTGCGACTGGAAAATGCCGTCCCCCTGCGATCACCGTTGACCAGCACTACCCAGCACACTCTCTGCCCCAACGCTCGCAGACTGGCGGGCACACCGCTGCCGATCATGACGGCGACATCAACTTTGCTTTGCATGCTGACCTCTCGAACTCCGTTAGCAACCTAACTATGTTGGTATGGTAATGAGTCCTCGGAGTCGGAAACAGCAATGACTGTGCATAGCTGAATTGCCAAAGCCGTAACAATCAGCGTGTCATGCGATTAACGAACCAACCTGCAATAGGCTCACTCCTGTAGGAGCTGCCGCAGGCTGCGATCTTTTGATCTCGCCTTTGAAAATCAAAAGATCGCAGCCTCGTTGCACTCGGCAGCTCCTACAGATGACGCGATCTGCTTTGGCTTTGGGCTTGGCTTTTGATCTTGATCTTGATCTGCGCCGTCGGAAGGCCGAGTGGAGGTGTTCATCCGGGGGTTAGGCGCGCAGCGCCGTGCGGCGAAGCCGCACACATCGAGAGGATGTGCAGCGCAGCAAACCGGAGGCGATGCCCCCGGATGGACACCGGAGCGAGGGAATGCCGAGCCCAGGCGAGGCACCGTACGTCAGGTTATAAAAGCGCTTGGTTACTTGGCGCTCTTCCAAGTACCCCGCTGTAAAAGCGGAACCCTAAGAGGCCGGTACCGCAGGAATGGATATGTGTACTCAAAAAATAATACCTGACACTTAGCCATCGCATGAACACATGCCTTCTGTAGGAGCTGCCGCAGGCTGCGATCTTTTGATCTCGCCTTTGAAAATCAAAAGA
>NZ_JBOIBY010000220.1:0-12321 GCF_050739655.1 Pseudomonas sp. | reverse complement strand
CTACAAGGGAATTGTGGTGAATCAGTGTGCCTCACTCGCCTTCAGCCCCGCCGGCAACTTCCTGGTCAACAACACCGCCACCATGCTGATCCCCAACGCAATCCCGACAAAATGAAACGCATCGTTGTAGGCCATGATCGAAGCTTGTTGGTGGGCGATTTCACTGAGTTTGCCCAGCGCCGCCGTCTCGGTGCCCAGCCGGTCGGTCAGTGACGCTATACGCTCGGCCACCTGTGGGTTACTCGGCACGATGGACTCGCGCAAGTAATCAAAATAAGTTTTGGTACGTGCATCCAGCAGCGTGGCGAGCAGGGCGATGCCGATCGCGCCGCCAAGGTTGCGCAGGATGTTGAACAGGCTCGACGCCGAACCCGCATCCTGCGGCAGGATGTACGCCGTGGCGATCAACGAAATGGTGACCATGATCAGCGGCTGGCCCAGCGCGCGGATGATCTGGATCTGGTTGAACTGCGGGCCGGCGAAATCCGGGTTCAGCACCCCCGAAGAAAAACTCGCTAGCCCGAACAGGCCGAAGCCTACCGTGCACAGCCATTTCGGCGAGACGTATTTCATCAGCTTGGGCACCAGTGGAATCAGAAAAAGCTGCGGCACGCCCATCCACATGATCACTTCACCGATCTGCAAGGCGTTGTAGTTCTGGATCTGCGCCAGGTAAAGCGGCAACAGATAGATCGAACCGTACAGGCCGACGCCCATCCCGATACTGGAAATGCTGGATAAACCGAAATTGCGATTGCCCAGAATGCCAAGGTTGATCAGCGGGTTGGGTTTGGAAAACTGCACGATCACAAAGGTGATCAGGCTGATCAACGCAATACTGCCCAGCGTCACAATCGACTGCGACTCCAGCCAGTCCTTGCGATGGCCTTCTTCCAGAAAAACCTGCAAGCAGCCGAGCCCAACGCCGAGGGTGACGATGCCTGCGTAGTCGGTGCTTTTAAGCAGCTCCCAGTGCGCTTCCTTCTTTTCCAGGCCATACATCAGACCGGCGATCATGATCAGGCCGGGCGGTATGTTGATGTAGAAGATGTATTCCCAGCCCCAGTTTTCGGTCAGCCAGCCGCCCAGGGTCGGGCCGATGGAAGGGGCGAAGGTTGCAGTCATGGCGAACATCGCCATGCCCTTGGCGCGATGGTGTTCCGGAAGCTTGATCAGGGTGAGGGTGAACGCCAGCGGAATCAGCGCGCCACCCGTAAAACCCTGCAGGGCGCGAAAGACGATCATGCTTTCCAGGCTCCATGCCATGGAGCACAGCAAGGACGCGAACAGGAAACCAAGGGAGACCCAAACCGCCAGGCGCCGTGCTGACAGCAACTGCACCAGCCACGCCGTCAGCGGGATCATGATGATTTCCGCCACCAGGTACGAGGTGGAAATCCATGAGCCTTCTTCGAGGGTCGCTGACAGCGCGCCCTGAATATCCTTGAGCGAGGAGTTGGTGATCTGGATGTCGAGCACCGCCATGAAGGCGCCGAGCATCACGCTCATCACCGCGATCCAGTCCCGCCGGCTCGGTTCGCCGACCGGGCGGATCAGTTGATCACCGGCCATCGTCGGCGGCGTCTTTGCTGCTCACTTTGGCGGTGACGTCTTCAGGGGCGTCCTTGATGTTCACCTTGGCGGTGACCGACATGCCCGGGCGGATCTTGCCGCGCAGCGGGTTGTCGGCGTCGAAGGTCAGTTTTACCGGAATCCGTTGTACGACTTTGGTGAAGTTGCCGGTGGCATTGTCCGGCGGCAACAGACTGAACTGCGCGCCGGAGGCCGCGAACAGGCTGTCGACCCGCGCTTGAATCGGCGTGTCGCCATAGGCGTCGAAAATCAGCTCGGCTTTCTGGCCGGGCTGCATGTGGCCGATCTGGGTTTCCTTGAAGTTGGCCTGAATCCAGATGTCTTCATCGGGCACGATCGACAGCAGATAGGCGCCGGCCTGCACATATTGGCCATTGCGCGCCGCACGCTGGCCGATCAGGCCACTAATGGGCGCGTGAATTTCACTGCGGGTCAGGTTCAGTTCAGCCTGGGCCAGATCGGTCCTGGCGTTGGCAATTTGTGCGTCCAGGCGCTTGATTTCGGCGGTCAGTGCATTGACCTGCTGGCGCTGGCCCTGGGCATCCGCCTGGGCCTTGGCCAATTGCGAGCGGGCAATGTGGTTATCGGCGGAGAGGGTGGTCACGCGCTCTTCTGATACATAGCCGGGCTTGCGCAAGGTCTCGGCGCGGGTCAGGTCGATCTGTGAACGGCCGACGCTTGCCTGGCTGGAGGCGACCTGTGCGTCGCTGGCGGCAATCAGGCTGGCTTGTTGGGTCAGTTTACTTTGGGCTTGCAGGCGTTCGGCTTCGCGGGTGGCGAGGGTTGCGTTGGCGCGGTCGACGGCGAGGCGGAAATCATCGCCTTCGAGCTTGATCAGCAACTGGCCTTTTTCGACGTGCTGATTGTCCTGTACCAGCACTTGATCAATGCGCGCGCCCAATTGGCTCGACACGCGGGTGATCTCGCCCTGGACGTAGGCGTTATCAGTGCTTTCATAAAACCGCCCCTTGAAGAACCATTGGGCAAACAAGCCCCCGGCAATCAGCAGGACGATCAACAGGAAAATGGACAGGCGACGCTTGAGTTGGGCAGGCATGGGGCAAACTGTAGTCGAGAATATGTAAGGAAAGTTATCAGCAGGTGAATCTGGCATACAGCCGATAAACGGTAAATGCCATCGGTTGATATTCGGTCATTCACCACGCCATAAGGGCGTTCCAGACGCAACCTTGGCTTAAATGCCCTGTTCACTGGAGCGGGGTGGGGCTCGCCTGTTACCATTCGCGGCTTGATTGTTCTTCGCTTTTCATTCTTTTCGAGACATGCCATGACCACCGTCCGCACTCGCATCGCGCCATCGCCTACCGGGGATCCCCACGTAGGTACCGCTTACATCGCATTGTTCAACTACTGCTTTGCCAAGCAGCATGGCGGTGAGTTCATCCTGCGGATCGAAGACACTGACCAGTTGCGTTCGACTCGCGAGTCCGAACAGCAGATTTTCGACGCCCTGCGCTGGTTGGGCATCGACTGGAGCGAAGGCCCGGACGTCGGCGGTCCGCATGGTCCGTACCGTCAAAGCGAGCGCGGCGATATCTATCAGAAGTACTGCCAGCAACTGGTTGACATGGGCCATGCCTTCCCGTGCTTCTGCACCGCCGAAGAGCTGGACCAGATGCGCGCCGAGCAAATGGCCCGCGGCGAAACCCCGCGTTACGACGGCCGTGCGCTGCTGCTGTCCAAGGAAGAAGTCGACCGTCGCCTGGCCGCTGGCGAACCGCACGTGATCCGTATGAAGGTGCCGAGCGAAGGCGTCTGCGTGGTGCCGGACATGCTGCGTGGCGACGTTGAAATCCCGTGGGACCGCATGGACATGCAAGTCCTGATGAAGACCGACGGCCTGCCGACCTACTTCCTGGCCAACGTGGTCGATGACCACTTGATGGGCATCACTCACGTGCTGCGCGGTGAAGAGTGGCTGCCATCGGCGCCGAAACTGATCCTGCTTTACGAGTACTTCGGCTGGGAACAACCAGAGCTGTGCTACATGCCTCTGCTGCGTAACCCGGACAAGAGCAAGCTGTCCAAGCGCAAGAACCCGACCTCGGTGACGTTCTACGAGCGCATGGGCTTCATGCCCGAAGCGATGCTCAACTACCTGGGTCGCATGGGTTGGTCGATGCCGGACGAGCGCGAAAAGTTCTCGTTGCAGGAAATGGTCGACAACTTCGATCTGAAGCGCGTTTCCCTTGGCGGGCCGATTTTCGACATCGAAAAACTGTCGTGGCTCAATGGCCAGTGGCTGCGTGATCTGCCGGTGGAGGAGTTTGCCACGCGCGTGCAGAAGTGGGCGTTCAACTCCGAATACATGATGAAGATCGCACCGCACGTTCAGGGGCGAGTCGAGACCTTCAGTCAGGTTGCACCGCTGGCCGGGTTCTTTTTTGCCGGTGGCGTGAACCCGGATGCGAAGTTGTTTGAATCCAAGAAACTGTCGGGCGATCAGGTTCGCCAATTGATGCAGTTGATCCTGTGGAAGCTGGAGAGCCTGCGTCAATGGGAGAAAGACAGCATCACCGCGACCATTCAAGCCGTGGTGGAATCCCTGGAATTGAAGTTGCGCGACGCCATGCCGTTGATGTTCGCAGCGATCACCGGTCAAGCCAGCTCGGTGTCGGTGCTCGATGCGATGGAAATCCTCGGCCCTGACCTGACCCGTTTCCGTCTGCGTCAGGCGATTGACCTGCTGGGCGGCGTGTCGAAGAAAGAAAACAAAGAGTGGGAAAAGCTGTTGGGCGCTATCGCTTAAGGGCGTCTGGCGCTTCGTAGGAGCTGCCGAAGGCTGCGATCTTTTGATCCTGCTCTTCGGCAACACCCCGCGTTTCTCGGGGGAGGGCGGTAAGTGATTGTAATGCCGACAAAAAATTTTAAATTTTTTGAAAAATAAGTTTGACAGTCTTTCAAAGCGCCCTTAAGATTCGCCCCGTCCTCAGCGATGAAGCCAACGGCAACATCAACGATGAGGGGCTATAGCTCAGCTGGGAGAGCGCCTGCATGGCATGCAGGAGGTCAGCGGTTCGATCCCGCTTAGCTCCACCAATTTACACTTCAAGGCCTGGCCACACCGGCCTTGAAGCGATCAACACTCAGCGTTGATCAGTTGTATAGAAGGGTTTGCGTCCCCTTCGTCTAGTGGCCTAGGACACCGCCCTTTCACGGCGGTAACAGGGGTTCGAGTCCCCTAGGGGACGCCAGTTTTACAGAAGTGATGTTGCAAAACGTCGCTCCGCCGCGAGGCGAAAAATCCGGGGCTATAGCTCAGCTGGGAGAGCGCCTGCATGGCATGCAGGAGGTCAGCGGTTCGATCCCGCTTAGCTCCACCAATTTACAGTTCAAGGTCTGGCCACACCGGCCTTGAATCGATCAGCTCTCAGCACTGATCAGTTGTATAGAAGGTTTGTGTCCCCTTCGTCTAGTGGCCTAGGACACCGCCCTTTCACGGCGGTAACAGGGGTTCGAGTCCCCTAGGGGACGCCACGATTACCCGCTCTGCGGGATTTTATAAGGGTCATTCAATTATTGAATGGCCCTTTTGTTTGTCTGGCGTTTGGCCAAATCTCCCCACTTCTCTCAAACTGTTCTTCAGACCAGCGGTCACATCCACGACTTGCGAAATATTATTATGAGAATAATATTCTAGTCGTAATATTCGGAGGCAACGATGAACGATAAAAAAGCTCAGACCCGCGAACGCATCCTCAAGGCCGCCAGCGCAGCGCTGATTCAGCGTGGCCCGGCCGAACCGAGCGTGGGCGAAGTGATGGGCGCAGCCGGCCTGACGGTCGGCGGTTTCTACGCTCACTTCGAAAGCAAGGACGCAATGATGCTGGAGGCGTTCAAGCAATTGCTCGGCCATCGCCGTGACCTGATTGCCGATATGGATGCCGAGTTGACCGGTGAAGAGCGTCGCGCATTGGTGGCTGCGTTTTATCTGTCGCGCAAACACCGTGACTCCTCCGAGTCAGCGTGCCCGATCCCGGCGTCGGTGGGCGAGTTGGGGCGGCTGCCGGAAGCGTTTCGAGTTGCACTCAATGAGCATATGGAACTGATGGTCGCGCAGTTGGCGGCCAGCCCGGAAGACACCGACAAGGCCCTGGCTGACATGGCGTTGATGGTGGGTGGCCTGGCTCTGGCGCGGGCGCTGGGGCCGGGAGAATTGTCCGATCGATTACTGCGCGCCGCCAAATCAGCGGTGCGGTGACCTGAGGGCTGCGGCCTGGGGAGAATGCGATGAGCACGTTGAAGTGGGTTCGTGGCGTGAATGGCACCTTGGGCTGGTTTGCTCCGAAGCTGGTGGCGAGCAAAATGCGTCTGGCGTTCATGACGCCACGGGACTTGCCGCCGCGTGATTGGGAGTTACCGTTGCTGGCGAAGTCAGAGCGGATCACCCTGCGTTTTGGTCTGTCGGCATTGCGTTGGGGCCAAGGCCCGGCGGTGTTGTTGATGCACGGTTGGGAAGGGCGCCCGACGCAATTCGCCAGCCTCATTACCGCGCTGGTCGATGCCGGTTATTCGGTAGTTGCCCTTGATGGCCCGGCCCACGGGCGCTCGCCCGGCAGCGAGGCGAATGTCGTGCTTTTCGCCCGCGCCATGCTTGAAGCCGCCGCTGAATTGCCGCCGCTGCAAGCGGTCATTGGTCATTCAATGGGCGGCGCCAGCGCCATGCTCGCGGTCCAGTTGGGCCTGAGAACTGAAACCCTGGTCACTATCTCCGCTCCGGCTCGCATTATTGGTGTGTTGCGCGGTTTTGCACGTTATGTGGGGTTACCGCCCAAAGCCCGTTCGGCATTCATTCGCCAGGTGGAAAAAGATGTTGGCATGCGTGCCGCCATGCTGGATGTCGCGCACTATCAACTCGACATGCCCGGCCTGATCGTCCACGCCGAAGATGACGTCGTTGTCCCGGTCAAGGAATCGCAGCTGATCAATGAAGCCTGGTTCGACAGCCGCTTGCTGCGCCTGCGCGAGGGCGGTCATCAGCGGGTACTGGCTGATCCCCGGGTAATTGATGGCGTGTTATCACTGCTGGCCGGTCGCAGTCTGCAATCGCGCCAATCGGCCTGATCATCCGTTACACTGCCCCGGTCGAAATAATCTGACCGGGAGTGGGGCATGGGCTGGGATCGGGCAACGCCATTTATCATTGATCTGCAGGTGGGCGCCGAAGACATCGACGGGTTGGGTCACGCCAATAACGCGGTGTACGTAACCTGGCTTGAGCGCTGCGCCTGGCGCCATTCCCAGCGCCTTGGCCTGGATCTGGTCGAATACCGTCGGCTGGATCGGGCCATGGCAGTGGTTCGGCACGAGATCGATTATCTGGCGGCTGCCTATGAGGGTGACGAATTGCAATTGGCGACCTGGATCGTCGATTGGGACCAGCGCCTGAAAATGACCCGACACTTCCAGTTGAAGCGTCCAAGTGACAATTCCACATTGCTGCGTGCGCAAACCACCTTCGTCTGCATCGAGCTGTCCACCGGCAAGCCCAAGCGCATGCCCGCAGAATTCATTGAGGGTTATGGCCCTGCATTGCAACTGCCGCAGCTGGATACGAGCAGAATCTGAGAGCAGAAGCTCAAGGTCCTTTTTTTAACGCTTATGTCGGGCAGGTTTTCTGCCCGTTATCCAGTCCCTGTTTATAAGCCTGGCTTTGCAGGCTGGCTTTGCCGTTGTGCCAGGTCAGGGTCAGGACATAGAGCGAGTCATAGTCGCTCGACGCCCAGTCTTCGGTGATCTTCTGTTTCTTGCCGACGGCTTCGCTGGCGACCTTGTTGATCAACTCTGGAAGATAGCCGTGGGACCAGGCGGTGTAGATGACCGAGTTGTGATATTTGTCTTGTAGCAGCTCGTCGGCCAGGTCGCTGGTGTCGTTGGCCGAGAAATCGATGTTCACCGGTAAGCCGAGCTTGATCGCGCTGGGGCTGATGGTCATCAACGGACGGATGTAGCTGTAGGAATTGTCCAGTTCACCTTCCTCGACGTTACGCGTCGGGTTGGCGGCGAACACATAGTTGGCCTTGCCGAATTTTTCCGGAAGCAGGGTGGCCAGGTCGATTGCACGATTGAGTCCCTGGCAATTGAGTTGGCCCAGGCCGCCAGCGGGTTTTTCTGCGTGGCGCAGGAACACCAGCGTCTGGGTGCCATTCGCCGGTTGGGCGCGACTTTCGCTTGATTCCAGCGACAGAAACAACGCACTGGTTGCCAGCATGGCGGGCAAAAACAGATAAGCGCGATGTTTAAAGTGTTTGGCGAATTTCACAGGCTTAATCATGAAATTAAGGGTTCTTCAGCGCATTGGGTTAAGGCTGACAAACCTTTACACCGCGACTTTCCAGCGTCGGGTGTTTTCCATGTCGTTGAGCCGGTCCGTTTCAAAGGGGGCATGTTCAGAGTCCTGTGAAGCCCATTGGTTCGATCCGGTCGTGAGCGTAGCACTTTACCGATAACCTTGAATGGGTTGGAGAAGGTTATCGACAGGATGTTGCGGATTTATGGATACCCTACAGCAACTGGCACAAGCCTTCTGTGATCTCTTTTGATCTCGACCATCAGCGTTATTGATGGCGCCAAACACCGCAGCAAGCGATATCTCCATTATGATCGGCATTCATTTTTTTCTCGTGGATCCTCCCCATGATCGATTTGTCTGCGTTCCCCATCACTCAAAAATGGCCGGCCCAGTACCCGGAGTGGATTCAGCTGTACTCCTTGCCGACCCCCAACGGCGTCAAGGTCTCGATCATGCTCGAGGAGATCGGCTTGCCCTATGAACCTCATCGTGTAGGTTTCGACACCAACGATCAGATGTCGCCCGAGTTCCTGTCGCTGAACCCCAACAACAAAATCCCGGCCATCCTCGATCCCCATGGACCGGACGACCAGCCGTTGCCGTTGTTTGAGTCTGGGGCGATTCTGATCTATCTGGCCGACAAGAGCGGGCAACTGCTGGCTCAGGAATCGGCGGCGCGTTACGAGACCATTCAGTGGCTGATGTTCCAGATGGGTGGCATTGGCCCAATGTTCGGCCAACTCGGTTTCTTCAACAAATTTGCCGGCAAGGACTACGAGGACAAGCGTCCGCGTGATCGCTACGTCGAAGAAAGCCGCCGCCTGCTCAGTGTGCTCGACAAACGCCTGCAAGGGCGCGACTGGATCATGGGCGAACGCTACACCATCGCCGATATTGCCACATTCCCATGGGTGCGCAACCTGATTGGCTTCTATGAGGCCGGTGATCTGGTGGGCATCCAGAACTTCCCGAACGTTACGAGGGTGCTGGAAAAATTCCTGGCGCGCCCGGCGGTGAAGCGTGGGCTGGAAATTCCAAAGCCGGTCTCGAATTAACCATCAAACCTGTAGGAGCGAGGCTTGCCCGCGGAGAGGCCAGTACATCCAGCATCAATGGCGCCTGACAAATCGCCATCGCTGGCAAGCCAGCTCCCACCGTTTGATTGTTGTCGGACACGAATTTTATGTTCACAGCCGATCTACTGTGGGAGCTGGATTGCCAGCGATGGGGCCATCACCTTCAACATAGAATCTCCCACCGGGAATGTGCTGCCCTCAAGGCCTGCCGAAAAATGGTCGAATCCCGTGATGATTGAAGTACCGCTCGATCACCTTGGGATCTGAACAGGTTTCGGCAATCGCTACATAGGTGTCCGGTCGCAACAGATAAAAACCGTTGCGCCCCAAACCGGCCTCTTCAAATGCCGGTCGCCAGTCGAACACATGCAGCGGCAAATGGTGCTCGTTGCACCAGGCGATCATCTCGTCGCTGGTGTCGCCATACACATGCACCTGCCACGTCGGACACTTCAGCGATTGGTAATTGTCGCCTTCACCGTCGTGCGCCCAGGGCAGGCGGTCGCCGCCATGAACGTGCCCGGCAACACCGTTGCTCAGGGGCATCGCGCGATAGTTGAGGGTGATCTGCGACACCGTGCGAAAAAGAAACTCGCGGGACGTTTCAAACGACGCCATTTTCGGAATCACCAGCGGTGCCAGTCGCGTGCGTAAAAGATCGGCGATGCGCCCTTCGGCCGTGACGAAGGTGAACACCCGGTCGGTGGTGGCCACCAGTTTTCGGGCGAACGCAATACGTTCGGTTTCGTAGGTGGCGAGCAATCCTGGCTTGGCGCCGCCGCTCAGCACTGCCGCGAGTTTCCAGGCCAGGTTGATCGCATCGCCAATGCCGGTGTTCATGCCCTGGCCGCCGGCGGGGCTGTGCACATGGGCGGCGTCACCCAGTAAAAACGCGCGCCCGCTGCGGAAGTGATTCGCGACCCGATGATGCACGCGGTAGGTCGAGAACCAGTTCAACTGTTCGATCTTGACCTGCATGTGCTCGATGGCCCGACTGCTGACGTCTTCGAACCGCAAGGTCTCGGCCTGTTCGGCTCGCTCGTCGCGCACGGTGCCGATCAAGCGTGCGCGGCCTTGCGCGGCCAATGGGAACACCGCAAGGAAGTCCGCTTCATCCAGATCCACATGCAATTCGCCATTGAACGTTGGGCCGCTGGCCTGCACGTCGGCGACATAGAAAATCTGTTGGTAGGTGCCGCCGGGGAAACCGGTGTCCAGGCTCTTGCGTACGATTGAACGGGCTCCGTCGCAACCCGCCAGGTAACAGGCCTGACAAGTCTCGTGTTGGCCGTCGGCCAGGCGCAAGGTGGCGATAATGCTGTCGCCGTCTTCCTCGAAGCCCAGCAGTTCGGTGTTGCGTTCCACCGTAATGCCGAAGGTTTCGAGGCGCTCGATCAGCAGCCGTTCGTGTTCATCCTGCGGGTAGATTTCAAGAAACGCGTAGGGCGTCAGGCCCTCGCCAACGCGGCTCAGGGGCAAGCGTGCCACGGGCTCGCCCTTGACCCAGAAATTGGCGGCGGCCACCCGATGGCCGCGTTGCACGACGGCGTCGGCCAGATCCAGCTGGCGATATAGCTCCAGTGTCCGCGCCTGCACGGCCAGAGCGCGCGAGGTGGTGCCGGGGGTTGAGGTCTTGTCGATGATCCGCGCGCGGATCCCCAGCTTGCTCAGCCACAATGCCAATACCAATCCGGTCGGGCCGGCGCCGATGATCAACACATCGCTGCGATGCATGTACCTGTCCTTTTCGCCGTGTGGTTCAAGTATGGTCCAGACTCACACGGCGGCCAGGTCGACCGCTCAACGGAAAAGCCTGCATGTCAGGACACCAAGGGTTTCATGACGAGGAACGGCCTGTGTGTGCGTTGGTCGTATGCTTAACCCGGTTCAACGGACTTTCTGGAGCGACATGCAAGCCCAACGATTGATCATGAGTCTCGCCGCGTTGCTGGTGCTGGCCGGTTGCGGCAGTCAACGGACTCAGGAGCCACCCGCGCGCAAACCTGCCGAGGTCAAGGCGCAAATCGTGCGTTTGCTGCCAGCGAAAGTAGCCGATCGCCAAGGTTGGGCCACCGACATTTATGCCGCCTTTGCCGCGCAAAACATTCCCCCGACCACGCAAAACCTGTGCGCAGTGCTGGCGGTCACCGAGCAGGAGTCGACCTATCAAGTGGACCCGACGGTGCCGGAGCTGGGCAAGATTGCCCGTGAGGAAATCGACCGCCGAGCGGCCAAGGCGCACATTCCCAATCTGCTGGTCAGCGGCGCGTTGCGAGTGAGTTCGCCCAACGGCAAAACCTACAGCGACCGCCTGAATGCGGCCCGTAGCGAGAAAGAACTGAGCGGGATTTTTGATGATTTCATCGGCATGGTGCCCATGGGCAAGACCCTGTTCGCAGGCTTCAATCCGGTGCACACGGGCGGGCCGATGCAGGTCAGCATCGACTTTGCCGAGCAACAGGCCAAGGGCTATCCATACCCGGTGGAGGGCTCGATTCGTCGTGAAGTCTTCACCCGGCGTGGCGGCATGTATTTTGGCATCGCCCATTTGCTCGGTTATCCGGTGAGCTATCCGCAGCCTCTGTATCGCTTCGCCGACTTCAATGCCGGTTGGTACGCCAGCCGCAACGCCGCGTTCCAGAACGCTGTGAGTCGAGCCTCGGGCATACCGCTGGCGCTCGATGGCGATCTGGTCCGCTACGGTTCGATCATGCCCGGCACCACGGAGTTGGCGGTGCGCACGCTCGGCAAGCAGTTGGACATGCGTAATCCGACGATCAGGGATCAACTGGAGGAGGGCAACAGTCTGACATTCGAGGACAGCGAGCTTTATCAGCGGGTCTTTGCATTGGCCGAACAGGCTGAAGGGCGACCACTGCCCCGGGCAGTGCTCCCGGGAATCGTCCTGCAAAGCCCGAAAATCACTCGCAAACTCACCACGGCCTGGTTTGCCAAACGAGTCGATGAGCGCTATCAGCGTTGCATGGCCCGGTGAACGAAACCCAAAACATGAAAAAGCCCGGCTGATCAGGCCGGGCTTTTTGTTGGATGCAGCGGTGGAGCAAGTGGGTCAGGCGATGGTGTTGCCGTGCAGGCGGTCGGAGCCATCAGCGGCAACAGTGTTGCCTTGCAGGCGATCAGAACCATCCGCGGCAACTTCGTTGCCTTTCAGGCGATCCGAACCATCGGCAGCGACTTCGTTGCCTTTCAAACGATCCGAACCATCAGCAGCTACAGCACGTTTTTCCAGCAGGCGGTCAGAACCGCCTTCAGCCACACGATTCTGGATCAGACGATCCGAACCACCTTCAGCCACACGGCTTTCAATCAGTCGATCCG
>NZ_JBOIBY010000219.1:0-3184 GCF_050739655.1 Pseudomonas sp. | reverse complement strand
ATTCTGAATGAACGCGGCGTCCTTAAGTTTTTCGCGAGCAAGCTCGCTCCTACAAATGCCTTAACTGACTGGCATTAGGGCAGGCCTCGCTCCTACACGGTGATTGGCGTCACGCCGTCGGCGGTTTCGCCAATTCAATCCCCGCGGCGCTCAGTCGCTTGAGAATTTCGAACAGCAGCTCGCTTTTGATCGCGCCCACCGTGCGCGGGCTGTTGACGTAACCGGTGACGGTCAAGGTAATGCCTTCAGGCTTGAGCTGGCTGAAACGCACGAAGGGCGCCGGTTTTTCCAGAATGGTCTCCTGCTCGCAATAGGTGTCGTACAGCAGGCTGCGCACTTGTTCCGGGTCGATATCCAGCGGGAACGTCAGTTCCAGCGTCGCCACCCCTTGGGCACTGCCACCGAGGGTCACGTTGCGCAGGTTTTGCGAGATCAGCTGCGAGTTGGGCACGATCACGATTGAGCGGTCGGCCAGTTGTATTTCAGTGGCGCGCACATTGATTCGGCGGATGTCGCCCTCGACCCCGCTGATACTGATCAGGTCGCCGACTTTCACCGGGCGCTCGGTCAGCAAGATGATGCCGGAGACGAAGTTCTTGACGATCTCCTGCAAGCCAAAGCCGATCCCCACCGACAGGGCGCTGACAATCCACGCCAGATTGGTCCATTGGACCCCCAGCGAAGACAGCATCAGCAAAATCACCAGGGCGTAGCCGATGTTGGAGAACAGGGTGCTGAGCGAAGCACACATGCCTGGGTCCATTTCGGTTTTCGGCAGGAATTCGTTGTCCAGCCAGCGGCGCAATGAACGAATCAGGTAGACGCCGATGATCACGGCCAGCACGGCGTGCAGCAGGTTGGCCGGAACGATGTTGAATGTGCGCAGGCCATCACCGCCGAGAATCGCCAGGATGTTTGTGGCCAATTGGCTAAGTGTCGAGCCTACGCCTCCCACCACCAACGTGATCAACGCAATCAGCAACAGTGCTGCTCGACTGACGCCGGACAGCAGGATGGAAATCTGCTCCAGGCGCGTGTCGCCGATGCCCAGCAACTGTTTCAGGCCCTTGCCAGTGGAATGGCGGGCTGAAAACAAGTGTTCACAGCCGTCCTTGACCAGCTGTATCAACAGGTAGAAGCCGGCGAAGACGATATAAAACCAGACCAGTTCGTAGGTGATGAAGCGCGATAGCGATATGTAGCCAATGAGCAAAGCCAGCAGGGAAATCACAACCGCAATGCTCGCGAACGAATAGATCAAGCCTGCGACCGTACGCCCGGCCTCGGGTGAGGTGCCGGCCAGGACCATTTTCCGTCGAGCTTTGCTGACGTGCAGTAACAGCGTGGCGATCAGGCCCGTGACGATAAGCGCGACGAAGCCTCTGACGGAAATCACCATCTCGGCGCTCATGCCGGTGGCGTTGGTTATCTGCGCCAGCGACACCAGGACCAGCAGCGTGCCAGCCAGTCGGATGGGGTAAGGTTTGATTGCCAGGGCAACCTCGTCGGAAATCGCCGGCAATCGCCACGAGGGGTGCTGGGTGGATAGCAGCGCACGGCTCAGGCCGGTAATCAGCACGCAGGTATATACGATCTTTTCGAAATCCTGGGAAAAGCCCGCCAGTTGCGGCGTCAATGGCAGTTCGCGGGTGACGGCGAAAAACAGCAACTGCAAGGCAACCCAGGCGGCCAATATCGTTGCCACGACCGAGGCCAGGGCCAGGCTGCTGCGCCGCAGGCGGCCTTCGGGCATGTGATGAATGCACACCCAGGTCAGCCAGCGCTCGGCAAAACGACGCCCCACGATCCAGAAAAACAGCGACAGGGCCAGCAAAATGCTCGTGAGCATTCGCTGGCCCGGTTGCCAACTGGCGGCGAGCGAGGCGCCAATCTGCTGGATGAACGCGTTGAATTTTTGCCGGTCATCCAGTGGTGGGTCGAGCAACGGAGCCCAGAACCAGGGATTAAGCACGCTGCGAGTTTGCTGGGTGACTTCGGTTTCCAAAAGGCTGCGGCGGATGGCGGCGATCTGGGTCAGCAGTTCAGCGGCGCTGGCTTTGAGGGTGGTCAGTGTTTTCAGTTTGGAGTCGATTCGGTTTTTTTGCTCGGTCAGATCGGCCCTTTGGCTGGCGATATCGGCTTTTTCAAGCCCGGCATCGGCCAGCGGTGCGGGTGCCAGTACACCCAGTTGCGCCTGCAATTGAGCTTGTTCGGGCATGAGCAGGGTGGTGAGCCGGTCGACCTCGCGGACAAGGGCCTGAACCAGATCCTGCGGGCCTTCCAGCTGGCTGTAGTTGTTGGCCAGGGAGACTTGCTGTTTGAGGCTGCTCAGTTGGTTCATCAACGCTTCAAGATCGCCTTCTGAGACGTTGGCTGGCGCAGGTATTGTGCGGGAGGAAGAGGGTTCGAGAGGTTGGGCTGCCAACAGCATCCCGACATTCGCGCCCAATAGCGTGAAAGCGATGAGAATCACGAATCGAAAGGCATTGCGCATAGGCGTGCTCGGGGGATTGTTTGTCACTCAGCCTATGAGGTTAGGTCATGACGGGCACGATGGAGGTTTTTTGGTCGGATGTGGCTGGCGATTTCTGCGGATACCTTCAATTCCTGTAGGAGCGGGCTTGCTCGCGAAGGCGGCCTGCCAGCCGACCTGAACTCTGCGGATATCCCCAATCCCTGTGGGAGCTGGCTTGCCAGCGATGGCGGCCTGACAGCCGACCGAGATCTTTGATTGAGTACATATCCATTTCTGCGGTAAAGGCCGCTTATGGTTTCGCCCTTACGGCGAGTCCCTTTGGCAAACGCCCCAAAGGAACCAAAGGTCTCGCCCCGAACGTACGGCCCCTCGCCAAGGCTCGGGGTTCCTTCGCTCCGGCATCCATCCGGGGGCATCGCCCTCCGGTTGGCTTCGCTGGCACCTACATGCGATGAGTTCGACTACGTCGAACGGCGCTGCACGCCAATCCCCGGTTGAATACCTCCACTCAGCCTGCCGAGGGGGCGGGTGGATCAAGATCAAAAGCTGCAGGCGAGCTGACACTCGGCCTGTTGAGTGGCGGGGGTGTAAGCAGATCAACTGTAGGAGCCGGCTTGCTGGCGATGGCGTCCTCACAAAGGTAGAAGAAACGTCAGGCTTTGCTCGATGCGACCTTGAGCAGCTGTTTCAAAAATCTGTGGTGTAAAT
>NZ_JBOIBY010000218.1:0-15390 GCF_050739655.1 Pseudomonas sp. | reverse complement strand
ACGAAAATCTGAAGGGACTTTTTTCAAGCGTCGCAGTCACAAAACACAGGGAGCTGATGATCAGCGCCGCGCTGGGGGATTTCCCGGTCAATCTCTTTATCCAGGCTACAAACATTTGAGTTCAGTTCAGGAGCAATGCGATGAGTACCGACGATAAACGCATCCGCGAGTTTGCCTATCAGATCTGGGAGTCTGAAGGACAACCCGAAGGCCAGGAATCCCGGCACTGGGAGATGGCGTGCAAATTGGCGGAAGCCGAAGCCCTGGCGCCGAAAAAACCGGCCAAGGCAGCGGCGAGCAAACCTGCCGTCAGCAAAACCGCCAATGGCAAGGCTGGCAATGGCAAGGTCGCCGCGCCTAAAGCCAAAACCAAGCCGGCCGCGGCCTCGGCCGTGATCCCTCCCGGGGAAAAGGCCGAGAAAAAGCCTCGCGCAGCGCGGAAACCGCCTGCGGTCTGACTTTTTACGAGTTTTCTAGCGTTTGACATAGTGGCGAGTCTGCTCGCCACCGTGGGCGCGTTCGCCCGGTAAAAAGCACTTGCAGGAGCATTTATGACCCGTCCAAATAAAGACACCCCAGCACCTCGTGCCGAGCCCTCGCGAATCCGTGAAGGCCTGCCCTTTCCGCTGGGTGCGAACTGGGATGGGTTGGGGGTCAATTTCGCCCTGTTTTCCGCCAACGCCACCAAAGTCGAACTGTGCATTTTCGATGATGCGGGCGAGGTGGAAATTGAACGTATAGAGCTGCCGGAGTACACCGACGAGATCTACCATGGCTACCTTCCTGATGCCCATCCGGGGCTGATCTATGGTTACCGGGTCTACGGTCCCTACGATCCAGCCAACGGCCATCGCTTCAATCCCAACAAACTGTTGATCGATCCCTATGCCAAACAACTGGTGGGTCAGTTGAAGTGGTCCGAGGCGCTGTTTGGCTACACCATCGGGCACCCCGACGCCGACCTCAGTTTCGATGAACGCGACAGCGCACCCTTCGTGCCCAAATGCAAGGTGATCGACCCGGCGCACACTTGGGGCCACGACCATCGCGTCAGCGTGCCCTGGGACCAGACCATCATTTATGAGACCCACGTACGCGGCTTCAGCATGCGCCACCCTTCGGTGCCCGATAACGTACGCGGCACCTTCGCCGGGCTGATGGTCGACGACGTCCTCGAACACATCCGCAAACTGGGCGTATCGACCGTGGAGTTGCTGCCGATCCACGCGTTCGTCAACGACCAGCACCTGCTACACAAGGGCATGACCAATTACTGGGGCTACAACAGCATCGCCTTCTTCGCCCCCGACCCGCGTTACCTGGCCAGCGGCAAGATTGCCGAATTCAAGGAAATGGTCGCGCACCTGCATGAAGCCAATCTGGAAGTGATCCTCGACGTGGTCTACAACCACACCGCCGAGGGCAACGAACAGGGGCCAACCCTGTCCATGCGCGGCATCGACAACGCCTCTTACTATCGCCTGATGCCCGATGACAAACGCTTCTACATCAACGATTCCGGCACCGGCAACACGCTGGACCTGAGCCATCCGTGCGTGCTGCAGATGGTCACCGACTCCCTGCGCTACTGGGCCTCGGAAATGCACGTCGATGGTTTTCGTTTCGACTTGGCGACCATTCTTGGGCGCTATCACGATGGTTTCGACGAGCGGCACAGCTTCCTCGTCGCTTGCCGTCAGGACCCGGTCCTGCGTCAGGTGAAACTGATCGCCGAGCCCTGGGACTGCGGCCCCGGTGGGTATCAGGTCGGCAACTTTCCACCGGGCTGGGTGGAATGGAACGACAAGTTCCGCGACACCGTGCGCGCGTTCTGGAAAGGGGACGATGGCCAACTGGCGGACTTCGCCAGCCGCATGACCGCCTCCGGCGAGATGTTCAATCAGCGTGGCCGGCGCCCGTTCGCTTCGGTGAACTTCGTGACCGCCCACGATGGCTTCACCCTCAACGACCTGGTGTCCTATAACGACAAACACAACGAAGCCAACGACGAAAACAATCAGGACGGCAGTAACAACAACCTGTCCTGGAACCACGGCGTCGAAGGCCCCACCGACGATCCCGAAATCAACGCCCTGCGTCACCGGCAAATGCGCAACTTCTTCGCCACATTGATCCTGGCCCAGGGCACGCCGATGCTGGTGGCCGGCGACGAATTCGCCCGTACTCAGAACGGCAACAACAACGCCTATTGCCAGGACAGCGAGATCGGCTGGGTCAACTGGGACCTGAGCGAAGACGGCAAGGCGCTGCTCAAATTCGTCAAGCGCCTGATCAAGTTGCGCCTGGCCTACCCGATCCTGCGTCGTGGGCGCTTTTCGGTGGGTAATTACAACGAGGAGATCGGCGTCAAGGACGTCACCTGGCTCGCGCCGGATGGCACCGAAATGACCACCGAGCATTGGCATGACGCACACAACCGTTGCCTGGGCATGCTGCTTGACGGGCGCGCCCAGGAAACCGGGATTCGCCGCAAGGGTGCCGACGCCACCTTGTTGCTGGTGGTCAACGCCCATCACGACATCGTTAATTTCCTGTTGCCGGAAGTACCCGACGGCGGCTTCTGGACCTGCATGGTCGACACCAACCAACCCTCGATTCGTGGCCAGGAACGCTTTGAGTTCGGCCACGAGTATTCGGTCACCGGCCGTTCACTGCTGCTGTTCGAGTTGCAGCATGAGGAAGAGGAATAAAGCCATTAACACCGCGCCGCACGGATAAAAACGCCAATGATGGACCTCTGACGCGACGAATAACGTTACATGAGCAATACTCGATGCGCGGCATGCCAGGGTTCGGTATGCCGCACATTGTTATCAACCCGCCTTCACGGGTCAGGCATGCCAGCATCGTGCGTGACTGAAGGTGAAACGAAACAAGGACGTAGCCCCATGAAATCTGTCTCCACCAGCGAGAGCAGCCTGCCAGCACAGATCTGGAACAGTGCCCTGCAACTGGACAACATCCCGGTCATCAGCACTCAATCCCTGGTCCCGGCCGGGGCTCGCGCCGTCGTGATTGCCCCACATCCCGGCGATGAAGTGGTGACCTGCGGCGGCCTGTTGCAGCTGCTCAGCAGTTTGGGCCATCCCTTGCAATTGATTTCGGTAACCGACGGCAGCGCCAGTCACCCAGGATCGAAACAGTGGTCGGAAAAGCGCCTGGGCGTGTTTCGCTCCCAGGAAAGCGTCGAAGCCTTGCGACGGCTCGGTTTGCCGATGCTCAGTCTGAAATGGATTCGCGGCGGTTTTACCGACAACGCCCTGGCCGAGCATGAGCTGGAGCTCACGCAATTCATTGCCCGCTATTTGCGCCCCGGCGACGTGGTGTTCAGTACCTGGTCAAAGGACGGAAACAGTGACCACGACGCCGTCGGTCGTGCCAGCGCCAATGCAGCGGAGATCGCTGGGGCGACGTTCAATGAAGTACCCGTCTGGGCCTGGCACTGGCCAATGCGCGATCGCGAACTGATTCCCTGGCATCGCGCCCGCAAGTTGCGCCTCGACACCTGGACCGTCGCCCGCAAAAGCCACGCCACCCATGCCTATGCCAGCCAACTCAGCGGCGAGCCGGCCATTGGCATCCCCCCCATGTTGTCCCGGGTGCTGCTGGAGCGGATGCGTTTACCCTATGAGATTGTGTTTGTGTGAAGTGATGTCCATCCCGCCAACAATCGGTCTCAACTCACTCAAACTGAACTGCTCGCGCGCGCATCAGTCGCATACATAGGCAAACCGGATTCAGAGGAGTGAAAGTGACCACCCATTCCAAGTCGCAGGCGGCCGAATCGGTGCCGTTGACCAGTTCGTCGCAGATCCATCGGTTGCGTGTGCTGACGGTCAATACGCACAAGGGTTTCACTGCACTGAACCGACGCTTCATTCTCCCGGAGCTGCGCGAAGCAGTACGCAGCACATCCGCGGACTTGGTGTTCCTGCAGGAAGTGGTCGGCGAGCACGATGGCCATTCCTCTCGCTACAACAACTGGCCACAGACTTCGCAATATGAATTCCTGGCGGACAGCATGTGGAGCGATTTCGCCTATGGCCGCAACGCGGTCTACCCCGACGGCCACCACGGCAACGCACTGCTGTCGAAATATCCGATTCGCGAATACCGAAACCTGGATGTCTCCATCACCGGCCCCGAACGTCGCGGACTGTTGCACTGCGTACTGGACGTGCCGGGGCACGCCGAAGTCCACGCCATTTGTGTCCACTTGAGTTTGTTGGAAAGCCACCGCCAGTTGCAGTTGCAGCTGCTCTGCCAACTGCTCGAATCATTACCCGACAGCGCGCCGGTGATCATCGCCGGTGATTTCAACGACTGGCAACTGCAAGGCAACGCCGCCCTCGCCCGCCGCGACTACCTGCACGAAGCCTTCGAACGCCACCACGGTCGCCCGGCAAAAACCTACCCGGCGCGCTTCCCGCTGCTGCGCCTTGACCGCATTTACCTGCGTAATGCCAGCAGCCATGATCCGAAAATCCTCGGGAGCAAACCCTGGACACACCTGTCGGATCATTTGCCGTTGGCGGTGGAAGTGCATCTCTGACGTCTCTTTCGTTGCAATTCATTCCCTCCTCCGTTCGTCGGATAGCCGCGATTGCCTGTCATTTGTGACAGTAGGCACGCCCCAACAGCACTGTTACGGTCCTCGCATGCGTATCGATCCTGATACGGACATGGACTAAACAGTAGCCGTCGTTGCCGAAGGTTCTTGATCACGGGTATCTACCCTCCTGACGCTGTCTCGCGACCCGCGCTGCCGAAGCTGACTGTTGCCTCGCCACTGTTGAACCTGTGGCAGCACAGTTACCGATCCAATTCGGGAGACGTGTATGCCGTTTGCGACAGACCTGCCCAAGTACCGTTACAGCGCCTGCGCCTTCTCCATTTTTTTGTGCATCGGCTGGCCGCAACCTACGCAGGCCGCCTGCACCTTCACCCCAACCGCCGGTAACGATACTCATGTTTGCGACAGTGGCAGCGGCGGACCGCTGAGTGATACGACGGGCAACAACACGTTGATCCTGCCCACCGGCGGCACCGGCACGATAGGAGGCAACGTGACCACCGGTGCCGGCAGCGACACGATCGACATGAAATCCGGTCGTATCGATGGCAACGTCAATCAAGGGGATGGCGCCGATTCCTTCAACATCACCGAAGGCCAGGTGACCGGAGCTGTGAACCAGGGCAATGGGGTCGACAGTTTCACCATGCGCGGCGGCGTCATTGGGTCCCTTGCCCAGGGCGATAGCCGTGATCTCTTCGAAATGTTCGACGGTAAGATCAAAGGTGCCTTTGAGGACGGTGACACTGCCCGCATGAGGGGCGGCACCATCGGCCGGGTCGACATGAAACTCGATAAAAATCTTTTCGACATGTCGGGTGGGGAGGTCTTCGGCAACGTGGTGACCGGGTTTGACACCGACACCATCATCATTTCCGGTGGCAAGATTGGCGGCAATATCAGTGTCAGCGGTGGCAACGACAGCATCACGATCACCGGAGGTGAAGTCGGCGGCGAGATTCGCGCCAGCACCGGCAATGACACCTTCATCTGGGATGGCGGCGGCATCATCCATTCAGCCATCCTCCTGGAAGATGGCAACGACAGCGCGACCTTGCGCAACCTTGGCGAAAGTACCCTCGCGCAAACTCCGGGCCTCAATGGTGGCAGCGGTGTCGATCTGCTGACTTTCGATCACACCACGACTGCCGGTGCCAGCCGGTACACCAAATGGGAAACGGTCAACCTGAGCAACGGTTCGCAGATCGATCTTGACGGTAACTTCGTTCTCGGTGACAGCAGCAGCGGCACCGGCGTATTCAACATCGACGCAACCAGCAGCCTGACCTCCACCCAAGGCAGCATTACGCCTTTCACCACCGGCCAACGTGCGACCCTGAACAACGCCGGGATTATCGACCTGAGCAGCGGTAATACCCGCACCAACGATACGCTGACTGTGCAAGGCAACTATGCGGGCATCGACGGCCATCTCTCTGTGCAAAGTTCACTCGGCGATGACAGTTCGCCCAGCGATAAACTGGTGGTCAAGGACGGGACGCTGACCGGTACCACTGCAATCACCGTCACCAACCTGGGTGGCGCCGGTGCGCAAACCCTGCAGAACGGCATTCAGGTGGTCCAGGCCCAAGGCACCGCCGTCAGCAACAATGACGCTTTCAGACTCAAAACAAAGGTGTCGGCCGGTGCGTTCGATTACGAGCTGTACAAGGGCGGCGTCACCGTTGGCAGTGAAAACAGCTGGTACTTGCGCTCCTCGGTCGTGGCGGCTCCCGTACTCACAGTGCCCAACCCTGACCCTGCCTTGCCGCCGATTGTCGTACCTGAGCTGCCTGCGGTGCTGACACCTGAGACTGTTCCAGTGCTCGCCGTGCCCAACCCCGACCCCACCTTGCCGCCCATTCAGGTGCCTGTGGTACGCACGCCCGAGGGTGGCGTAGCGCTCGCGGTGCCCAACTCCGACCCGACCTTGCCGCCGATCCTGGTACCGGTGGTGCCAACACCCGTAGCGGCCGCGGGCAGCCCGCCGTTGCCGGTCCCGGCACGCGGCGCCGCGCCCATCCCGCTGTATCGCCCGGAAGTCCCCACCTGGTCGGCGCTGCCACCGGCAGCAGCACAATTGGCCCTGAGTGCACTCGGCACCTTCCACGATCGCCAGGGCGATCAACGCCTGCTGATCGAAACCGGTACTTTTGGCGCAGGTTGGGGGCGTGTCTATGGCAAGAACTTCGACCAGACCTGGGCCGGTACCGTGACACCCAGGCTCGACGGTTCACTGAACGGGTTCCAGGTCGGCAACGATCTTTTCGGTTCGCAACTGGCGGGCGGGCAAACCCAGCGCACCGGTTTCTTCGTCGGCCACAGTCGCTTGAAGGGTGATGTCGACGGTTTCAATCAGGGCTTCGAAGACAAACGCGCCGGTAAAGTCGAACTTGAGGGTGACAGCCTCGGCGCCTATTGGACATTGACCGATCCCGGTAACGCGTACCTCGATGCCGTCGCGATGTACACCTGGCTCGATGGCGACAGCCATTCCGATCGAGGCCTGAAAATCGACAATCACGGCCACGCCGTGACGCTTTCAGCAGAGGCCGGTTACCCCTTTGCGGTGTCCAGCAGCTGGGTGATCGAACCCCAGGCGCAGATCATCCATCAACAAGTCGAGCTCGACAGTCAGGATGACGGTATTTCCCGGGTGACCTTCGATTCCGATCCGTCCTGGACCGGCCGTATGGGGGCCCGCCTCAAAGGCACTTATGACCTTAGCGGTTTGCCGCTGGAACCCTACCTGCGGGCCAACCTGTGGCACACCTTTTCGGGCACCGACACAGTCACTTTCGCCGCAACCACCGATATCGACACCGAGCAGAAGTCCTCCTGGGCCGATCTTGGGGTTGGCGCCATCCTGACGCTCGCGCCCAACGTCAGCGTGTATGCCAATGTCGACTACAGCAGCAATTTAGACAGTAACCAGCAGCGAGCAACGACCGGCAACCTGGGCATCAGATGGAGCTGGTGATACCCGAGCAAAGGCTCTAGACCGTGACATTTTTGACGATTTTTCCAAGAAACAATCACTTAGAGAGGTGTCGTAAATCAGTCACTTATAAGACCCGAAATACCCCTACCATTGATCGGCCATTTTCTTGACGCGACGGCAGGGGTCTTCTTGAATTCACGTTACTACCCCCGGAAACTCAATCAGGGGCAAGCCCCCCCAAGACACCCGCCTACACGGGCCGCCCCCGGCTTGCCCCCATTCATTCGGTCGCCCCTCATTCGGGGTAGGAGAGACGCCAAGGCGAGTACGGCATGCGATAGCAAGGTAGACCCCCCATGAAAACCTCACTCACCCCACACGAGATCAAAGTCAGTTTTTGCACTGTTTCCAGTTCACTCCTGTTGTGTTCTTCCATGGAAGTTCAGGCCCAACCGAACGAGGAAGAGGCAACGCCCTGGTATCGCCAGGACATCCCGGTACTCACCTTGCCCGCCCTCTCCACTCGCTATCCCGGCCTCTTCGGCCCAACCGCCGATATACGAAGCAACCAACTCACTACCGAAGACGCCACGCCTTTTGCCTGGGACCAGATCTACGGCCAAGCCTCACGCCAGGCGCAAACCGATGCACTGGCCCAGGGTTTTACCAATCCAGGCTCGGGCGAAGTTAAGAGCCCAGCCATCCTCACCTTGCAAAGCAACAGCGGTCACACCCAACGCGTAGGCCTGATCGGCGGAACCAATCAGATTCAGGGCAACAGCAATGGCCCGCTGATCAACCGTGCCATGTCCGACCTCAACAGCGACACCCTCAACCTGCAAGGCCAGAGCCTGGGCGCCTACTACAGCTTGACCGGGCCACAAGGCTGGCATGTCGATCTGTCGGCCAGTGGCGGCCGGGTCAACGGTTACAGCCGCAACGAACAGGGTGACCGCCAAGCCACCGAAGGCAGCGCGGTGACGTTGTCGGTCGAAGGCGGCTTCCCGATTGGCATCAGTAAAAACTGGGTAGTTGAACCACAGGCGCAATTGATCAATCAACGGATCACTCTCGACACGCCTAATGCAGGTTCGGATAACGCGTCCTCAAGCGATTTGACGTCGTGGAGCGGACGGGTCGGTGCCAAGTTGAAAGGTAGCTACGACATCAACGGCCTGCCCGTCGAACCCTATGTGCGGACCAACTTGTGGCACACGGTCTACACCGGCAATACCGTGACCCTCGACCAGGTCGACAAGATCAGCAGCAGTCGTAACTCCTCGACCGTAGAACTGGGTTTGGGGTTGGTAGCAAGGGTGACGCCAGCGGTGAGCCTGTATGTCAGCGCCGACTACAGCAGTGATGTGGACGACAATGATTTGAACGGGATCATTGGCAGCCTGGGTGTGCGGATGCGTTGGTGAGAAGAGGTTGAGCGAAACTTTGTGGGAGCGAGGCTTGCCCGCGAAGGCAGCCTCGAATTCACCACCGCAATCGCCAGCAAGCCGGCTCCTACGGATTTGGGTCGTACCCACCCTCAAATACACCCCAGATCCTGTGGGAGCTGGCTTGCCAGCGATGGCGGCCTGCCAGCCAACCATAGTCTCTGGAGTGTACATATCCATTCCTGCGGTAACGGCCACCTATGGTTTCGCTCTTACAGCGACTCCCTTTTGCAAACGCCCAAAAGGAAGCAAAACGCTTTGCCCCGGCGTACGGTCCCTCGCCAAGGCTCGGGATACCTTCGCTCCGGCATCCATCCGGGGGCATCGCCTCCGGTTTGCTGCGCTGCACCTCCTCTCGATGTGTGCGGCTTCGCCGCTCGGCGCTGCGCACCTAACCCCCGGATGAATACCTCCACTCAGCCTGCCGAAGGGGCAGGTAAATCAAGATCAAACGCTCGCGAGGCGAGCTGACACTCGACCTGATTTTTTGCGCCGAGCCTTCTCTAGGGGCGAGCGGTGCGACGATTCGACTTGCCCACGAAGGCCGCCTTCCAGCCGACCTTACTTCCACGGATGTACCGAATCCAACTGTGGGAGCTAGCCTGCTAGCGATGAAAGCGACGCGGTCTTGAATCAGCCCTCCGGCCGCAACACCAACACCGCCAGCGGCGGCAGATTCAACACCAGCGACAACGCCTGCCCATGGCTCGACGTTTCCTCGGCAACCGCCCCGCCACTGTTGCCATAATTGGAACCGGCATAGATCGACGAATCACTGTTGATCACCTCATTCCACTGCCCGGCAAACGGAACCCCGACGCGATAGGCCTCGCGTGGCACCGGCGTGAAGTTGGCCACCACCAGCACCGGCTTGCCATCCTTGCTCCAGCGCAACCACGCATAAACACTGTTGATCGCATCATCGCCAATCAGCCACTGGAAACCCTGCGGCACATCGTCCTGTTCGTGCAGTGCCGGTTCTTCGCGGTACAGGCGATTGAGGTCGCTGACCAGCTTCTGCACACCCTTGTGCTCGGAGTATTGCAGCAGGTACCAGTCCAGTTGCTGATCGTGATTCCACTCGCGCCACTGACCGAACTCGCAGCCCATGAACAACAGCTTCTTGCCCGGGTGCGCCCACATGAAACTCAGGTACGCACGCAGGTTGGCGAATTTCTGCCAGCGGTCGCCAGGCATCTTGTCGATCAGCGAATGCTTGCCGTGTACCACTTCGTCGTGGGAGATCGGCAGGATGAACCGCTCGGACCAGGCATACACCAGGCCGAAACTCAGCTCGTTATGGTGATGGGCGCGGTACACCGGATCCTGCTGGATGTAATGCAGCGAATCGTGCATCCAGCCCATGTTCCATTTGTAGGCAAACCCGAGACCGCCCTGTTGCGTGCTCTGGCTCACGCCCGGCCATGCGGTGGATTCTTCAGCGATCACCAGCGCGCCTGGAGCTTCCAATGCCACGACGTCGTTGAGATGGCGCAGGAAGTCGATCGACTCAAGGTTCTCCCGACCGCCATGGCGATTGGGCACCCACTCGCCGGCCTTGCGCGAGTAGTCGCGGTACAGCATCGAGGCCACGGCGTCGACCCGCAGGCCATCGACGTGGAAATGCTTGAGCCAGTGCAGCGCCGAGGCCAGCATGTAGCCGTGCACTTCGGTGCGGCCGAGGTTGTAGATCAGCGTGTCCCAGTCCTGGTGGAAACCTTCCTGCGGGTTGCCGTACTCGTACAGTGCCGTGCCGTCGAATTGCGCCAGGCCATGGGTGTCTGTGGGGAAATGCGCTGGCACCCAATCGAGGATCACGCCGATTTCGGCCAAGTGGCAGGCATTGATGAACGCCGCGAACTCATCCCCCGAACCGTAACGGGCACTGGTGGCAAATTGCGAAAGCAATTGATAACCCCATGAACCCCCGAACGGATGCTCCATGATCGGCATCAGTTCGATGTGGGTGAAGCCCAGCTCTTTCACATACGGAATCAGGCGCTCGGCCAGCTCGGGCCAGGTGTACTGGCGAGCCACTTCGCCCAGATCGTCCAATTCGCATTGCCAGGAACCGGCGTGCAATTCGTAGATCGACAGCGGCGCGGTCACCTGCTGGCGATCCACGCGGGACGACATCCAGTCCTGGTCTTGCCAGTCAATTTTCAAAGGTGACGCCACTTTGGAAGCGGTGTCCGGTGGCAGACTGGTGGCCAAGGCCATGGGGTCGGCCTTCAAGGGCAAAACCCCTTGTTTGCCGAGGATTTCGTATTTGTAGGCTTCACCCGCTTGCAGGCGTGGAATGAACAATTCCCAGACACCGGTCGGGTGGCGCGAGCGCATGGGATGGCGGCGACCGTCCCAGCCGTTGAAATCACCGACCACCGATACCCTACGGGCATTGGGCGCCCACACGGCGAAACGTACGCCTTCGACCCCGTCCACCGTGGTCAACTGCGCGCCCAGGGCGCTGCTCAAGTCGCGGTGATTGCCTTCGGCGAACAGATACAAATCCATGTCACCGAGCAACGCACCAAAGCTGTACGGATCCTCCGCGGTTTGCTCGCCACCCGCCCAGCGCGTGCGTAGCACATAGGGTTGTGCGCGGTCGTAGTGCCCGACGAACAGCCCGGGCGTCTGGGTCGTTTCCAGTTGACCGAGTTCTTCGCCAGAGTCTTTGGCCACGACCTGCACGCTCAAGGCGTCCGGCAGGTAGGCCCGAATGAATTGCCCGCCGGCACCGTCGCCGTGGGGGCCAAGAATGGCAAAGGGGTCGTGATGCTCGGCGCGTACCAGCGCATCGATATCCCGCGCCCTGGGCAGCAGTGCTTCTTTATGATGATGACCCTGTTCCTTGTTCGAGACACTCATGACTACTCTCCACCAAGTTCGGAAAAGGGTTTAAGCCCACTCAATAATCCATATAAACCATGCAACGGCACGGGCAACCAACCGGGGCGATTCTCCGCCTCATAGGCCACTTCATACGCCGCTTTCTCCAGACCGAACAACGCTAATGCGGCGTCCTCGCCTTGAGGATCTTGCCATGCATGGCCTAGCGTAGCTGCCGCCAGCCGATAAGCGTCGACAAATGCCTGTTTTGCTTCATTTAAATAACGGTCGGCGACTTTCTGCCGGGCCGCTTGCGCCTCGGCGGTGTTGTCGAGGTTGTGCACATTGATCGCCATGGCCGCCGCGTAATCAAATGAGCGCAACACGCCACCGACGTCCTTGTACGGGCTGTGCTTGCCCCGTCGTTCATGCAACGGTCGCGCCGGTTCGCCTTCAAAATCGATCAGGTAAGCATCCCCCTTGATCACCAGCACCTGTCCCAGATGCAAATCGCCGTGTACGCGAAACCGCAAGCCTCCAGCGGTCTGTTTAGCCAGTTCCTGTAGGTGATTGAGGATCGCTTTTTTGTTGTCCAGTAAGCGGCTGACCAATGTCCTGTCGCTCGGGTTCAGTTCGTTTTGATGCTGTTTGAGCAACTTCAGCGCGTGCTCGATTTGCGCCGCCACATCCTTGGCTGTCGCCAGCGCGTCCTTTTGGGTAGTGATGTGCGGATCGAAATCAGGGTTGTCGCTGGATGCCGCCAGCACTTGATGCATCTCGCCCAGGCGCTGGCCCAGCATGCCAGCGAAATCTTTCAGTTCGCCGAGCGCGTTGTAGTGTTGTTCCTGCTCGGACATGGCGTCCGCCAGTTCGTCGCGCAACGCCCGTTCCAGGTTGTTCTGGGTCCATTCCCAGGCATCGCCCTGATTGCTCAGATAGCCTTGGGCGATCATCAGCAGGTTGTCTTCGCCTGCCGCATCCTGACGCACCACCGCCCCTAACAGCGGCGAGATGTTGCTGAAGCCCGCGCGAGTCAGGTAAGCGCTCATTTCCAGTTCCGGGTGTACGCCCGAAGCGACCTTGCGGATCAGTTTCAGCACCAGACTATTGCCCACTACCACAGAGCTGTTGGATTGCTCGGCTGACAGATAACGTACTTCCGATTCAGCCGTCAGCCCCAATTTGGCCAGCTCGGCGGTCGGTTCGAAACGGATCTCCCCGCCGTCCGAAGGCAATACCGTGTTGTTGTGCATGCCCTGCAACACCGCACGGATAAAGTTCTCCAGACTGAATGCGTCGGTGATCAAACCGACCTGCGGCCCGCGGCGTACCCGTGACAGCGCCAGTTGTTGTGGCAATGCCGCACCGACCTGGTCTTCGGCAATGAAGCCGAACGGCAGTTGGTAGCGACTCGTCTGGCCGCCGCTGGTGACTTCGATTTCGCTGAGCAACACCGGGTGCTGCGCATCACCAAAACGTACACCGTAGGCCAGGCTGACCTGATCGATGGCGGCGTCCTTGCCGGCGAACCAACGGCGGTTCTGCAGCCAGCTTGGCAAAATGCCCTGCTCCAACGTGGTGCGCGATGGCGATTCGAGCAGTTCTTCCATGCGTTTCTTCAAGACGAGTGTGGTGAAGTCCGGCAGGCTTTGCGCTGGCTCCACGTGCCAACTCGGCATCTGATTCTCGGCCGCGAGCCCGAACCAATAGAAACCGTAAGGCGCCAGGGTCAGCAGGAAATTCAATTGGCCAATCGGGGGAAAGGCGTTACCGCCGAGCATCTCCACCGGCACCATGCCCACGTAAGCCGACAGGTCCAGCTCCACTGCCTGGGCACTGCGCGAAACGTTGGCCACACACAGAATGATTTCGTGCTTGCCATCCGGCCCGGTGTATTCGCGGGTATAGGCCAGCACCCGGCGATTGGTTGGCGACAGCATTTTCAACGTGCCACGGCCAAAGGCCTTGGATTGCTTGCGCACGGCCAATAAGCGTCGTGTCCAGTTCAACAGCGAATGGGGGTCGCCGGACTGGGTTTCGACGTTGACCGACAGGTAGCCGTATTGAGGGTCCATGATCGGCGGCAAAACCAGGCTGGCCGGATCGGCGCGGGAGAAGCCGCCATTGCGGTCGATGGACCACTGCATCGGCGTGCGCACACCATCGCGATCGCCCAGGTAGATATTGTCGCCCATACCGATTTCATCGCCGTAATACAGGGTCGGCGTGCCCGGCATCGACAGCAGCAAACTATTGAGCAGTTCCACCCGACGCCGGTCGCGCTCCATCAACGGCGCCAAACGGCGGCGAATCCCCAGGTTGATCCGCGCCCGACGGTCGGCCGCGTAGTAATTCCACAGGTAATCGCGCTCCTTGTCAGTGACCATCTCCAGGGTCAGCTCATCGTGGTTGCGCAGGAAAATCGCCCATTGGCAATTGGCCGGGATCTCCGGGGTCTGGCGCAGAATGTCGGTGATCGGAAAGCGGTCTTCCTGGGCCAATGCCATGTACATGCGTGGCATCAACGGAAAGTGGAACGCCATGTGGCATTCATCACCGTTCAAGCCCTGTTTGTCGGTGTCACCGAAATACAACTGTGTGTCTTCCGGCCATTGGTTGGCCTCGGCCAGCAACATGCGATCGGGGTAGTTGGCATCGATCTCGGCGCGAATCTGCTTGAGTACGTCGTGGGTCTCGGGGAGGTTTTCGTTATTGGTGCCGTCCCGTTCGATCAGGTACGGGATGGCGTCCAGACGCAATCCGTCGATGCCCATGTCGAGCCAGTAGCGCATCACCGACAGAACGGCTTTCATGACCTGCGGGTTGTCGAAATTCAGGTCGGGTTGGTGGGAATAAAAGCGGTGCCAGAAGTACTGACCGGCTACCGGGTCCCAGGTCCAGTTGGACTTTTCGGTGTCGAGAAAGATGATGCGGGTGCCGTCGTACTTTTGATCGTCATCGGACCACACATAGAAATCCCGTGCCGCCGAGCCCGGTTTGGCTTTGCGGGCACGCTGGAACCACGGGTGCTGGTCTGAAGTGTGATTGATGACCAGTTCGGTGATGACCCGAAGCCCGCGCTTGTGCGCCTCGGCGATAAAACGCTTGGCGTCGGCCATGGTGCCGTAGTCGCTGTGGACGCCACGGTATTCGGCGATGTCGTAGCCATCGTCGCGCCTTGGCGAGGGATAGAACGGCAAGAGCCAGATAGTATTGACGCCGAGTTCGGCGATGTAGTCGAGTTTGGCAATCAGGCCGGGAAAGTCGCCGATCCCGTCGTTATTGGAGTCGAAATAGGATTTGACGTGAACCTGATAGATCACCGCGTCCTTGTACCAGAGCGGGTCCTTGATGAAGGTGGCTGCAGTGGGTTTCTTCGCCATTTGAAACTCCTGTTGAAAACGAGAGAACGCTGCGCTGAGCGAGATCGTTCCCACACTCTGCGTGGGAATGCATCCCGTGACGCTCTGCGTCACAGCGATGGACGCGGAGCGTCCGAGGCGGCGTTCCCACGCAGAGCGTGGGAACGATCATGGGCTACAGGCTGATCCTCCAGATCCCGAACGGCTGATACGCCGGGT
>NZ_JBOIBY010000217.1:0-9554 GCF_050739655.1 Pseudomonas sp. | reverse complement strand
GTGGGAGCGGGCTTGCTCGCGAAAGCGGTGTGTCAGTCGACAACAATGTTGTTTGGCAGACCGCATTCGCGAGCAAGCCCGCTCCCACAGGGGGACAGCGTCATGCCGTCAGGCGGTTTTGTTGAGCAACGCCATAAAGCGATCGATCTCGTTTTCGCTGTTGAGCAGGCCGGGGGCGATGCGCACCACTGGGCCTGCATCACGCTCCACCGCATCGCAAACCACGCGGTTCTGCATCAGGCCCGTGGCGACTTTTTCGCACTCCGTATCCTTGACCCGGAAAAACGTGAAACCGGCGGACAGCTGCGGACTCTGAGGCGTCACCAGTTCAATCCGTGGCATTTCAAGCAGCCGGTTCTTGGCATAAGTGTTGAGTTCATGAATGCGCGCCTGAACCTCAGCCTTGCCAAGATCCAGGTGCAGTTTGAACGCCTCATCCGCCGCCCAGCGGTGCTCGAAACTGTGATAGCCACCAGGGGTCATGATGGTCGAGAAGGTGGTGGCTTCCGAGAATGTCGGAATGATCGGCGTGACGTCCTTGAGCTCCGCCGAGCGGGCGCAAATGATGCCGGTACCGCGAGGGCCGAACATCCATTTGTGGGTGCCGGCGATGAAGAAATCGCAGTGCATGTTGGGGAATTCCAGGTCCTCGACACCGAAACCGTGCACGCCATCGACCACATACAGGATGCGGTCCTTTTCCTCACGCTGACGGTTCAGCTCTTCCACCAGCTTGCCGATTTCGCCGATCGGCAACTTCACGCCGCTGCCCGATTGCACCCAGGTCATGCCCAGCACGCGGGTTTGCGGGCTGATGCCTTTGCTGATCGAAGCGAGTACTTCATCCACCGAAACGTCGCGGCTGTTCTCGAAGAGCTTTAGCTTGCGCACCTTGGTGCCCTGGCGTTGCTGACGGAATTCCAGGGTGTAGTGGGTGGAATAGTGTTCGTGTTCGCTGACCAGGATTTCCTGATCCGGGCGCACTTGAATACCACCGTAAATCATCGCCAAACCTTCGGTGGTGCTGCCGGTGAGTGCGATCTGCTCAGGCGTGGCATTGAGGTAACGACCGGCCCAGACCCGCACATTGTGCTCGCGCTTTTCGGTCTCCTGCAGGTCCCAGTCCATCGCCCGGCCGGGGTTGCGGTCGATGTTGGCGCGGTGCAGGTCGATGGCGTTGCGCACCGGCGTTGGGTGCGAGGTCACCAGGAAATTGGCGAAGTGCAGGTAGTCGTGGTCCTGATTGAACAACTGGCGCAATTGCATCCATTTTCCCTTGAGAAGGGGGTTAGGCATGGGCTGCGTATTACCTGCCAGCGCCGGCAGGCTCCCGCCAGCAGTCAGGGGCAAGCCAGCGGCGAGTATGCCGGCCTGCTTGAGGAATGAACGACGATTGGTCATGGCTTGGGGCTCGCTCGGCAAAAGTGGCATCAGTTTTTAGCGACGGGTTTGGAGGACTTCTCGACCTGGTCCCAGACCCGCAGGAAGTTGCCGCCCCAGAGCTTGGCGATATCGGCCTCGCTGTAACCGCGACTGATCAGCTCGGCGGTGACGTTGCGCGCCTCGCTGACATCTTTCCAGCCATCGAGGCCGCCGCCGTCGTTGAAATCGGAACTGATGCCCACATGATCGATGCCGATTTTCTTCACCGCGTAGTCAATCGCATCGCCGTAATCCTTGAGGGTGGCCTTGGGTTCTTCGTCGACAATGGCGTAGAGCTGGCTGGCGTATTCGCCAAAGCGCTGCTCGGGCCAGACGGTGATGATCGGATCGCCCGGCATCAATGCCATCTCCAGGCCTTGCAAGGGTTGCAGGTCGAAGCGAGCGCGCAGGGCGTTGAGTTTGTCCTGGGTGGCCTGGCTCAGGGGGCGGATGTAGGTCGGAAAGCCGACGATCTGCACCACGCCGCCGCTGTCCTTGATCAGCTGCATTTCGTGGTCGCTGAGGTTGCGCGGAATGTCCACCAGCCCACGCGGGGCCGAATGGGACGCGACCATCGGTGTGCGGCTCAAGCGGGCGACTTGCTCCAGCGCCTTGGTCGACATCTGTGACACGTCGATGATCACACCCAAATCGTTTAGACGATGCACGGCTTGCTTGCCGATATCCGAGAGACCGCCAAGGGCGTCCCGCGAATCATTGAAAAACGGCAGCGGCCGGGACGAGTCGGCCCAGGCGTTGTTGCCTACATAGCTGAAACCGAACATGCGCATGCCCCGCGCTGCCCACGTGTCCAGGGCATTGACGTCGTTACCCAGCGGATAAGCGTTGAGCATGCTCATGAAGATCGCGAATTTGCCTTCGCCATGCAGGCGGCGGAAATCGTCGGGGGAGTAGGCGATGGCGACCTGATTGGGAAAGTCACGCACCAGGGTGGTGATGATTTTGTAGCGGGTTTCCTGCTCGAAGCGCGCCTCGTCGATGAAGCCGGCAGTAGGGCGATGCGGCGCGTTGGGGCCGTTCCAGATTTCCGGCCAGCCGAAGATGGTCAGCGCCGCACCGGACAGGCGACCGCGCCCGGTCTTCACCAGGTCGAACTGGCCACTGCCGTCCTTGTCGGCTTCATTGCCGGCGGTGCCAAAGTCCATCGGCACGGTGATGTGGCTGTCGAACGAGAGCAGGCGTTCATGCAATTGATCGGCTTGCTTCATCACTTTGACCGGGTAGCCGGGGTTGTCCTTGAACCCGTAATCCCAGGCCGCGAAGCCTGCCCCGGCGCTGATCGCCAGGGCCAGCGGCAGGCCGATGAAAAGAGCCTTTTTCGAGCGTGGTTTTGTCATTGCCGTCTCAGTCAGTTCGCCGTCGAAGTGCAGGCGCGGGGGCCTTTGCTATCTGGGATGAACGAGTAAGCGGCCAGAGAATTTAGTCGTTTGTACCGGCCTCATCGCGAGCAGGCTCGCTCCCACATTGGAATGCGTTCTCCTGTCTTGATCGTTCCCACGCTCTGCGTGGGAATGCAGCCCGGGACGCTCTGCGTCCCATCCAAAGCCGAACGCGGAGCGTCCGTGGAGGCATTCCCACGCAGAGCATGGGAACGATCTGGGGTGGAGGCATAAATTTATGGACGCAACAATCGTTCTAGCTTGGATAAAGCCTGCTCCATGGCTGACACAGGTAGGGCAATGAGGATTTCTCGACGATGGTTCGTGGCAGGCCTGGCGCTGACGGGTGCTGCGGTGCCGGCGGCTCTTTATGGGCATCGCGAATGGACGAAACCGGATCCGACGATCACCCCCGGTGAAGCGTCGTTCGATGTGGCGGATGTGGCCGGCCGGCGTTTGGCGGACACGTTGCGCGGCGTCTGGCAGATCCGTTTCGAAGGCCGTGATGCCGGGCTTGAAGGATTGCCTGCGGACGGCCTGGAAGTATTTCTCGACATCGGCCACAAGGGGCGCGGGTTGATCGGCTTTCTGGACACTGCCGAGCGTTTGCGCTCCAGCGAGCAACCCCGTTACCGGGTGCTTGGCGATCTGGCCGGGGTCAAACCGGCTCAGTTGAGCTGGCGGCTGCTCAGCGCCAATAACACCTGTGATTACGAATTCAGCATGGCGCTGGACGAAGTCTGGGCCGCGTTCGGCAATGCGGGCAGCGGCTCGCTCAGTGGTCGCGTGCTGGACCTGGATCGGCCATTGATGCTGACGGCCCAGGACAATCGGTTCATTGCCGTCAAGAAAGTCTTCCCCGAAGCCCGCGAGCGCACCGGCCTTAACCCGCCGCTGTTGGCTTGGCTGACGTCCCAGGAACATCGCCTGTTTCACCAGCTCTGGCATGCTTCCCGGGACAAGTGGCACACCTTGCCCGAAGACAAGCGCAGCGCCTTGCGTGGCATCGGCTGGCAGCCTGGCCCGCGGGACAAGGAGCGTGATGCCCGGGGCAATCGCAAGGATCGCAATGGCTCGGGCGTGGACTTTTTCTTCATGCATCGGCACATGCTCGGCACGGCGCGCTCGCTGCAGGACCTGCCGTCCTGGACGCAATTCCCCTTGCCGCAACCGGAGCTGGCGCGGGACCGTATTGGCTTCGCCAACTATTTCGACAACCACGATGGTACGGCGCTGCCGCCCACCTGGCTGGCCGAGGACGATGACGAGTACTCGCAATGGGTCAGCGACATCAAGACCAGCGAAACCTATCACAGCAATTTCCAGGTCTGGGAGTCGCAATACCGTGATCCGCGCTACCTGTCGAAGCTGACTCTGGGGCAGTTCGGTTCAGAGGTGGAATTGGGACTGCACGACTGGCTGCACATGCGTTGGGCCTCGGTGCCCCGTGATCCGTCCAATGGCCAACCGGTGCCGTTTGCCCGTGATCCATCGGACTTTTCCGCACGCTGGTATGCGCCGGAAAACGATTTCCTCGGGGATCCGTTTTCGTCCCATGTGAACCCGGTGTTCTGGCATTTCCATGGCTGGATAGATGATCGGCTGGAAGACTGGTTTCGCGCCCATGAACGCTTTCATCCGGGGGAGGTCAGCCGGCTGCAGGTCAATGGCGTGCCGTGGTTCGCGCCGGGGCGCTGGGTCGAGATCGACGACCCGTGGCTCGGCCCTGGCACCCATGGTTGCAGCACTACGCCGGGTTTGCAGGCCGGCAAGTCGGTTGAGATGGACCCGGAGACCATGAAGCTGGCGCTGCGGATCACCTTTGGCGAGGATGAAAAGAAACTCGCGGACCTGTTCCGCAAAGTGCCGCAGCGGCCATGGTATGCGCGGCATTTGAAGGCCAAACCGTTCTCTGCCTGATCGTTCCCACGCTCCGCGTTGATCGTTCCCACGCTCCGCGTGGGAATGCAGCCAGGGACGCTCCGCGTCCCAATCAAGAGCCGAACGCAGAGCGTCCGTTGAGGCATTCCCACGCAGAGCGTGGGAACGATCTATCGCAGAGCTCCTACAGGGTATCTACAACACCTGCCACCCACCCCCAAGCGCCTTGTACAACGCAATACTCGCCTGCATTCGCGCCAGCCGCAGTTGCACATTCAAGTCCTGCGCCGCATACAGCGTGCGCTGTGTCTCCAGCACCGTCAGCAAGTCCTCGGCACCGGCTTCATAACGGTTTTGCGCAATGTTGAACGCGGTTTGCGCCTGGCTCAGTTCCTCACCTTGCCACTGTCGTTGCTCGTCCAGCCCGCGAATGCTGTTGAGGGCTTTCTCGACGTCGGCGAAGCCGTTGATGATCGCGCCGCGATAGTCTTGCAGCAGTTCTTCCTGACGGGCCGTGGCCTTGTCGCGCTCGGCGCCCAAGCGGCCGTTGTTGAACACCGGGGCCAGCAGCCCGGCGGTCAGGTTGTAGAACGGACTGCGCAGAATGTCATTCGCACGGTCAGCGCCAGAGCCGATTTCGGCGCTCAACGTCACGGTCGGCAACATGGCGGCGCGGGCGACGGTGACGTCGGCCTGGGCCGCTGCCAGTTGCGCTTCGGCCCGGGCGATGTCCGGGCGACGACTGAGCAATTGGCTGGGTACGCCGGCATCGATTTCCGGCCATGTCAGTTGATCGAAACCTTCCTGGCCCAACTGGAGTTCCTGTACTGGACGGCCAAGCAAAGCGGCGAGGCTGATCCGTGCGTCCTGGGCCTGTTGCTGCACCAGAGGCAATTGCCGTTGCTGCGCCGCCACCAGGCTTTTCTGCTGAGCCAGTTCCAGCGCGGTCGCCGAACCTGAATCGAAGCGGGTCTGCACCAGCCTCAACACGCTCTGCGCATTGGCCAGGTTCAACTCGGCAATACGGCTTTGTTCCTGCAACGACAGGGTTTGCGCGTACCCATTGGCCACGCCACTGAGCAACGTCAACTCCACGGTCGCCTGATCGAACTCACTGGCCTGCAACGCAAACTGCGCACTGTCGCGGGTGGCGCGTTGGCCGCCCCAGAAATCGATTTCGTAAGTGGCCGTGAGGTTGGCGCTGAAATAATCCACAGAGTCATTGTCGCTGTCGGCATCCAGCTGGCTGTAGCCGTTGCCGCGCAGCAGCTTCTGCCGGTTAGCATTCAGCCCGGCCTTGATTTCGGGCAATTGCGAGCCACCGGCGACCACAGTTTCAGCCTGTGCCTGACGCACCCGGGCGATCGCGGCGGCCAGGTCGTAGCTGCCGACCCGTGCCTGTTCGATCAAGTGCCCCAGCTGCGGGCTGCCATAGCGGTTCCACCATTGCGCGTTGCTGTGCGCGGCCTCTCGACTATGTGGCGATTGCCAGGAGGAGGGCGGAATAATGCCGCTGTCCGGGCGTTGATTGGGGCTGCCGCATCCGGCGAGCAGCAGGCAGAGGGTCAACAGACTGAGGGACGGCTTCATCGAAAAATCATTCACTGGTAAGGGCCGTGACCGGGTCGAGTCGGGCAGCTTTGCGGGCCGGCATGAAGCCGAAGACAACACCGGTCACCAGGGCGCAGCCGAAGGCGCCCAGCACCGCTATCAAGGAAAACGCGACGGCCACTTCGCTGAGGATCAGCACGCCGCCGACGATCAGCGCCAGGGCAATCCCGGCGAGGCCGCCGACCACCGAGAGCATCACCGCCTCGGTGAGGAACTGGCGCAGGATGTCGCGCTGGCGGGCACCGGTGGCCATGCGAATGCCGATCTCGCGGGTCCGTTCCCGCACGGTCATGAGCATGATGTTCATCACGCCGATGCCGCCCACCAGCAACGAAATCGCCGCGATCGAACCGAGCATCAGTGACAGGGTGTTTTGCGTGCGCGCCTCGGCCTGGATCATCGCCGCGTTGTTGGTCAGCTCGAAATCCTTCTTGCCGTTGTGCAGGCGCAGCATCAACTCTTCGATGGCCTGCTCGGTTTCCTTGACCTTGCGTGCATCGGCGGCGGCAATGGCGATGTACTCCGGATTGTGGGTGCCGAACAAACGCACGCTGGCGGCAGAGTAGGGGATGGCGATGCGGTCGTCGCTGTCGGAGTCGCCGGAGCTGGCGCCTTTTTCCCCCAGCACGCCGACCACCTGGAACGGCACGTTCTCGATCAGGATGTATTGGCCAATGGGGTTGGCCACATCCTTGAGCAGTTTGGTGCGCACCTTGTGGCCGATCACCGCCACCGCTGCCGCGTTCTGTTCATCGGCTTCGGTGAAGTAGCTGCCTTCGACCACGGGCCAGTTGAAGATCGCCGGGAAATTGGTGTCGTTGCCGCCGACGTAACTCAAGTGGTCGAGGTTGCCAAAACGCACTCCGGCTTCCTGGCCGTTGACCGGCATGATGCGCATCACTTGCGGCAGGCTCGCCACCGCCTTGACCTCGTCCAGCGTGATGATGCCCAGCGGGGTTCGCGGGTTGGGCGCCGAACCGCTTAAGTAAATGATGTTGGAACCGAACGCGCCCATCTGCGCCATGACCTGGCGCTTGCTGCCTTCACCGACGGCCAGCATCACCACCACCGAGGCGACGCCGATGATGATCCCGAGCAAGGTTAGGGCAGTGCGAAACTTGTTGATCCACATCACCCGCCAGGCTGCTTGCACCGCGTCAACCAGCTCACCTTTCCAGGCTCCGTTGGCTTCGGCGCCCTCGCTCAGGCGTTTGCGCAAATCTACGGCTTGCAGGGCGCCGGGGTTGGCCGAGTTTTGCGCGATGGGGTTGTCCCGTGCACTGTCGCTGATGATCAAGCCGTCGCTGATTTCGATGATGCGTTTGGCCCGGGCCGCCACTTCGCGGTCGTGGGTGATGAGGATCACCACATGGCCCTGGCTCGCCAGTTCGTCGAGCAGCGCCATGACTTCCTTGCCGCTGTGACTGTCGAGGGCACCGGTGGGTTCGTCGGCGAGGATGATATGGCCGCCGTTCATCAAGGCGCGGGCGATGGACACCCGTTGCTGTTGCCCGCCCGAGAGTTGATGCGGGCGGTTGCCGGTGCGCGTGGCCAGGCCCAGGCGGTCGAGCAGGGCGGCGGCGCGGGCATGGCGCTCGGCAGCCGGGGTGCCCGCGTAGATGGCCGGCATCTCGACGTTTTCCTGGGCCGAGCCCGAGGGGATCAGGTGGTAACCCTGGAACACGAAACCGAAGGCTTCGCGGCGCAGCCAGGCCAGCTCATCGCTGTCCAGTGTGGCGACGTTTTCCCCGGCGAAACGGTATTCGCCCGAGGTCGGACGGTCGAGGCAGCCGAGGATGTTCATCAGTGTCGATTTGCCGGAACCGGAGGCGCCGACAATCGCCACGAATTCCCCTGCATGGATTGACAGATCGATGCCACGCAACACGTGGACTTCAGGGGCGTCGCCACCCCCGTAGGCTTTGCGGATTTCCGAAAGGTAGATCAGGGGCGTCAGCATTCAACCGCCACTCCCGTCGGCCGGTCCGATCAACAGGTGATCGCCTTCCTGCAAGCCGTCGAGGATCTGTACCCGCAGACGATCGTTGATGCCGGTGCGGACATTGCGTTGTTCGATGCTGCCGTTCTTGGCGACCACTTGGGCCGTCTGGGAATCGGCTTGCGCGCCGGCCTGCAGGGCGGCAATCGGCGCGGTCAGTACGTTTTGCGCCTGATCGGCGACAAAAAATACCTGGGTGGTCATCTCCGCCATCAAGGCGTTGTCGGTGTTGTCGACGTCAAGCAACACGGTGTACAGCACCACGCGAGCGCTGCCGCTTTTGCTTGAGCTGGCGGGGCTGCCACCGCCCTGGCTGGTCTGGTCGAGGGGTTTTGGCGGTACCGGCAAAATCTGTCGCACAGTGCTTTTCCAGCGCCGGGTGCCACCGCTGAGGGTGGTGAACCAGGCCATCATGCCAGGTTTGACATGGCCGATGTCGGCTTCCGACACTTCAGCCCAGACGGTCATCGGTGACAGTTTGGCGATGCGCAAAATCAGCGGAGTCTGCTGCTGGGCGTTGAGGGTCTGACCTTCGCGGGCGTCGAGTGCGACCACGGTGCCGGACATCGGCGCGTAAATGCGCGTGTAACCGAGTTCGGCCTGATCGCTGCGCAGGCTGGCTTGAGCCTGTCGGATCTGCGCCTGGAACATGTCGATGCGGGCCTGGGTGGCGCGCAGCTCGGCCTGGGCGGTCTGCACGTCTTCTTCGCGAGTGGCGCCGCCGGCCTTGAGGTGCTGTTGGCGCTGGAATTTCTGCCGGGCCAGCTCATGCAGCGCCCGTTGTTCTTCAAGCTGCGCCTTCAGGTTTTCGATGGAGAAACGCCCGGCGTCGAGCTTGGCCTGTTGCGTGGACGGATCGATTTCTACCAGCAGCTGGCCTTCCTTGACCACGTCACCGACTTCAACATGGATCTTGTGGATCTGCCCGGACGCCTGGGCGCCAACGTCGACATAACGTCGAGGTTGCAGGGTGCCCAGCGCCGTGACACTGCTTTCGATGTCGGCGCGGGTGACTTGCACGGTGGCGAACTGATCGCGGCCGGGCGGGATGATCTGCCAGGCAGCAACGGCGATAACGGGGATCAGGCTGAGTGCTATAAACAGGGCGCGTCGGGTCTGACGGGGACGTTTCATGCAGGGTTCCGGCCAAGGGATACGGGGAGCTGTCCTGTAAACGAGGCACACGGCGGCGAATTTAGGCGTCGAAATATGGCGTTACACCTGTAGGAGCTGCCGCAGGC
>NZ_JBOIBY010000216.1:0-4941 GCF_050739655.1 Pseudomonas sp. | reverse complement strand
CGGCCGAGAGTGTGTAAAAACGCTAAATCGGGTTTTCTATAGCGACGCCAGGAGACCGTGCTCACGTTTCGCAAACTGATCAAGGTCACGACGTTTTCAGCAACAGTTAAAACGGCTCAGCAGCCTCTTAAAGTCCTTTGGCCGGGGTGTAAAAGACCGGTTTTTACGCCGTTAACGCTTTCATCAAGCCAGTGGTGCCGATGATGCTCATAACCCTTTTCAGGTTGTAGGCGAGCACGTTCAAGCTCATTTCGGCGCTCACCCCGTTGAGCTTTCGGGTCAGGAAGTGTGTCGCGCCCATCCATTGTTTGAGCGTCCCGAAGGGATGCTCAACAGTCCGTTTTCGGATTCCCATCATCTCCGGCGCGTTGCTCAGCCGGGTCTGCATTTCCTCCAGCACGGCTTCATGTTCCCAGCGCCGGACTCGCCGCTCCGTACTCGGTGTGCACTGCGGTTTCATGGCGCAGCCCCGGCATTTCGAACTCCAGTAACGGTGCAACGTCAGGCCTTTTTCAACGTTGGTATAGCGCCAGATCAGCGCCTCTCCAGCCGGGCAAATGTATTCGTTTTTTGCCGCGTCATAGATGAAGGCATCGTTGTTGAAACGCCCGTCAGCCTTGGCTCCGGAGGTCATCGGCTTGGGCACATAGGCGGTGATGTTGGCATCGTGACAAGCCAGGATTTCTTCGCTTTTGAAGTAACCTCGGTCAGCCACTACCGACAGCACTTCTGGCGCCATCGCTTCGCGGGCCTGCTTGGCCATCGAGCTGAGTTGATCGCGGTCGGAGCCGACGTTGGTGACCTCATGCGCAACGATCAAATGGTGCTGGGTATCGACCGCTGTCTGCACGTTGTAGCCGACGATTCCAGTGCCGCGAGTCATCATGGATCGGGCGTCTGGATCGGTCAGTGAGACCTGTTTATCCGGCGACTCGTTGAGCTGGATTTCAATGACCTGTAACTCTTTCATCTGAGCTTTGAGCTTGTCGATTTTCTCTTGCAGATGAGTAGCCTTGGGCTGAGCGATTGAGGGTTCTTGCTGATCGGCTTCGTCGAGTGCAGTCAGATACCGATTGATACTCGATTCAATTTCTTCCATTCGCCGCTTTAGTTTGGCGCTGGTGAAATTGCGGTCACGATTGTTGACAGCCTTGAATTTACTGCCATCGATGGCAACAAGATTTTCTCCAAACAATCCCAACTGCTGACAGAGCACGACGAACTGGCGACAAACGCCTCGGATGGCCTTGCTGTTGTCTTTTCGGAAGTTGGCAATGGTCTTGAAATCGGGTATCAAACGCCCGGTCAGCCACATCAGCTCGACGTTGCGTTGGGCTTCTCGCTCCAAACGTCGGCTCGACTGGATGCGGTTGAGATAACCGTAGATGTAGATCTTCAGCAAGACCGAGGGATGGTAAGCAGGCCGGCCAGTATCGGCTGGGATGGCACCTTCAAAACGCAGATTGACCAGGTTGAGTTCATCGACAAAGACGTCGACTACGCGCACCGGGTTGGTATCGCTGACGTAGTCGTCGAGACTCTCGGGAAGTAAGGTGCCTTGGCCTCGATGTTCACCTTGAATAAAGCGCTTCATGGGCGATCCTTGCGATGAAATCCTCAGAAATCATAGCAAGGGTTTTCGGGCTGGATAGATACTCAATCGTAGACTTATTGAACCAGCTGCCGGATCCCTAGAGACAAAATCAAACCACCGCATAATCGATCAATAGCTTTTTTCCTCCTTCGATACGCTGAAGCGATCTCAGGTTGCGAAAGAGCGATTGCGACCACTCCATACCAAGTCATCGAAACCACCACTACGACTGCCAGCATCGACAAAAACGTGCTTGGTGAAACGTGGGTGGGGGCTGCCGCTGAGAAAATAGCGGCATAGAAGGCCATGGATTTAGGGTTGCCAATGTTCGTAACGACCCCTTGGATGAATGACTGCCGAAAGTTTCCGACGACAGCATTACTACAGGGGGCAAGCGCGCTCTTCCCGGCCTTGAGCAGCAGTCGGAATCCAAACCACATCAGATAGGCTGCCCCCAGAACTTTTACGATTAGCGCCGCCCAAGGGAACGCAGCAAACACAACGCCGATACCTGCGATTGCACAGGTGGCCCAGAACAAATTGACCAATACGATGCCTGCTACCAAGGCCAAAGCTTCTGACCGCGTAGCAGCTACCGCTTTGTGGACTACTGCAACGAAATTTGGCCCTGGAATAACGACACCGGCCAGGTAAACCAAAAAGACTGTCAAAACGGCGGGACCATCGATCATGTGCATTCCTTTGCGAGTGTTGTGGCCGGGGACGGTCATCATTCAGTTCAAAGCCGTCCGCGGCTTCAACGTACAACGAAATAAAAATTCGATACAGGGCTTTTGAGCGTAGTTGTGTTTTTACACACTCTGGGCCAGAAGCGGTCAGTCGCTCAAAACACTTAAAAACCACTGATTGCTAAAGTAATCAGGATCCGAAAATAGCTCACTCGGTCGAAGGGACGGATGCTTTGCTGCCCAAGCGGATCAGTTCATTGGAGAAACACAGGCCGACGATGATCAGTGCCGCTCCCGCGTACAGGCTTTCGCGCGGTACTTCATTGAGCGCCACAAACGCCAGCAGCGCGGCGAACAGTGGCTCGGTCAGCTCCAGCGCTTGCACTTGGGATGGCTTGAGATACTCGATGGCCTTGGTGGTGCAGAAGAAGCCCAGGATTGTCGGCAGCGTGGCCAACGCCAGCAGCGCGGCGATCGCCAGCGGCGACAGCTCGCCCATCGCGAAACCATCGGCCGCAGCCGGCATCAGCAGGTACAGGCTGCCAAAGAACAACAATTGTCGGGTGAAGTGCAGCCCCCCCGACACACCCATACGCTTCATGGCAACCGAAAAGGCCCCATAGCCGCAGCCGGCCATGGAGGCGAGCGCAGCACCTTGCAGGGTAAAGCCCTGCTGCAGGTCGCCGCCGAAGATCACCGAGATCCCGGCGATAGCCAGTGCGGCGCCCACGGTAGCGTTCGCGGTGATGGCATCCTTGAGGAAAATGCGCCCCAGGATGATCGAGGAAATCGAGGCACTGGCCATCAGCACCACCACTACACCTGCCGCAGCGTAATGCCGATAGGCGGACGTTTCGAAATGGAACAGCACAAAGATGCCAAGGAATGCGCAGATAGCCGCCTGAGTCCATTTGGTCGACGCCGCCGGACGCTTGAGGAAAAACAGTAAGATCGAGAGAAGCACGCAACCCAGTACGGTCTTGATGACAGCGACACTGCTAGCGGTGAAACCATTACTCATGAGTACTTTGCTGAGTACACCGATCGTTGCGTTCAGTGCCGCAGCGGAGAGTGCAAATATGACGCCTTTGCTGAAACTGGATTGCATTGATGACGATCCCTGTCGCTGAATTGTCGTTCGATAGAATGCCGCCCTACATCGACGGCGCAAAGTTTGAGGATACGAGGCGATTGAGTGTTAGTTAAAACATACCCCCCAAGCTAGAGGCGATTATGCACCCTGTTCTCCCAGCACAGGATCAACATGACTCGACAAGGGCCGATTTCAAGCACGATGGTTGCACTTCCAAGTTGATGAATCCGCATTACTTACCTTAGGAAAGTCCATTTAATCGGGGCTAACGACTTTGTCGCCCCCAAGGGAGAAGTCAGAGGGCCTGGCCCTTGGCTATGCAATATGAGTTGACGAACGTTGCAGTGTGCTGCAAAGACTGACGTATATCCGGTTTGGCTATTCCATGCCTGTTGGCAAATTGCTCGACCGCCGCTGTATCAAAACGAGTGGTCTGGATAAAGTCCAAGGCTTCGGGTTTTGTATTCAAAAACCGCGCGACGGGAGGAATACTCAGTAGCAACTTCAGCAATCGGAGTGAAATGTAATGCTTGGGAGACTTTAAGCCCAAAGGTTGTGCCACCTGTACCAGGAGTTCTCGCAAGTTGGGAGTCTGGTCATCAAGCGCCAGCAGTTCCTGGCCCACCATGGCAGGTTCAAAAGCACAAACCGCCACCAGCTCAACCAGGTAATCCACGGTGACCAGTGGCAGCCAGTGCTCGGCGGTACCGGGCACTGCAGTCAGCTTTCCCTGCACAAGGTTGCGTATCAGCTCTACCAGCGGCTGACCGTCAAGGATATGCCCCGTGCGGCTGTGGCCACAAACCGTCGCGGGGTGGACAACGGTCATCTCCCCGCCCTTGGCGGACATGACCTCCAGGGTCGCAAAATGCGCCTCCAGCTTGCTTCCCTCGTAACCACCGACATGTCGGTAGACGGCAGGCCAATTCGTCAGCTGCGGATAACGAGGATCAATTCCGATGCGTTGCAGATGTTCATGATTTTTCAGCATGTAGCCGCCGATCATCACTAACCGGCTTTTTTGCTCAGCCGCCAACAGCGCCACGCGCTTTGCCCCTTCCACATTCACCGCACGAGAATGCTCCACTGAAAGCCCCCATGCGAAGTGGGCGCCCAGGTGGAATATGACTCTGGCGTGCCTTAGCACTTCTCGGTCAGCAAGACTCAGCCCGAGGTTGTCCCGTTCCAGATCGCCAGCTACGGCAAATACCCGGGTTGCGCACCCTCCCAAATTGTCGACTTGCTCCCGCAGTGCAGCTAGTCGCTCTGGGCGACGCATCAACACCCGAATGGTGTGACCTTTTGCACTCAGGTACGCCACCAAATGTTGACCGATGAAGCCGGTACCCCCCGTGACAAAGCACTCCACGCTCATTTCCCTGTTCCTTGTTTAAGGTGAGAAATCAAGCGTAAACTATCGACCCAACTCTATAGTCAAGCGGTGTTTTCATGAAAATCGGCGAACTCGAGGCCCGCAGCGGCGCCAGCCGCCATACGCTGCGTTACTACGAGCAAATCGGCCTGATCTCACCGCTGCGGCAAACTAACAAATATCGCGTTTACAC
>NZ_JBOIBY010000215.1:0-21100 GCF_050739655.1 Pseudomonas sp. | reverse complement strand
CCGACAACTGGGGCGACACCCGCGAGTACGCCGCGGTGCTGACCACCTGCCAGAGCTGGCTGTTGACCACCCAGATCGAATGCGACGAAACCCTGTTCTCGCAAAAGATGTGGATGGCCCTGGACCGCACGCGCTACATGCAATCGTCGAAAACCTTCGTGATGGTCGACCGCCCGTTCTGGAAGGACAAAGACCCGGAAACCGGTCGCGACCTGATGAGCATGACCCTCACCGATCGCCTGACCCGTGGCACCTACCTGTTCGACAACGGCGACGACAAGCCAGGTGTGATCTGCCTGTCGTACTCGTGGATGAGCGACGCGCTGAAAATGCTCCCGCACCCGGTGGAAAAACGCGTGAAGCTGGCACTGGATGCGCTGAAAAAGATCTACCCGAAAGTCGACATCGCCGCGCGAATCATCGGCGACCCGATCACTGTGTCGTGGGAAGCCGACCCGCACTTCCTCGGTGCATTCAAAGGTGCCCTGCCCGGCCACTACCGCTACAACCAGCGCATGTACGCGCACTTCATGCAGGACGACATGCCGGCTGAGCAACGCGGGATCTTCATCGCCGGTGACGATGTTTCCTGGACGCCGGCATGGGTTGAAGGCGCCGTGCAAACATCGCTCAACGCGGTGTGGGGCATCATGAAACACTTCGGCGGTGCAACTCACGCCGAGAATCCGGGTCCAGGAGATGTGTTCAACGAGATCGGCCCGATCGCCCTGCCCGAGTAAGAGGAATCCGAAATGCGTGTAGCCCTTTACCAATGTCCACCGCTGCCCCTGGATGTCGCCGGCAACCTGCAACGATTGCAGCAGCTGGCGCTGGAAGCCAAAGGCGCCGATTTGCTGGTAGTGCCTGAGATGTTCCTGACCGGCTACAACATCGGCGTCGATGCCGTCAGCGTGCTGGCGGAGGTGCACAACGGTGAGTCGGCACAGCAGGTCGCGCGCATTGCCCGCAGCGCCGGGATCGCCATTTTATACGGCTATCCCGAACGCACCGCGGACGGACAAATCTACAACGCCGTGCAGTTGATCGACGCCACTGGCGAGCGCGTCTGTAACTACCGCAAGACGCACTTGTTCGGTGATCTGGACCGTTCGATGTTCAGCGCCGGCACGGACGATTTCCCAATCGTTGAACTCAACGGCTGGAAGCTCGGTTTCCTGATCTGCTACGACCTGGAGTTTCCGGAAAATGCCCGGCGCCTGGCGCTGGGCGGTGCCGAGCTGATTCTTGCGCCGACGGCGAACATGATTCCTTTCGATTTCGTCGCTGATGTCACGGTGCGTGCCCGAGCTTTCGAAAACCAGTGCTATGTGGCATACGCCAACTATTGCGGGCACGAAGGCGACATTCACTACTGTGGCCAAAGCAGTATCGCAGCGCCCGATGGCAGCCGTATTGCCCAGGCCGGCCTTGATGAAGCGCTGATCGTCGGGGAGCTGGATCACCAGTTGATGGTCGATTCCCGCGCCGCCAATCGTTATCTCCTCGACCGTCGTCCCGAGCTGTACAGCGCGCTGAACAAGCGCTGATCCTTCGTTATCCGCTAGCATGGGCACTTCACTGTTCTGGAAGTGCCCATGCCCGCGCTGAATCATCCCCGCCCCCATACTGAAACCCTGGCCAGTGGCTTGCAGGTCACGCTACGTCACGCGCCGCACTTGAAGCGTTGCGCGGCGGCATTGCGAGTTGCGGTGGGCAGCCATGATGTGCCGCTGGCGTGGCCCGGTCTGGCGCATTTTCTTGAGCATCTGCTGTTTTTGGGGACTGAGCGCTTTCCTGCGGAGCAAGGGCTGATGGCCTACGTCCAGAGTCATGGCGGCCAGGTGAACGCACGGACCAGTGAACGCACTACCGACTATTTTTTTGAGTTACCGCCCCAGGCATTCGCCGGTGGACTACGGCGTCTGTCAGACATGCTCGCTCATCCGCGTATGAATCTGGACGATCAGCAACGGGAACGGGAAGTACTGCATGCGGAATTCGTCGCGTGGTCGCAAGATGAGGCAGCGCAACAGCAGTTGAAGTTGTTCGATGGTCTTTCTGAGGCTCATCCACTGCGTGGCTTCCATGCCGGCAATCGCGACAGCTTGCCGCTGGAACGAGCAGAGTTTCAGCAGGCGTTGCAGAATTTTTATCAACGCTATTATCAGACCGGGCAGATGACCTTGAGCCTTGCCGGCCCGCAGGGTATCGATGAGTTGAGGGTGATGGCCGAGGCGTTCAGCAGTGCCATTGCCGGAGGTGAAAAAGTCCCTCAGCAACCCCCTTCACCACTGATGGCAACTTCAGACATAAGTTATCAACAGGCTGGCGAGCGTCGGCTGGATTGGCTGTTTGCACTTGAAGCACTGCCCGACTCCAGCGCCGAAGCTCTGGATTTCCTGTGTCATTGGCTCAACGACGGGAAGCCGGGTGGATTGCTGGCCAACCTGCGCGAGCGAGGGCTGGCTGAAAAGCTCAAGGCCGCGCCGCTGTATCAATTCGCCGGGCAAGCCTTGCTGCATATCGAATTCACCTTGCCCGACCACTTAGCGGCAACCGGAATTCGCGAGCAACTGATGGATTGGCTGGGTTTCTTCGCCCGGCAAAACTGGAACGGGCTGCGCGAAGAATACGCCGCGCTGCATCAACGCCAGCAACAGGTCAGCAGCGCTGTGCAATTGGCTCGACGGGACAGCGAGCAACGCGAGGCCGGGCTCTCCGAACAAGGTGTAACTGCCCTCAAGCAAACCCTCAAACAAATCGGCGCTGTGGATAACTTCAGCGGTCCATGGCAACTGCCCGCACCTAATCCGTTTCTGGGTAGCGAAACCCCGGCGCCCAATGCCGGTTTGATTCGCGGCCAGACCAGCGCCCATCGCGGCCTGCGCACCTTTGCCCAGGATCGCTCGCGCAGCCGTCGCGAACGCTCACCGATGCAATTCAGCCAGGCATTGCCGGATAACAGTGCTGAAGGTGCGATTTACCTGCGCTGGCGTTTGGACTTGACCCCTGGCAGCAAACTCCAGTCGCGACTGGAAAGTAATCTGCAACCACTTTGCGAAGACGCGCGTCAGGCTGGCGTGGACTTTTCCTTCAGCGCCTCAGGCAATGAATGGCTGCTGAAACTGACCGGGCTGCAGGAGCCGATGCCCACAGTCCTGGAACATGCGCTGAAAGAACTGACAACGCCTGACGTCGCCGTCCCACAATCAGAACCGACCAGTGCCGCTTTGATACCCATTCGACAACTGCTCAAGGCATTGCCCGATCACTGCCTGGCGCACACCGATCACTCGGACGATGTGCAGCAACTCTGGTCGAGCGCTCGCTGGGAGGGTTTGGCGATAGGCCTGTCCGCCCAGACTCAAGCCGCCATGGGCCTGGCCTTGAGCCGGATACCCGGTACGCCGGACAATCAACCGACGCCGCCATGTTCAATCCGCACACAACGCCTATGGAGCCAAATCGATACCGGCTCCAGCGAGCACGCGCTGCTGGTGTTCTGTCCGACGGCGTCTGAAGATATTTCAGACGAAGCCGCGTGGCGCTTGCTCGCGCACTTCTGCCAGACACCTTTCTACCAGCGCCTGCGGGTGGAGTTGCAACTGGGTTACGCAGTGTTCAGCGCCCTGCGCCAGATTCACGGGCAAACCGGGCTGCTGTTCGGCGTGCAATCACCGAGCGTGGCTCCGCCGGATTTACTCAAGCATGTTGAGCAGTTCATTGGCGGCTTGCCGGTGCTGATCAATGCCATCGACGACGACACCTTCATCGCCCAACGCCAGACCTTGGCCGAACAGTTTTCCAGTGCGGCAATGCCCTTCCATCAAGCTGCCGATTTGTTGTGGCAAGGCAAATTAAGCGGCCGCTCGTCGGATTATCTGACGCAACTGCCCGAGGCAATTCTGCTGATCGATCGCGCCCAATTGCTGGCAGCAGCACAACGATTGAATCAGGCCGAAGGCGGTTGGCATTGCCTCTCCAGCAGCCCTGAACCTGGCGCTCCTTGGCAAGTGACAAAATGATCATTACCGAGGCTGCAAGGAGCTTTTTCAAAGTTTCACGGGCAATTTCTTTGAAATTTTGAGTAACATAGCAGCCTAACTATTTGGAACATCTCTGATTTGAGGTGGACTATACCTATAGATAGCGCTATCCCACCCCTACCTGAAGGAGTTCAATTTATGGCCTGGACCAAACCTGCTTACACCGACCTGCGTATCGGCTTTGAAGTCACCATGTACTTCGCAAGCCGCTGATCTCTGCCTTGGCAGACGTGCAGCACAACGCCTCGGTTATCCGAGGCGTTTTATTTTCAGCGTTGAAATGATGGAGCGTCCATGTTTGTCCAGATTCTAGGTTCCGCCGCCGGCGGCGGTTTCCCCCAGTGGAACTGCAACTGCGCCAATTGCGCAGGCTTTCGCGACGGCAGCCTGAAGGCCCAGGCGCGGACACAATCGTCCATCGCGATTTCCGATGACGGCGTGAACTGGGTGCTGTGCAACACCTCCCCGGACATCCGCGCTCAGCTCCAGAGCTTCGCCCCGATGCAGCCGGGCCGCGCCCTGCGTGATACCGGCATCGGCGCGATCATCCTGATGGACAGCCAGATCGACCACACCACCGGCCTGCTCATGCTGCGTGAAGGTTGCCCGCATCAGGTGTGGTGTACCGACATGGTCCACGAAGACCTGAGCAGCGGTTTTCCGCTGTTCAACATGCTGACCCACTGGAATGGCGGCTTGAACTGGAACCGAATCGAGCTCGATCAAAGCTTCAGCATCTTGGCTTGCCCGAACCTGCGCTTCACCCCGCTGCCCCTGCGCAGCGCCGCGCCACCTTACTCACCGCATCGCTTCGATCCGCACCCGGGCGACAACATCGGCCTGATCGTCGAAGACCTCGGTACCGGCGGCAAACTGTTTTACGCACCGGGTCTGGGCAAGGTCGACGCAGCGTTGCTGGAGATCATGGCCGGCAGCGATTGCCTGCTGGTGGATGGCACCCTGTGGGACGACGATGAAATGCAGCGCCGTGGCGTCGGCACCCGCACCGGCCGGGAGATGGGCCATCTGGCGCAGAACGGCCCGGGGGGCATGCTGGAAGTACTTGAGCAGCTGCCCAAGCAGCGCAAAGTGCTTATCCACATCAACAACACCAACCCGATCCTCGATGAGGACTCGCCACAGCGGGCGGAGCTGCAGCGGCGCAATGTTGAAGTGGCTTATGACGGCATGAGTATTGTGTTGTAAGCAAAGGAGACCGCTGCGCGGTCTATCGCCAGCAGGCTGGCTCCCACAGGGGTCTTCAGTGAACACATCATTGAAGACACACCACAACCTGTGTGGGAGCCAGCCTGCTGGCGATGAGGCCGGCACAGTCAGCACAGATTCCAACCGGCAGTTCCCCGGAGAAAAGCAATGACCGACACCCCAATGTCCCCCGCCGAATTCGAGGCTGCCCTGCGCGCCAAGGGCGCCTACTACCACATTCACCACCCGTACCACGTGGCGATGTACGAAGGCCGGGCCAGCCGCGAGCAGATCCAGGGCTGGGTCGCCAACCGCTTTTACTATCAGGTGAATATTCCCCTGAAAGACGCTGCGATCCTGGCCAACTGCCCCGACCGCGAAATCCGCCGCGAGTGGATTCAGCGCTTGCTGGACCACGATGGCGCTCCCGGCGAAGACGGCGGTATCGAAGCCTGGTTGCGCCTGGGCCAGGCGGTCGGCCTTGATCCGGATCAATTGCGCTCCCAGGAACTGGTGCTGCCTGGCGTGCGCTTCGCCGTCGACGCCTATGTCAATTTCGCCCGTCGCGCCAGTTGGCAGGAAGCCGCCAGCAGCTCCCTGACCGAACTGTTCGCGCCGCAGATCCACCAGTCGCGCCTCGACAGTTGGCCGCAGCATTACCCGTGGATCGACCCGGCCGGTTATGAGTATTTCCGCACTCGCTTGGGTCAGGCGCGACGTGATGTCGAGCACGGCTTGGCGATTACCTTGCAGCACTACACGACACGGGCCGGCCAGGAGCGCATGCTGGAAATCCTCCAGTTCAAACTGGACATTCTCTGGAGCATGCTCGATGCCATGAGCATGGCCTACGAACTGAACCGTCCGCCGTATCACAGCGTGACCGGGCAACGGGTCTGGCACAAAGGAATCACCCTATGAGTTTCGATCGCAGCAAGACCCCAAGCTGGCGTCCCGGCTACCGCTTCCAGTACGAACCGGCACAAAAAGGCCATGTGCTGCTGTACCCGGAAGGCATGATCAAACTCAATGAAAGCGCCGCGTTGATCGGCGGTTTGATCGACGGTGAGCGCGATGTCGCCGCGATCATCAATGAGCTAAACCAGCAGTTCCCCGGCGTCCCGGAACTGGGTGACGACATCGAGCAGTTCATGGAGGTTGCCCGTGCGCAGCACTGGATCGAACTTGCCTGATTCGTCGGTGCAGGTACCGCCAAAACCAGAAATCGGCCTGCCGCTTTGGCTGCTGGCCGAGCTGACCTATCGCTGCCCGCTGCAATGTCCCTACTGCTCCAACCCGCTGGATTTCGCCGAGCAAGGCAAGGAACTGAGCACCGAACAATGGATCAAGGTGTTTCGCGAAGCGCGGGAAATGGGCGCGGCGCAACTGGGCTTTTCCGGTGGCGAGCCGCTGGTGCGCCAGGACCTCGCCGAGCTGATTGCCGAGGCGCGCAAACTGGGGTTCTACACCAACCTGATCACCTCGGGCATCGGCCTGACCGAGCAGAAAATCGGCGACTTCAAGAAGGCCGGCCTCGATCATATCCAGATCAGTTTCCAGGCCAGCGATGAGCAGGTGAACAACCTGCTCGCCGGCTCGAAAAAGGCCTTCGCGCAAAAGCTGGAAATGGCCCGCGCCGTGAAAGCCCACGGCTATCCCATGGTGCTGAACTTCGTCACCCATCGGCACAACATCGACCAGATCGACCGCATCATCGAGTTGTGCATCGCCCTTGAGGCGGACTTCGTCGAACTCGCCACGTGCCAGTTCTACGGCTGGGCGCAGCTCAACCGCGTCGGGCTGTTGCCCACCCGGGAACAACTGGTACGCGCCGAGCGCATCACCAATGAATACCGGGCCAAACTCGAAGCCGAAGGCCATCCGTGCAAGCTGATTTTCGTCACGCCGGACTACTACGAAGAACGTCCGAAAGCCTGTATGAACAGCTGGGGCAGTATTTTTCTGACAGTCACGCCGGATGGCACCGCGCTACCCTGTCACGGCGCCCGACAACTGCCGGTGCAGTTTCCCAACGTGCGCGAGCACAGCATGCAGCACATCTGGTACGACTCGTTCGGCTTCAATCGATTTCGCGGTTACGACTGGATGCCCGAGCCATGCCGTTCCTGCGACGAAAAAGAAAAAGACTTCGGCGGCTGTCGTTGCCAGGCGTTCATGCTCACCGGTGACGCCAGCAATGCCGACCCGGTGTGCAGCAAGTCGCCCCATCACGGCGTGATCCTCAAGGCCCGCGAAGAAGCCGAGCACGCGACCCAGACCATCGACCAACTGGCCTTTCGCAATGAACGAAACTCACGCCTCATCGCCAAAAGCTGAACCTTTCAGCGCGGCCAATGCCGTTGCGGCCGGCATCGACTTTTCCGAGTTGCAGGTCGGCCCCCAAGGCCTGTTCTGGAACGAGTATCGACCGGAAGATGCCGCCTGCCGGATCTGGTATTGGCGTGATGGAGTCGCGAAATGTCTGACGCCACCTGGGTTCAGTGTGCGCAGTCGAGTGTACGAATACGGCGGTGGCGCGTTTTGTCTGACGGACAACGGGGTCGTTTTCGTGAATGAGGCCGACCAGCAGCTGTACCACCAATCGCTTGAGGGCGACACGCCCGAAGTGCTGACCTCAGGGGTGTGTCGCTACGGTGATCTGCAGTTCGCCAACGGCCAGATACTGGCAGTTGAAGAAAACCGCAAGGAACACCGTCTGGTGGCCATCAATCTGGCGGACGGCGCGCGACGATTGCTGGCCGAAGGTGCCGACTTCTACGCCGCCCCGACCCTCGCCCCGGATGCACGTCGACTGGCCTGGATCGAATGGAGTCGGCCCGATCAGCCGTGGACGGCGACCCGTTTGATGGTGGCTGAACGCGAGAGCAGTGGCACCTTTGGCCCCGTCCGTTGCGTCGCGGGAGACCAGCGCCAGGAGTCCCTGCAACAACCACGCTTTGATAGCACCGGACGCCTGTATTGCCTGACTGATCGTGGCGGCTACTGGCAACCTTGGGTGGAATCGGCAAATGGTCTCACCCCGTTGCCGAGCACTGCCGCCGATCATGGCCCCGCGCCTTGGCAGCTCGGTGGCTGCACCTGGTTACCGTTGAGCGAGGGCACTTATCTGGCCAGTTGGACCGAAGGCGGCTTTGGTCGGCTGGGCATCCGTGGCAATCGCAGTGAAGACTTTACCGGCGACTACAGCCGTTTCCGGCATCTCGCCGAGGACGAGCAGTTCATTTACTGCATCGCCGCATCGCCCGTCAGCTCAACCGCCGTGATCGCCATCAATCGCCAGACCCGGCAAGTCAACGTACTGGCCGGTGGCATTGCGCCGTTGCCCGCCGAACAGATCAGTCGCCCGCAAACCCTGCGCTATCCAAGCGGCTCGGGTGAAGCCCACGGTTTCTTCTACCCGGCGATGACCGATGAAGCCAAACCGCCGCTGGTGGTGTTCATCCACGGTGGCCCGACGTCGGCGTGCTATCCGATGCTCGATCCGCGCATCCAGTATTGGGCGCAACGGGGTTTCGCCGTGGCCGACCTCAACTATCGCGGCAGCAGCGGTTATGGCCGAGCCTACCGGCAGGCTCTGCATTTGAGCTGGGGTGAGGTCGATGTCGAAGACGCCTGCGCGGTGGTCAGCCATCTCGCCGAACGCGGACTGATCGACGGTGACAAAGCCTTCATCCGAGGCGGAAGCGCCGGTGGATATACCACACTGTGCGCGCTGGCTTTCCACAACGTATTCCGGGCCGGCGCAAGTCTTTATGGGGTTAGCGACCCGGTCGCACTGGGCCGGGCAACCCATAAGTTCGAGGGCGATTATCTGGATTGGCTGATCGGTGATCCTGCGCATGACGCCGAGCGCTATGCCGCTCGAACGCCATTACTGCATGCAGGCAACATCCGAGTACCGATGATTTTCTTTCAAGGGGAACTGGACGCCGTGGTCGTGCCGCAACAAACCCGAGACATGGTCCAGGCCCTGCAAGACAACGGCATCCTGGTCGAAGCGCATTACTACGCGGACGAACGCCATGGATTCCGCAAGGCTGGTAACCAGGCCCATGCGCTTGAGCAGGAATGGATGTTTTATCAGCGGGTGATGAATCAGCTGGACTGATTCAAGGGTTCAGCCCATTCAACGCTTGGCGATGATGTACACCGCATGCACGATCCCTGGAATGTATCCGCACAACGTCAGCAGAATATTCAGCCAGAACGCCCCGCCAAACCCGACTTGCAGAAACACACCCAGCGGCGGCAACAGAATGGCGATGATGATGCGAATAAAGTCCATGGGGTCAGCTCCTGATTGAAGTTGGCTCATATGAGCCTTACACACAATCGACCTGCTCTACAGGTCAGGGTTCAGCCCGATTTTCAGGCCAGAATCTCCAGGCCGTGTTTCTGAACGATGCTGAGCAACTTCAACGCCATGCCACTAGGGTGCTTGTCCCCCGCTTCCCACTGTTTGACCGTGGAGGCGCTGGTGTTCAGGTAACGGGCGAACACCGGCTGGCTGACATTGTTGCGCTCACGCAAGGCCTTGATCTCCTCTGCGGGAATTACCTCCGGCACAGTTGCAAGACAGGACTCATCGAATTCGCGCATGGTCGCTTTGCTGATTGCGCCGATGGCATACAAGGCACTGGCGGATTCGTGGATTGATTCCATGATTTCACTTTTGTATTTTTTGCCCATTAAGTATCTCCACAAACTCTTTTGCATCCAGCAAGCGCTGAGTTTTTATTCCGGTTAGGTCTTCAAAGGTCTTGGGCATTCTCTGAAATTCACTTATTTCGGCTCAAGTCGAAATTGCCTTTGGAAAAACCTCGCCACAAAAAAAACGCCCCACGCCAAAAAAATCAGGCGTGGGGCGTGCGTTATACCGCGAGACGGTTCGGGGATTTGTGCGGCGCGCGTCTGATCAGACGGCGATCCCTTTGCGGCACTGCAATTGCGCGGTGCGTACGCGGGAGAAGGCGCGGGCCAGGCGCAGGAGCATTTCGTCGATGTTGGCCTTGCTGACTGTCAGCGCCGGCGTGAAGCGCAGGCAATCGGGTTGCGGGGCGTTGAGCAGCAAGCCCTCGTATAACGCCGCGTTGACGACGGCATCTGCGGACTCGTCGGACAGCGTCAGCCCCCAGAACAACCCTTGACCGCGCAATTCGCCGTGGCCATAACGATGGGACAGGCGCTGCAGGCCTTCGCGCAGGTGCTGGGCCGAGTCTTCGACATGCTGGAGAAAGCCCTTGTCCTGCACACTCTCGAGTATGCAAAGGCCCGCCGCGGTCATCAGCGCGTTGCCATGATGGGTGCCGCTCATCTCGCCGGTTTCGAAACAGCAGGCCTTTCCCCGTGCCAGCAACGCGGCCATTGGCACGCCCCCGCCCAGACCTTTGCCGAGGACGACGATATCGGCCCGAACGCCGTAGGATTGTTCCGCGAGCAAGGTGCCGCAACGACCCATGCCGGTTTGCACTTCATCGAAGATCAACAGAATGCCCAGCTCTCGACACAGCCGCTCGACGCCCTTGAGGTAATGCGCAGTCGCCGGAATTACCCCGGCTTCACTCTGGATGGGTTCGAGCATGATCGCCACGGTTCGCTCATCCACGGCCGCATTCAACGCTGGCAGATCATTGAATGGAACGTGGCTGAAGCCCGGCAGCTGCGGTTCGAATCGATTGCTCTGTGTCGAACTGTCCGACGCCGAGATCGTCGCGAGACTACGACCATGACAGCCGTTGTTGGCAACGATGATCCGCGAAGCTCCGCCGCGATGCAGTTGGCCCCATTTACGTGCCAGTTTGATGGCCGCTTCGCAGGCTTCGCTGCCCGTGTTGAGTAGATACGCCTGATCGCTGCCCGTGCTGTCACACAGGCGTTCAGCGAGTTTGAGCATGCTGCGGTTATGCAGGCCTGCACCTGGATTGATCAACGACTGAGCCTGAGCCGTGAGGGCATTGACCAGCGCCTTGGGGCTGTGTCCAAGGCTATTGGCCCCACCGCCCTGTGAAAAGTCCAGATAGGCGCGGTCATCGCTGTCCCACAACCAGGAACCCTGGCCGCGAACGAAAACCTGTTTGGGTCGCTCGACACTGGGCATCAGGTATTCACTGGAAACGGTGTCGTCCCTGGAGGCCAAGAAGGCGTCCGCTACCAGATCATCAAGGCATGGCGAAGGACGACGCAGGTTGAACAGGTTCATCCGTTCAGCCTCCGCTTTTGATTGTTCGCGCAACCTATGTAAACACCCATGAAGCAAACCGTAGTCATCGCGTTCTATGGCCCTGTAAGCCTTGTGAATGCGGTTAGACTAGGCTCAGGCCAGGCATTGAGCCATTTCGATTTCCGAGCATTTTTGATAAGTATTTCTTATGGATTTTAAACAACTGCGTTATTTCGTCGCGGTATATGAAGAAGGCCACGTCGGCCGGGCGGCTGAACGACTGTCAATCTCGCAACCTGCGCTGTCCCAGCAGATTCGTCACCTTGAGCAAACCCTTGATGTAAGCCTGTTTGAACGCAGCAGCAAACGCCTGTTGCCGACGCTGGCAGCCCACACGTTATACAACCACGCCCTGCCCTTGCTCGATGGCCTGCAACGGGCTCGCGAAGCGCTGGGCAACTTCAAGGGACAGGCGCTGCGCACGCTGGCCATCGGTGTCTTGCAGACCGTGCACACCAGCCTGGTGCCACAAATGCTGGAGCGGGTGCGCAAGGCTCAACCCCATCTGGTGGTGCAGATCTATGAATTGACCGGGCTGGAAATCGAACGACGGCTGCTCAACGGCTCGCTGGATATCGGCATCAGCTACTTGCCGCCCCGGCAACCGGGCCTGCATGGCGTGATGCTGTACGAAGATGAGTTGACCCTGGTCATCCCGGCGGACCATCCACTGCGTGAGTTCAAGAAAGTGTCCATGAGTCAGGCGGCTGAATTGCCGATGCTGCTCCTGGGTGAGGAATTTCAGATACGGCAAATCTGGCAAGCACAACTGGCCAGCCTGGGGCGACGTCCGCAGGTGCAGGCAGAATTGAACAACATGGCAGGGATTCTCGACAGCCTGCCGCATACACGGCTGGCAACGGTATTGCCCGGACGCTCGCAGAAGACCCATGGCAACCACGAACTGCTGTGGAAACCCCTGAGTGAGCCTCGGGTGCCGCTGAAAGTCGGTTTGGTGTGTCGCGATGTGCAACGGCAACAGGCCTCGCTGGCGCTATTGCGTACGTTACTGGAAGAGGTGATAAATCGACCGGATGAACGCCTGAACAGCCCTTCAGCACTGGATGGGCTTAGCTGACACTTTTTCGCAGGCATAAGAAAACCCCGCCGAAGCGGGGCTTTGCAGACTGTTTCCCTGACATCCATTTCACTCCGCCGCCCTGGCAGAATCCTACGTGTCCGTGTTGTTGCTTTGCGCTTCCTGCGCTACGTCCATGTGGGTAGATTAGCCGTGGATCCAATCTGCATCTATGGGAGAACAGCAGTACGTCATGTAAGAGAATGCTTACATGACGCTACATCATCAGAACTGCGCGGCATCGAGCAGGAACAGCGACTCGCTGCCGGCTTTCACCGACGCACTCAACGAGTGAATCCGCGGCAGCAGGCGCGCGAAATAGAACCGCGCAGTACCCAGTTTGCTGGCGTAGAAATCGTCCTGCGCTTCCTTGCCGAAAGCCGCCTTGGCCATCAGTGCCCACATGTAGGCATAAGCGGTGTAACCAAATGCTTGCAGATACTCGACCGACGCAGCACCGATTTCATTCGGGTTGGATTTCGCCCGATCAAGCAACCATGCAGTCAGTTCGTCGAGGGTAACCACCGCGTCGTTCAACGGTTTGGTGAATTCAGCCAGATCAGCGCTGGCAGTGGCCGTGAAGTGACGAATCTCGTCAGCGAACAGGTTGTAGTACGCCCCGCCGCTGCCAACGATCTTGCGCCCGACCAGGTCCAGCGCCTGAATACCATTGGTGCCTTCGTAAATCTGGGTAATGCGCACGTCGCGAACCAGTTGTTCCTGGCCCCATTCACGGATGTAGCCGTGACCGCCGAAAACCTGTTGGCCATGCACGGTGGTTTCCAGGCCCAGGTCGGTCAGAAATGCCTTGGCCACCGGGGTCAGCAACGCCACCAGATCTTCTGCGCGTTTGCGGGTGGCGGCGTCTTCGCTGAACTTGGCGGTGTCCAGTTGCATGGCCACGTAAGTCGAGAACGCACGGCCGCCTTCGTTCGAGGCTTTCATGGTCAACAGCATGCGACGCACGTCTGGATGAACAATGATCGGGTCGGCGATTTTGTCCTTGTTCTGCGCGCCGGTCGGCGAACGGCTTTGCAGACGATCACGGGCGTACTCGACGGCGTTCTGGTAGGAGCGTTCGCCAGTGGCCAAGCCCTGGATGCCCACGCCCAGACGCTCATAGTTCATCATGGTGAACATGGCCGCCAAACCCTTGTTCGGCTCGCCCACCAGATAACCTACGGCTTCATCGAAGTTCATCACGCAGGTCGCGGACGCCTGAATACCCATCTTGTGTTCGATCGAACCGCAGCTCAACGGGTTACGTGCGCCCAGGCTGCCATCGGCATTAACCATGAACTTCGGCACCAGGAACAGCGAAATGCCTTTCGGCCCCGCTGGCGCGTCCGGCAGTTTGGCCAGTACCAGATGAATGATGTTTTCAGTGAGATCGTGCTCACCGCCGGTGATGAAAATCTTGGTGCCGCTGACCTTGTACGATCCGTCGGCCTGAGGCTCGGCATTGGTGCGGATGATGCCCAGGTCTGTACCGGCGTGCGGCTCGGTCAGACACATGGAGCCAGCCCAGACACCGGCATACATGTTTGGCAGGTAGGCGGCCTTGAGCTCTTCGCTGGCATGGGCGTTGATCGACAGGCAAGCACCCGCCGTCAACATCGGATACAAGCCGAACGACAGGCTCGCGGAGTTGACCATCTCTTCAACCTGGGCCGAAACAGCCTTGGGCATGCCCATGCCGCCGTAGGCCGGATCGCCACCCACACCGACCCAACCGCCTTCAGCGTAGGTCTGATAAGCCTGTGGGAAACCGGCCGGGGTGGTGACGGCGCCATCCGCCCAGTGGCAGCCTTCTTCGTCAGCCGCACGGCTCAGGGGCGCGATGCTTTTGCTGGTGACCTTGCCGGCTTCTTCGAGAATGGCTTCGACCGTTTCTGCATCGACGGTCTCGGCCAGCGCAGGCAGTTCGGCCCAGAGTTTGGCGACCTCGAAAACTTCATTGAGGACGAAGCGCATATCGCGCAGGGGCGCTTTGTAGTCAGCCATGGCAAACCTCGCAAGATCTAAACAGGTGATTCACAGGAATAATATTAGTTGGGTCGGAGTGTAACCCAACAACTTTTGCGACACATAGGGTCAGCACATGACCGATTTGTAATTTTTAGTCATTAACAAAAAAGCCCGCACAGGCGAGCTTCTTTGTAGCCGGTTTAGATGACTAAAGCGCGAACAGCTCTGCCGGCAGTTGCATCAGGCAATCGCTACCCGCCTCGATCGCCGCGCGATGTGCAGCGGTGCGCGGCAACAAACGCTTGAAGTAAAACTCGCTGGTCGCCAGTTTGCTTCGGCAGAAATCCGCGTCGCCGCTCCCGTCTTCGAGTTGCGCCTGAGCCACCAGCGCCATCCGCAACCACAGATAGCCGAGGATGATGTAACCGCTGTACATCAAGTAATCCACCGAAGCGGCGCCGACTTCGTCCGGGTTTTTCATCGCGGCCATGCCGACCTTCGTGGTCAATTCGCCCCATTGCTGGTTCAACTCATTGAGCTGCGTCACATAGCTGCCCAGTTGCGGATGCCCAGTGTTCGCTGCGCAAAACTTGTGAACGATTTTGGTGAAGCCGCGCAGCAGTTTGCCCTGGCTGCCAAGGACTTTACGCCCCAAAAGGTCCAGCGCCTGAATGCCGTTGGTGCCTTCGTAGATCGGCGCGATCCGGCAATCGCGAACCAATTGCTCCATGCCCCACTCACGGATGAACCCGTGCCCACCAAACACCTGCATGCCGTGGTTGGTCACCTCCAGCCCCGTATCCGTCATGAAGGCTTTGCAGATCGGCGTCAGAAACGCCAACAGGTCTTCTGCATCCTGACGCGCCGTCTCATCCGGGCTCAGGTGCGCAACATCCAGCAACTGCGCGGTGAAGTAAGTCAGCGCCCGATTGCCTTCATTGAAGGCTTTCATGGTCAGCAACATCCTGCGCACATCGGGATGCACGATGATCGGGTCGGCCGCTTTTTCCGGGGCTTTCGGGCCGGTCAGCGAGCGCATCTGCAGGCGGTCATTGGCGTATTTGATCGCGCCCTGGAAACTCGCCTCGCCCAGACACAGCCCTTGCATGCCCGTGCCCAAGCGCGCGTGGTTCATCATGGTGAACATGCAGTTCAAGCCCTTGTTCGGCTCACCGATCAGAAAGCCCTTGGCGCTATCGAAGTTCAGCACACAGGTGGCCGATGCCTTGATGCCCATCTTGTGTTCGATCGAGCCGCAGGAAACACCGTTGCGCTCGCCCGCTTCACCCGCCGCATCAGGCAGGAACTTGGGCACGATGAACAGAGAAATGCCCTTGGTCCCGGCCGGTGCGTCCGGCAGTTTCGCCAGCACCAGGTGAATGATGTTGTCGCTCATGTCGTGTTCGCCGGCGGAGATGAAAATCTTGCTGCCGGAGATCGCGTAACTGCCATCGGCGGCTGGTACGGCGCGAGTCTTGATGATGCCCAGATCGGTCCCGCAATGGGCTTCGGTCAAGCACATGGTGCCGGTCCATTGGCCCGCGGTGAGCTTGCTAAGGTAGGTGTTTTTTTGTTCTTCGGTGCCGTGGGCATGGATAGCCGACATGGCACCGTGGGTCAGACCGGGGTACATACCCCAGGACGTGTTGCTGGAGCCGACCATTTCGCTGATGACCAGCCCCAGAGAGCTAGGCAGACCTTGGCCACCGTAAGCCGGATCGGCCGCAAGACCATGCCAGCCACCTTCCACGTATTGTGCGAAAGCCTGCTTGAAGCCTGTAGGCGTTGTGACCACACCGCTGTCGAAATGGCAGCCTTCTTCGTCGCCACTGCGGTTGAGGGGCGACAACACGTTTTCACAAAACTTTGCGCCCTCTTCAAGAATCGCACTGACCATATCCGCACTGGCATCGGTCGCGCCCAGTGCCGCGTAGTTGCTATGAAAATCGAAGACGTGGTCGATCAAAAAGCGCATGTCGCGCAGGGGAACTTTGTACTCGGGCATGGTCATTCTCCGTCAGCAGATTTTTCCAACCTACTGCCGTCGACCACGCCTCACAATCACAGTCCAGTCGCTGAATGCGCCATCATCACTCAACCGTAGCGGCGTCCATGCGCACGGCGCCGCGGCGGTTCTGACCGAACGCCACCACGCAGTTACGCCCTGCGCCCTTGGCACTGTAGAGCGCCTGGTCAGCGGACTTGAGTACTTCTTCCGGGGTGCGCTGCTCAAGCCGCTCGGCGACACCGATGCTGACAGTCACCGACACGCTCGACGCACCGGAACCGGCACGACGCTGGCGCCCCTGATTATCATCCTGCGGACGGTTGTCCTGATTGCGCAGTTGAATGTTGTAGGTGGCGATGGATTCGCGGATGACTTCCAGGTGCGGCATACACTCTTCCAGGGTTTTGCCTGCAAACACCAGGGCGAATTCCTCACCGCCATAGCGATACGCCTTACCGCCCCCGCCGATTTTTGCCAGTTTGCTGGCCACCAACCGCAGCACCTGGTCGCCAACATCATGACCATGGGTGTCGTTGAATTTCTTGAAGTGGTCGACGTCGCTCATGGCCAACACGTAATTGCGCCCCAGCCGCTGCATGCGCTCATTCAGGGCACGACGGCCCGGCAGCCCGGTCAGCTCGTCACGGAAGGCCATTTGATAAGCCTCGTGGGCCACCGCCGCAGCGATCATCAGCATCACCTGGCTGCACATGATGTTCAGGGTAAATGGCAGGATGAAGGTTTTTGGCAACATCCAGAACAGACCCAGCAAACCCACAAGCTGTGCGGCGTGGAGCGGCCTTGGATTGCGCCAGTACTGCCAGGCCAGCAGCAGGAACGATGCGAGGAACACCGGATAGGACAACTGGATCAGGCTCATCCAGGCCCCATGCAAGGCGGGCCAGCGGATCTCCGATAGCCAGATCAGCAACGCCTGCGGGAAGCTTTGTTCGAGCCCCAATGCCACGCTGCCAACCGCCAGTAATACAGCGAAGCGCGCCACCATGTCCTGGAACAGATGCGTGCGTTCTTGCCACGCCGCGAACACGCCAAACAACAACGGCAACAGCAGGCAACACAGGTGAAAGACCACCGCAGCGTCTTCACGCACCTTGCCGTTGTCGCGGTAGTAATCGGTCTGGGTGTCGAGCAGGAAGTAGGCGATGTACACCGTGACCATCAGAAACAGTTCACGTTGACGTCGGTAAACCGCGCAGTAAGCGCCGCCGAGCAGCAGCACCAGGGTTGGCAGCACATTGAAGAGTGAAGTGAAGAAAACGCTCAGATCCTTGATGTACGCAGCCGCAAGGCCCGCCAGCAAGAGAAGCAATGACGGTAGGAAATGACTGAAACGTACAGCGGAAGAACGCGGCAAGGGTAAAGCTCCGACCCGTCATATCAATAGATGGCATTGTGCCCACTACTGTAACGGCAGAAGCTGCGAGTTGCTGAGTGAATTACTGAGGTATTTTGTAAAAAGCGCCACTGGCGGCAATGGATGCCGACAGTGGCGCAAGGGGAAATCTCGTCAAATGTCGTTGTTGAACGGTTGCAGTGCACCCATTTCAGGTCTGCGACCTTCAGCACCGATGGGGTTGAGCTGAATGTCGGCGTCCTGCGCCTGACGCGTGGTGATTTTCGGGTTGACCGGTTTTTGCGTCACGGCGTTTTCATCACCCACAGCACCCTGTGGCAGCACCAGTGACGGATGATCGAACGGCGCCCGTTCCCAGGCAACCCGCGGGTCGGTCAAGCCGACCTCCATGAATTTGACCAGGGCATCGATCTCATCGTTGGTCAGGTTCAGGTTGGTCATGTCCGGATCGAGGTTCGAGCCGTTGTGCTGATTCACCGCCGGGTGCTCGAAGCCGCTGGTGTTGCTCGCATCCTCACCACGCCGGTCGCCACCACGGTTGTAGAACTCCATCACTTGTTTCAATGTCGCACGGCTGCCGTTGTGGAAATACGGACCTGTCAACGCGATATTGCGCAACGTTGGTGTCTTGAACGCTCCATCCACCGAGTCGCGGAAACCGACATTAGGCCGCTGCGTCGCATCGCAAGGAATGGCTGCACTCAACGGTACTTCAAAGGTGCAGACATCGACGTTCAGCGGGTCAGGAATCTTCCCGCCTTGCAGTTGGGTGTTGTACTGACGGGTGAAAGACAACGGGTTGCCCCAGGCATCCGAACCACCGACCGCCAGGTCCTCTGAGGTTGGGCGTACGCCAGTGTTGTAGAAACCGTTGTCGTAGAGCGTGGTCAGGTTATCGGCCATGACCATGCGCTCGATGCGCTCCCGTGGATGGAGTTGCAGGCGACTGGCCGCGTTGGTCAGCTCTGCGCCGCCATGGCAGCTGACGCACTTGCCCTTGCCCAAAAACAGATTCATGCCTTGGACTTGCTGGTCGTTCATGGCCGTGTGATCACCCTGCAAGTAGGCATCGAGTGGCGCTTGATCGGAGACCAGCGTGGCTTCGTACATCTGGATCGCCAGGCCAAAAAACAGCGGGAAGTTGGCCTCCATCTGAGTGTACGGCTCGCCACCCACCGATACCTTCTTATTGGCGTTCCACAGCCGTGGCTGGAATGCGTTCTTGATCAGTTCGCGGTAACTAGGACGCCGCGCACCTGATACCGGACCAAGTACCGAGTCGGTGGACGAGATCCTTTGTTGCTTAAGCATCAGCGTGTCGAGCATGCGCCGGCCGATGTCGGCGAACGTGCGCCCACCGCAGGACATTTCGACCGCGCTACCGGGAGGTCCCACTGCTTGCGAAGCCGCGGAGGCATCGTTGAGCGCCAGGCGTACTTTGAGGGCCACGCCGCTGTTGTCCTTGGTCACGTAGATTCCGGCATCCGGATCGCGGTTACCGAAGGGCGAGAAGCCGTTGAAGACGTTGTTGGCCCGGCCATCCCAGAAATTGCGCACGTTGAATGCCGCGTTGATCACCGTCGGCGCGTTGCGTCCGGTACTGCGTCGCACATTGATACCACCGACCTGGAAGATCCCGTCGGGTTGCTGGATGCATTTGTCGAAACGTGGCTGGTTCGGCTTGACGAAGTTGGCATCGAACACGCCTTGGGAGCCGATCACGTCGTCTGTCGAATAGACAATCGGAGAATTTCGATCCAGCGGATCAGACAGCACATGGGTCGGGAAGTCGGCTTTCTTGAGCAGGTAATTCGGACCGCCCTTGCCCCCGGACTTGGTCGTATAGGACGGCACGTCGCCAGGAATGTCGGACGCTACGAAGGGCTTGTTGAAGATCGACGCAACGTTGGCATTGGTGTTCGCCTGGCCTGGATTGATCTGGTTGGTGGTCCGGTGATCGACGCCCGCGTGGTAGTGGCACGACGCGCACGCGGTGGCACCGTCGCTGCCGACCTCCATGTCCCAGAACAAAGCCTTGCCCAGCAGGACCGCTGCCGATCGGTTGAGCACGTAGTCGGTCATCAGGTCGACCTTGCGCCCGTCCTCGGTTCCGGATGGATCAGGCGGAGTCATGCCGCGCAGCGATTGCAGGCTGGGTACGTCGAGTATCGGCGGATTAACCACTGCCGGGTCAGCGGCGAAGGTATTACAGCTTATGAGCACACCTGCTATCGCGCAGGCCAGATAAGTTGTTCGATGGATGCGTAAGTATTTCACCATGATGTAACTCCCGATTCAGACGGAGCTGCCAGGCTCCGGTAACACGTCGCGAGTGGGACTCATGGCCAGGAATCTTGCTGACACCCACGCAACAACATCAGAAGAAGTTGCTGCGCACGAGGCATTAGTGTACTGGCGAAGTGCTCGCTAATCGTTGGCTGTTAGGTACTGGCTCGTCACTCTGCGGCGGCGCTTGATTGCACTGTAGACGTTACAAAATATTTCAGCAGTGAATTTTACAAATTTTAATTTGCTGTTTTTCGTTCTCATTTAATGCCGCAACTTCGGGGGTTGGCTTGCCCCAGCTTTGGGTGAATAGGCCCAAAAGACCCAACACCCACGGGACCTTAGCCCGAGCAGATCGCATGCAGCGAGTTGGCAAACTAATTGCTGAACTATCAGAAACGGCTCTTTCACGCTCTATCAGACTTTACACACCAGCAACTAACAAAAGAGGTGATTACTCGCACTTCATGAACTAACCATGTTTGTTATTTATATATACGCAAATCATCCTTGTAAGAGCGAGCTCGCTCGCGAAAAACCAGAGAACAAAACGTTTAATCAGGAAACCCACGTCATCGTTAACGACCTTCGCGAGCAAGCTCGCTCCTACAGAAAAGCAAAAAAAACGCCGCTCCCGAAAGAGCGGCGTTTTTTTGAAGAACAGCCTTAAGACTTAGTAGCCCAGGTCGAAGTTCTCTTCTTTCATGTCCATCAGGTTGTTGGCGCCCGACAGCATGGTTGCAACGTGTGTACGGGTACGCGGCAGGATGCGCTGGAAGTAGAAACGCGCAGTCTGCAGCTTGGCGGTGTAGAACGCCTCTTCGGTGGTACCGGCAGCCAGTTTCTCGGCAGCCAGGCGCGCCATGTCAGCCCAGAAGTAGGCCAGGCAGGC
>NZ_JBOIBY010000214.1:0-7072 GCF_050739655.1 Pseudomonas sp. | reverse complement strand
GCCGCTGCTTCCAGACCTTCTTCGGTTTCGTCGTCGTCGCCTACTTCGAGGTCGTCGTTTTCCAGATCATCGTCGCTCATGTTCTACCTCATGACTTGCGAAAAGCAGATTAGTTATAGCCCAGCTTAGCCCTCTGTCGAAGGGTGCCGGAAAAAAATCAATAGCCGCTGCTGACCAGCGGTTATGCCCCATCACCGTGCAAGGTGGCGAGGACTTTACGAGCACCGCCATGATCACGGTGCTCGCCCAGATAAACACCTTGCCAAGTCCCTAACGCCAGTCGACCTGCCGAGATCGGCAAGCTGAGCTGACAGCCAAGCACGCTGGCCTTGAAGTGCGCCGGGAGGTCGTCCAGGCCTTCGTCGTTATGCTCATAGCCATCTGCTCCTTGTGGGATCAGACGATTGAAAAATCGTTCGAAGTCGCGACGTACCGCCGGATCGGCGTTCTCGTTGATGGTCAACGACGCCGAGGTATGCTGCAGCCACAAATGCAACAGACCGACCCGACATGCCCTGAGTTCAGGCAGGCCGGCGAGCAACTCGTCCGTTACCAGATGAAAGCCCCGGGGCCTCGCCCGCAGGGTTATCAAAGTCTGCTGCCACATACAGATCTCCGCACCTTCGGGGCGCATTCTAGCGCGCTCAGGGAAAAAACAAAGGCCCTGATCATCCTTCAATTACGTAAGCCTTTGACCGCAGTAAAACGCCCGTCCCAAACACTCAAAAAGCTGTAAGAAAAAACCTTTCAGCTGCACCGTTAATGACAAATCGCAAACAAAAAAATGCCCGGCAAGCCGGGCAAGTTTTTCTCGTGCGCGTGCTTACAAGTTGTAGCCGCGTTCGTTGTGAAGCGCCAGATCGATGCCGACTGCTTCTTCTTCTTCGGTAATGCGCAGGCCCATGACAGCGTCCAGGACCTTGAGGATGATGTAGGTGACAATCGCGGTGTAGATCACCGTGAAGCCTACGCCTTTGCACTGGATCCACACTTGTGCGGCAATGTCGGTCACTGTGCCGAAGCCACCCAGCGATGGTGCAGCGAACACACCCGTCAGGATAGCGCCAAGGATACCGCCGATACCGTGCACGCCGAAGGCGTCCAGGGAGTCGTCATAGCCCAATTTGCGTTTCAGGGTGGTGGCGCAGAAGAAGCACACCACGCCAGCAGACAGACCGATCACCAATGCGCCCATCGGGCCAACGGTACCGGCAGCCGGAGTAATGGCGACCAGGCCGGCAACCACACCCGAAGCAATACCCAGTGCGCTTGGTTTACCGTGGGTGATCCACTCGGCGAACATCCAGCCCAGTGCAGCAGCGGCGGTTGCGATCTGGGTCACCAGCATCGCCATGCCGGCAGTGCCGTTGGCGGCTGCAGCCGAACCGGCGTTGAAGCCGAACCAACCGATCCATAGCATCGCGGCGCCCATCAGGGTATAGCCGAGGTTGTGCGGAGCCATCGGGGTGGTCGGGAAGCCTTTGCGTTTGCCCAGTACCAGGCAGGCCACCAGACCGGCGATACCAGCGTTGATGTGCACCACGGTGCCACCGGCGAAATCCAGCACGCCCCAGTCCCACATCAGGCCGCCGTTACCGGACCAAACCATGTGTGCGATCGGTGCATAGACGATGGTGAACCAGATACCCATGAACACCAGCATCGCGGAGAACTTCATGCGCTCGGCGAAGGCACCGACGATCAGCGCCGGGGTGATGATGGCGAAGGTCATCTGGAAGGTGATGAACACCGCCTCAGGGAAGAGCGCCGCGGGACCTGTAATGCTGGCTGGCGTGACACCAGCGAGGAACGCCTTGCCCATGCCACCGAAGAAGGAGTTGAAATTGACGACGCCCTGCTCCATGCCGGTAGTGTCGAACGCGATGCTGTAGCCATAAATGACCCACAGAACGCTGATCAGACCGGTAATGGCGAAGCACTGCATCATCACGGAAAGAATGTTTTTCGACCGAACCATGCCGCCGTAGAACAGCGCAAGGCCGGGAATGGTCATGAACAGCACGAGGGCTGTGGAGGTCAGCATCCAGGCGGTATCGCCGGAATTGAGGACTGGGGCTGCCGCTTCGTCTGCCGCCATTGCCAGGCTTGGCATTACGATAGACAACAGGGCTCCTAGCCCTGCGAATTTACGCAGAGTCATTTTGTTTTCTCCTGGGGCGTTGGGTTTGTGGCGGCTTAGATTGCGTCGGTATCGGTTTCGCCGGTACGGATGCGAATCGCCTGTTCCAGATTGACCACGAAGATCTTGCCGTCACCGATCTTGCCGGTGTTGGCCGCCTTGGTTATCGCCTCGATGACCCGGTCCAGATCCTTGTCGTCAATGGCGACATCAATCTTCACCTTTGGCAGGAAATCGACCACGTATTCCGCGCCGCGATACAGCTCGGTGTGACCCTTCTGCCGTCCGAAGCCTTTGACTTCAGTAACGGTAATGCCCTGCACGCCGATCTCGGACAACGACTCGCGCACGTCGTCCAATTTGAACGGCTTGATGATGGCAGTGACTAGCTTCATGAAAACTCTCTCCCGAATTGGTGGACTTGCCCCAGGAAAACAAACCCGTCTCAAGTCTAAGCGCAGTGCCTGGCTTTGTAACGCTTCGTCGGCCTTACCCACCCATCCGACGTCGCTCACCGCTCCTTGCGAAACGCTCCCCGCGTTGCGCCTGGCGCACTGCATTCGTCACAGCGACTGCATCAGTGCATGGGTTAGTGGTGTCTTTGCAGAAAGCTTGCCATCTCCACAAACTCCACTATTTTCAAGCCCTTGCCCGCGGATGCCCGCCACTTAGCGACAACACCCGGCAAGATACGCACAACAACGGTGCGACGCCGTTCATCCGGATGCGCGAAAAGCGTGCATCCTGTGCTCGTGAAATGACCATAGAGGGTGCGTGATACACTGCCCGCCATCGATATCAGGACACTCACCATGCTCGCGCCCAAAGACTTCCTCGACGCCCTGAGCGGCACCGCCTCCCGCCTCTTCAGCGGCGACACCCCGCTGCCGAAAGCCGAAATCGAAAGCCAGTTCAAAATGCTGCTGCAAAGCGCCTTCAGTAAACTGGACCTGGTGAGTCGCGAGGAATTCGACAGCCAGATGGTTGTATTGGCACGCACCCGCGCTCGCCTCGAAAGCCTCGAAGCCAAAGTCGCCGAGCTGGAAGCCAGGCTCACACCACCAGCCGAGTAACACCTCAAACCCTGTAGGAGCTGCCGAAGGCTGCGATCTTTTGATCCTCAGCCCCTCAACAATCCGGGCAACGTCCTACAAAAATCACACCGCCGTCCGATTGCTTCGCGAAGGCTCCAGTTTCTATGCTCATCCCCTGCTGAATGTTCAGCACTGGGTTTGGCGACCTGGACCAAGCAACGCATAGCGACCGCATTCGAAATCCGGGTAACTCTTCTCCCGATTCGAGTTATGGCGGCTGTGTGTGGGAGACCTTCGGGTCTGCCGGTATTCGCTTGGCCGGCTCGCCAACCCGCACGCAGCTGCCACCCTTTATTGTTTGGCGACGATAAATGGCAGTGATCAACAAGCGAACTTGAGTACTGCACCATGGAAGAAAACTATCTAACTCCTAATGTCTTCACCCGCCACAAACTCCACCTCCACGCCCTTCTGATCGAAAACCAACCCTGGTTCAGCGCACGCGACCTCGGCCGCCTGCTGCGCATCCATCTCAACGACCGCCTTCTGCGAAAACTCGACCCCGACCAACACCAAACCGCCAAAACCCTTATTTACAACCACATCGAAAACACCCTGCTCATCAGCGAATCCGGCGTCTACGCCATGCTCATCTACCACTACTGCCCCGAATACCGAGCCTTGCGCGAATGGCTCACCCACGAAGTCGTCCCTACCCTGCGCGACGCCCAACACCCGACCACAACCGAACGCCCACAACTGAGCCTGCTCAATTGGCCGGATATGTCGTTGAGTTTGTTGCATTGGAATAACCAACCGTGGATACGGTTGCAGGATGTGCCGCAGATGATGGCTGATGAGCAGCAAGCAGAGCGAACGATGACAAGGCCATGGTGGAAACGCGCCTCACGAATGTTGCAGTCGCTCTAATTTCAGAAAGTCATCCACGCCTGATCTGCGCCCTGCGCAAATCGTAGGTCGATTGAAGGCTCATCCAGAATTCGGGCGTGGTGTTGAAGAGAATGGAAAGCTTGATCGCCAGATCGGCGTCGATCCTAATCTGGCATTGAACAAGCTTGAGGATTTCACTTTCAGGTTCATGCATCGGCACGGCCAGATCTGAAACAGTCATGGACAGCGGCTTCATAAACTCCTGGCTCAGGACCTCGCCGGGATGGATCGGGCGCATACCGTTACGGTTCATTTTTGTCTCCGGGGAGGGCTGTAGTGCGCAGCGAAGCTGAGGCATCAGCTATCGCAAAACAATCCCTCTCAGCCTCTTTCGCCGATGTCCTTCAACAGTTTGGGCACCGTCCTACAGAAATTTTCTACCCGGGCAGATTCCTCACCTACATAAGTACGATCCTACAAGCACAGCCCCCTTTGGCCAATTACATATCCACGCCCCGCGTCATTACGCTATTACGCCTTGATCCGATATGACGTAAACGATGAGAAGAAAAGGAAAGAGCACCGAACTTCGCGATCAAATTGCGAAATCAAATGCACGAAAGCTCGCGTACGAAAACTTTATCAAAAGCTGTAAAACTCAATTTTTTGACATCAATGCAGCAGCGATCAGATTCGACCCAATAACAATTTCAGCGATTCGTGAATGTCACCTATGGATGGAGCCGGCAATTTACCCTTGGGAAAGAATCCCGGATTGGAAATGCAAGGATGACAAGGGTCTTGATTTGGCAATCTGGTATGAACAGAAGCTTTGTGGCCTTTGTTACGCGACCCCTCGTAAAAGCACTATTTGCATCAAAATAATTCTTTTACAGGGACACCCAGACAGATCACATCCACTTCGAGGCTGGATCGCCCCGATGGCCCTGTTTGCTACGGATGCATACGCACGAATACTGGGTTGTAATGAAATAGAGATTCAGGATCCAGACACAAATGTCGTCCCCTACTATCAGGATCTCGGGTTCCAGTTTGACCAGACCAACCGGCTTGTCATTTACATTGCCGATTAATAGTATCGATCCCAGCTCCATTAACAGGAGGTTTCCATGATTCACAAAAAACGAAAAGCCAAACTGTTACTCATTGCCGAACTTCACATTGAAGCGCGTCGGCTCGCTGGTGACATGTCAGCCAATCAACAGCGATTTCTTGAAATCGCTGCGACTCATGGCAAAGAACTTGAGCCTTCCGGTCTGCTAGCCGGTAAAAGGGCCTGAATCTATCCTCTAAGAACTAGCGGGCTTGTCTCCTACAGCTGGCAACATCCTGCGAAGGTTTGCTCTCGCCATCGCCCCGCGAAAATCCCATCTCATGTCTACCCTTGAAAAGCCCGCAGGAAGCGGCCCCAGTCATTTCAAGGAACGATCATGGCACTCTCCATTGTCCACAGCCGCGCCCAGATTGGCGTGGATGCTCCCGCCGTTACCGTTGAAGTCCATCTGGCCAATGGTTTGCCATCCTTGACGATGGTCGGCTTGCCGGAGGCTGCGGTGAAGGAGAGCAAAGATCGTGTACGCAGCGCGATCATCAATTCCGGACTGCAATTTCCGGCGCGGCGGATCACGTTGAATCTGGCGCCTGCGGATTTACCCAAGGACGGCGGGCGGTTCGATCTGGCGATTGCCTTGGGGATTCTCTCGGCCAGCGTGCAGGTACCGGCACTGACGCTCGATGATGTGGAATGCCTTGGGGAACTTGCGCTGTCCGGAGCGGTGCGGCCGGTGCGCGGTGTGCTGCCGGCAGCGTTGGCGGCGCGCAAGGCCGGGCGTACGCTGTTGGTGCCGCGGGCGAATGCCGAGGAGGCGTGTCTGGCGTCGGGACTGAAGGTGATTGCGGTGGATCACCTGCTGCAAGCAGTGGCGCACTTCAACGGCCATACGCCGGTTGAACATTATGTCTCGGACGGCCTGATCCACGCCGCCAAACCTTATCCAGATCTCAATGAAGTACAGGGCCAACTGGCCGCCAAGCGCGCGTTGCTGATAGCGGCTGCGGGGGCGCATAACCTGCTTTTCAGCGGTCCACCGGGAACAGGCAAAACATTGCTGGCCAGTCGATTGCCGGGGTTGCTGCCTCCGCTGACCGAGCACGAAGCACTGGAAGTGGCGGCGATTCAATCGGTCGCCAGCGGCGCACCACTTACCCATTGGCCGCAGCGACCGTTCCGCCAACCTCATCACTCGGCCTCGGGTCCAGCGTTGGTCGGTGGCAGCTCCAAACCGCAACCCGGTGAAATCACCCTGGCCCATCACGGTGTGCTGTTTTTGGACGAGCTTCCTGAATTTGATCGCAAGGTCCTGGAGGTTCTGAGAGAGCCGCTGGAGTCCGGGCATATCGTGATCTCCCGAGCCAAGGAACGCGTGCGCTTTCCGGCGCGCTTTCAACTGGTGGCGGCGATGAATCCCTGTCCCTGTGGATATCTTGGCGAACCCACGGGGCGGTGCTCCTGCACGCCTGACATGGTGCAGCGCTATCGCAATAAACTGTCGGGGCCGTTGCTGGACCGGATCGATCTGCACCTGACGGTGGCACGGGAAGCCACCGCTTTGAACCCGGCGGTGAAGCCGGGTGAGGACAGTGCCACCGCGGCGGCTCTAGTCGCCGAAGCCCGCGAGCGCCAGCAAAAACGTCAGGGTTGCGCCAATGCCTTCCTCGATTTGCCGGGGTTAAGGCGGCACTGCAAGTTATCCACAGCCGATGAGAGTTGGTTGGAGTCGGCGTGTGAGCGGCTGACCTTGTCGCTGCGCTCGGCACATCGGTTGATGAAGGTGGCACGGACGCTGGCCGATCTGGAGCAGGTCGATGAGATCAGCCGGGGGCATCTGGCGGAGGCGTTGCAATATCGGCCGGCGACTCAGTGAGGCTTGAGACCGAGTCGCCCCCATCGCGAGCAGGCTCGCTCCCACAATGGATCTGCATACAC
>NZ_JBOIBY010000213.1:0-6318 GCF_050739655.1 Pseudomonas sp. | reverse complement strand
CATGAGGATCGCGGCCTTCTTGTTTCCATCAACTAGAAGCAATCAAACCGCATCCAGCTCCGGCTCATCCGCTTCCACGTTGACCGTCGCCCTGACCTGATCGTGTCGACGAATGTATTTCCAGTCCGCCTCATCAATGTAGATGCCCGCCGGACCGCTGCCGCCTTCCAGGTCGATGGCAACACTGGCGCAGACCTGCGGCTTCACACTCGCCAGGATCGGCACGAAGCCCAGTTGCAGGCTGGTCTCCAGCAGTGCGGCCTGGTTCTTCTCGTCGATGTCCGCGGCCTCATCGAGGTAGTACGGCAGGCGTACGCGTCCGGCCAGATCGCGATCCATCAAGTGGAGCAACAAGTACATGTTGGTCAGCGCCTTGATGGTCATGGTGGTGCCGTTGGAGGCTGCACCGTCGATGTCGGTGTGGATAACCGGCTGGCCGTTGACCTTGGTGATTTCGAACGCCAGTTCGAACAAATCCTTCAGACCGAGCTGGTTGTGGTTGGCCGCCACGAGTCGCGCCAGGTATTCCTTGGCCTCTTCGTTCTTGTTGTCCTGCTCGGCGCTTTGGCTCAGGTCGAACACCGACAGCGTTTCACCTTCTTCGTACTGGCCAGCGCTGTGGATGATCTGGTCGATGTGCTTGAGCGCTTCCTTGTTCGGCGCGAGCACGATACGGAAGCTTTGCAGGTTGGACACCTGGCGCTTGTTGATCTCGCGGTTGAACAGGGCCAGTTGATGCTCGAGGCTGTCGTAGTCGCTGCGGATGTTGCGCAGGGTCCGGGCGATATCCGTGACGGCGGCACGGCGTGCCTTGCCCAGAGTCAGGGCTTCGTCGGTGCGGTGTGCATAGGCGTTGATCAGCAGTTGCAGGCGACGCTCCATATCGTCTTCGCTGTCGAACTTGGCCACGCCTTTGAGGCGGACTTGCGCGTACAGCGCCTCGATCTGGCCGTCGGCGCGCAGCAGGCCCTGCCAACTGTCTTGATAGTCGTTGAGCAGTGGCAGCAGGTTGTCCATGGAATCGTCGATCGGGTCCATGCACGGCGTACCGAACGGAAGATCCGCCGGCAGCAGTTGACGGCGGCGCAGTGCGTCGTCGAGGGTGCGTTGCTTGGCTTCCATGTCGCCGATCTGCCGGCCGACCAGTTGAAGCTTGGCCGACAGTTGCTGAACGCGCTCGGTAAAGGCATCGCTGGAGCGCTTCAGTTCGTCCTGCGCGGCTTCCATCTGCGCCAGTTGCTCAAGCTTGTCGCCTTCTTCGGCACTCAGGGTTTGCGCGCGTCGGAAGTCTTCCAACGCTTTCTGCGCGTCCAACACTTGCTGGTACAGCGCTTCGGTCTGGGTCTTGCTCGCGGCGCGGTCGGCAGCCACGGCTTGTTGGGTCTTGAGTTGCTTGAGTTCTTTTTCCAGGCGCTCTTTCTGATCGCGCAACGCGGCGCGGTCAGCCAGCGCTTGCAAGGCCGGTGGTTCGATGTGGGAGATGTCGATGGACAGCCCCGGCACTTCGAACCGTTCACCTTTGAAACCGTCGAGGATCAGCTCCACGGATTTCACCCAATCACCGTTCTCGTCGAGGGTGATGCCATGCTCACCCAGCGGCAGGCTGAACAGCGCGCTGTTGAACAGGCGCATCAGGCGCTCGACGTCCTGCTGCGAAAACTCCTCGCGCAGGCGGGCGTAGCTGTTGTTGTCGGCGTGATCGAGTTGCTGCTTGACCGACTTCAGGCGTTTTTCCAGATCCCGCAGACGTTCTTCCAGGTCTTCGGCGCTGAACTGTCGGGACTGTGCCAGCGCACCGGCCAGTTCATCGTGAGCGTCCTTGGCCGCCAACAGTTGCTGTTCAAGTACCTTGACGTCATCGACCAAGGCAAAGCGATGCTTGAGCACCGACAGCTCGCCCAGCCAGCGCTGGATGCCGCTGATTTCCCGCTCCAGACGCATCAACTCCTGGGTGCCACCGCGCTGATCGTTTTGCAGTGCGTCCTGTTCGTTGCGGTAGTGCTCGGCCTGAATGGTCAGTTCTTCCTTGCGCGCGCTGGCGTAGTCCGACCAGGTGCCAAGCAAAGAATCGAGCAATGGCGAGATCCGGTGCAGCTTGCCGCGCAGAATGTCGCGTTGCTTCACGCCGTTGGCCAAGGCTTCGACCAAGGGTCCGGCAGCAACCAGGGAGTTGTAGTCCTGCTCCATGCGTCGTACGTCGCGGAAGGCTTCTTCGCACGCGGCGATGTAATCCACGCTACCGGATCGCAGGCTGTGCTCGAAAGCGTCGAGGAACAGCTGCTTGAGCTTGGCCGCGGTGATTTCGCGCATGTGCAGCAGGTTGATGAACAGTGCGCGGAAGGTCTTCAGGCTTTGCTCGCTGGTGGAGCGCAGCGGGATCAGCGTCAGGTCCAGCGGAATCGAAGTGTGACCACCGACCAGCAAACGACGAAGTTCATCAGGCTTGAGTTCGTAGGCTTTGAGGCCTTCGCGCTCTAGGTTGGTGAACAGTTCTTTCTGGCGCAGGCAGGTATCGTTTTTCTGGTAATGGGCCAGGTCCAGTTTGCCGGCGTAGGCAAAGAACTGGTGACCAAAACCACCGCCCGGTCCACGACCGACCACGCCGATCACGTGTGGGCCGTGGGGCAGGTTCACTTCGACCAGGATGTAGCTGGTGTCGGAGGCGAAGTAGAAACGCCGCGATTGTTCCAAGCTGTATTTGCCGAAACTCATGTCCGACATACGCGCCAGGATCGGGAACTGCAAGGCGTTGATCGAGGCGGATTTACCGAGGTTGTTGGCGCCGTAGACCGACAGGGGCTCTTCCAGCGGGAACAGGCCGAGGCTGTAGCCGGCAGTGTTCAAAAGGGCAAAGCGGCGGATGCCGTAACGTTCCTTGCTCATGCGTCGAGCTCCTGTTCTTCGGCAATGGCACGGGCCAGAGCGTCTTCTTCGCTTTCACCGTCGAATTCGCTCAAGTCGAGCGGGTCGTCGGTCTGCAGCAGTTTTTCGTCACTGTCTTCATCGATCAGTACCGGCACCGGCAGCGGTAGGACGCTATGCAGGCTGGCGGCGAGATCGCGGTCCTGCTGTACCGACAGGCAGACGTCGAGGAAACGGTGCATCGGCGGCAGGAAACGGTAGACGCCGTTTTCTTCGCTGGCGAAACCGAGTTGGGTCATGCGGCGCATGATCTTTTCTTCGAGCTCGTCCTGGGTCTGCACTTCGGCCTGGATGAACAGATCGCGGTACTTTTCCAGCAACGACGGCAATTCATCGCGACCCAGGCTGCCGCCATCGAGCACGGAGATCGGGTCGCGGCCCTGGTCGGCCAAGTGCTCGACGAGAATGAAGGTGAACAGCGCCAGACGTTGCGCGGTTTTGTTCACGGTAGCCGCGGCCAGATCCGGCACAAAGTAGTAGAAACCACGGGTGTCGCAGACCAGTTCAAACCCCAGGGCCTTGAATAGCGTGCGGTACTGGTCCTGGAAATTCGACAGCTGTGCGTACAGCTCCGGATCGCGGCGGCTGACGTGGTAACCCTTGAACAGCTCACGAAAGATCGGTGCCAGCTGGGACAGTTCGGATAGATCAAGATGCATGTGGAATGCTCGCAGAATTCTCGGCGGCCTCGGGGCCGGCCGAGAGCAGGGCGAAGGAGCGCAGGCTGACCTGATGCTCGTGTGTGAAGTAATCGCGACGTTCCAGGCGCTCGCGCTTGAAGCGTTTTTCCCGGGACAGGCGCGAGAACCAGTACAGCAATTCATCGGTAGCGCCGTCCGGTTCCTGCTCCAGAAGCCAGGTCATCAGGTCCGGCATCGGCAGGGCGTCTTCGCAGCGCTCGAGCATTTCCCGAACAGTGCGTGGTGCACGCGGGGCTTCACCTTTCTGCGTTTTGTGTGCTTTGGGGAAGCGTGCCGGCTTTGGTTCAAAACGCGCCAGGGCGTAAACGTATGCTTCGACCTGGCTGGCGCTGCCGAGGAAAGTGCTTTGCGGTCGGGTGAACATCGGCATGGCCGCTTGCGGCACGGCGTCGATGCCTTTACGGCGGATCATCGACAGCGCCAATGCCGCTCCACGGGTCACTGCGTTGTGGCGGCGGGCTTCTTCACGCAGTGGCAATAGCAGTTCGCGGGCGTGACGCAAGGTCAGCTGGGCACTGGTCTGCATTTCGAGAATGCGTGCGTGGGTGCGCAACAACATGTCGTCGTCAACCAGATGACCGAGGCGTTGCTGTTCGGTGAGCATTTTCAGCAGGACGTTTTCGACCTTGCGCACGCCTTGTTCGAAGGCGCCGTCGGCATTCACCAGCTGAATCATCGGCTCGACGTATTCGTCCCAGGTCGCGAGTACTTCAGCGTAACGCTGACGCAATGGAATCTGCCGATCGCTGGTCTTGGCCCTTTCGGCGACGGCCACCAGGGCCTGTTCGTCGTTGGCGAGCTTTTTCAGTACATCGCGAACACGCATATCAAGCAGGCGCAACTGTCGCGCCAGATCGTTGCCATCACGAATCTCGAAGGCGTCCTGAATGTAACCGGCCAGGCGTTCGAGGTGGCGCAGATAGGCTTCGATTTCCAGGCACAGGCCCAAACGGTGTTCACGGCGCAGGTAAGCGAGGAAATCGTGGATTTGCGCGTTGAGCTCGAAACGGTTCGGGCTTTTTGCCACTGGAACCAGAATATCGAGGCGAATCCACACGTCCAGCAGGCTGGTGATGTCCTGCGGCGTACTGTCCAGTTGCTGGGCGGCCAACTGTGAACGCAATTCGTTGAGGCTCAGTGTGCCTTGGTCGAAATGCTCGCACAGTGGCTCCAGAAGTGCCCAGTGTTCAGCGAGGGCGCGCAAGACGCGCTTGGGTTCGATCATCGGAATGGCCGGCTGGTTGGCGATTAAAAGCCGCGATTGTACTGCATCAGGCGCGATGCGATTCACTCTCGGGACGGGCTGTCGCATTCTTTCGGTAAAGAGCATCGATCAACAGCAAGCGATCTTGAGGGAACGGCGGTAGAATCAGCGCACTTTAGTTATCCACAAGTGGCCGACCTTTGCTTATCGAGTCCCGTCGCCGCGCCTATTTGACCGCCATGCAGGTGGTCAACTGGCTGCCGCGCACCGAATTGCCCTTTGCTGCGCCGTCGCGGCCCGAGCTACTGGAAATGCCCGAGCCGGTTTTCGTCGCGCCTGTCGCGCTGGCACCTGTGGTTGAAGCGCCTGTGGCACCCGTGGTCAAACCCGCCGAACGGGTGAAAATCGAAGTGCCGCGACCCTCGTCGGCAAGCACGCGTACCGCGGCAAAACCTGTGACTGAGGCCGAAGACGCGCCCGTCGCGGTCAAGGCGCCTGTCGTGCCGCCACCGCGCTTCGCGCTGCAATTGTTGCGGGCCGGACGCTGCCTGCTGCTGGTCGAGTTACCCACAGGCGAAGCTTTCCAGACCCGTGATCCCGCTTATTTGCTACTCAAGGACATGCTGCGCGCCGCTGGTCTGCCGGACAGCCCGCAGATCGTCGGTGAGCCGGTACGATGGCCGCTGCTGGTGCGGGGCAACATGGATCAAGGTCCGGAAGCCGCCCGCGATTTCGTGCAGGGCTTTGTCTCAGCTCGCCTGGAAGACGCCCCGTGCGTCTGCCTGTGGCTGATCGGCCTGCCGGCGGTGCGTTTCGCCGGTGAGGCGGATGCCGAGTCGTTCAATCGTGAACTGCAGGTTGAAGGCCTGGGTTCGGTCTGGGCCTTGCCGGGCCTGGAGTTATTAATGGAAGAGCCACAGCGTAAGGCTGATGTCTGGCAAGCCATGCGTCGGCTGATGGCGCGCTGGAAAGAATCGAATGAGTGACGCTGTATCGTTTCGCCCGATGACCGAGGCGGACCTGGAAACTGTTCTCAAGATTGAGTACGCGGCCTACAGCCATCCCTGGACTCGCGGGATTTTTCTTGATGGCTTGGGCAAGTACCAGATCTGGCTGATGTTCGAAGGACAGCAGCAGGTTGGGCACGGTGTCGTGCAGATCATTCTTGATGAGGCGCACCTGCTGAACATCACCGTCAAACCGGAAAACCAGGGCCGTGGCCTGGGTTTGACGCTGCTTGAGCATTTGATGTCGATTGCTTACAAGGCCGACGCTCGGGAATGTTTTCTGGAAGTACGCGACAGTAACACCGCAGCGTTCAAGCTGTATGAGCGGTATGGTTTCAACGAGATTGGTCGTCGACGGGATTACTACCCGGCGGTGGGCGGGCGGGAAGATGCAGTGGTCATGGCCTGCACTTTGGTTGATTAATACCTTTGTAGGAGCTGCCGAAGGCTGCGATCTTTTGATTTTGCTTTTATAGATCAAAAG
>NZ_JBOIBY010000212.1:0-3544 GCF_050739655.1 Pseudomonas sp. | reverse complement strand
CAATTCCCGGCTATTTTTCGGCGGGCTATGCCTGCAGCCTTTTTGAGTGTTGATCCGTGAGTGATTTGAGTCATATCCGCAATTTCTCCATCATCGCCCACATTGACCATGGCAAGTCGACGCTGGCTGACCGCTTCATCCAGATGTGCGGCGGCCTGGCCGAGCGTGAAATGGAAGCCCAGGTACTGGATTCCATGGAGCTTGAGCGTGAGCGCGGTATCACCATCAAGGCCCACAGCGTCACTCTGTATTACAAGGCCCTCGATGGTATCAACTACCAGTTGAACTTCATTGATACCCCAGGCCACGTTGACTTCACCTATGAAGTAAGCCGTTCGCTGGCGGCCTGCGAAGGCGCGCTGCTGGTGGTCGATGCCGGTCAGGGTGTGGAGGCACAGTCGGTTGCCAACTGCTATACGGCAATCGAGCAGGGCCTGGAGGTGATGCCGGTTCTGAACAAGATCGACCTGCCACAGGCCGATCCGGATCGCGTCAAGGACGAGATCGAAAAAATCATCGGCATCGATGCCACCGACGCAGTTACCTGCAGTGCCAAGACTGGCCTGGGTGTCGACGAGGTGCTGGAGCGCCTGGTCACCACCATTCCTGCGCCGACCGGCGAGATCGACGCGCCGCTGCAAGCACTGATCATCGACTCCTGGTTCGACAACTACCTGGGCGTCGTTTCCCTGGTGCGCGTGCGTCAAGGTCGTGTGAAGAAGGGCGACAAGATCCTGGTTAAATCCACCGGTAAGGTGCATCTGGTCGACAGCGTCGGCGTGTTCACTCCGAAACACACCAATACCGCTGATCTGAAAGCCGGCGAAGTAGGCTTCATCATCGCCAGCATCAAGGACATTCATGGTGCGCCGGTCGGTGACACCCTGACCCTCAGCTCCACCCCGGACGTTGAAGTGCTGCCAGGCTTCAAACGCATTCAGCCACAGGTTTACGCCGGCCTGTTCCCGGTCAGCTCCGATGACTTCGAGGATTTCCGCGAAGCATTGCAGAAGCTGACCCTGAACGACTCGTCACTGCAGTACACCCCGGAAAGCTCCGACGCCCTGGGCTTCGGCTTCCGTTGCGGTTTCCTCGGCATGCTGCACATGGAAATCATCCAGGAGCGCCTTGAGCGTGAATACGACCTGGACCTGATCACCACCGCGCCGACGGTAATCTTTGAACTGGTGCTGAAAACCGGTGAAACGATTTACGTCGACAACCCTTCGAAGCTGCCGGACGTTTCTGCAGTCGAAGACATGCGCGAGCCTATCGTGCGCGCCAACATCCTGGTGCCGCAGGAACACCTGGGTAATGTCATCACCCTGTGCATCGAGAAGCGCGGCGTTCAGGTCGACATGCTATTCCTCGGCAATCAGGTGCAGGTCACCTACGACTTGCCGATGAACGAAGTGGTCCTGGACTTCTTCGATCGCCTGAAATCCACCAGTCGCGGCTATGCTTCGCTGGACTACCATTTCGATCGTTACCAATCGGCTAATCTGGTGAAGCTGGATGTGCTGATCAACGGTGACAAGGTCGATGCGCTGGCGTTGATCGTGCACCGCGACAACTCGCACTTCAAAGGTCGCCAGTTGACCGAGAAGATGAAGGAACTGATTCCTCGTCAGATGTTCGACGTGGCCATCCAGGCTGCCATTGGCGGTCAGATTGTGGCGCGGACAACCGTCAAGGCGCTCAGAAAGAACGTATTGGCCAAATGCTACGGCGGCGACGTAAGCCGTAAGAAAAAGCTGCTTGAAAAGCAAAAGGCCGGTAAAAAACGCATGAAGCAGGTCGGTAACGTGGAAATTCCACAAGAAGCCTTCCTTGCCGTGCTCAGGTTGGATAGTTAGGTCCTATGTCACTAAATTTCCCGCTGTTGCTGGTCATCGCCGTGTTCGTCTGCGGCCTGTTGGCGTTGCTCGATCTTTTGATCCTGGCGCCGCGTCGGCGTGCCGCCATCTCTTCCTATCAGGGCAGCGTCAGCCAGCCTGACATGGTGGTGGTCGAGAAGCTGAACAAAGAACCGCTGCTGGTTGAATACGGCAAGTCGTTCTTCCCGGTGTTGTTCATCGTGCTGGTGCTGCGTTCGTTCCTGGTGGAACCGTTCCAGATTCCTTCCGGTTCGATGAAGCCAACCCTGGACGTCGGCGACTTCATCCTGGTGAGCAAGTTTTCCTACGGGATCCGCCTGCCGGTGATCGACAAGAAAATCATCGAAGTCGGTGAACCTCAGCGCGGGGATGTGATGGTGTTCCGCTATCCGAGCGACCCGAACGTCAACTACATCAAGCGTGTAGTGGGCCTGCCGGGCGACACGGTGCGCTACACCGCGGACAAGCGTCTGTTCGTCAATGGGCAGTCGATTGCCGAGCAACTGGTCGGCACCGAGCCAGGCACGCTGGGCAGTGCCGAGCTCTACAAGGAAAAACTCGGCGTCGCCGAACACCTCATCCGCAAGGAAATGAGCCGTTACCGTGCTATGCCGGACCGTTCGTGGACAGTGCCCGCCGGGCACTACTTCATGATGGGCGACAACCGCGACAACTCCAACGACAGTCGCTACTGGGATGATCCGAGCATTCCCAAGGATCTGCTGGGCATGGTTCCCGACAAGAATATCGTCGGCAAGGCCTTTGCAGTCTGGATGAGCTGGCCGGAACCCAAACTCAGTCACCTGCCGAATTTCTCGCGGGTTGGCCTGATCCAGTAATCAAACACGGCGCTGTTGAACACAGCGCCGAATGCATTTCTGGAGCCGAGACATTCGGCGCCCGGGAGCATGAAGCCAATGATATTCAGGACGTTATTTTTGAACACAGCGTTAATTGTCCCAGGCCTGCGCCGCATCCCGGCGATGGCAGTGGAATCCAACCACGAACTCAGCGTGGGTAAACCGTGAGCGTCTCCTTAAGCCGTCTCGAGCGTCAGCTCGGCTACACCTTCAAGGATCAGGAACTGATGGTCCTGGCCCTCACTCACCGCAGTTTTGCCGGGCGTAACAATGAGCGCCTGGAATTCCTTGGTGACGCCATCCTCAACTTCGTCGCCGGCGAGGCGCTGTTCGATCGCTTCCCGCTGGCTCGCGAAGGCCAGTTGTCGCGTTTGCGCGCGCGTCTGGTCAAAGGTGAGACCCTGGCCGTACTGGCCCGTGGTTTCGAATTGGGCGATTACCTGCGCCTGGGCTCGGGCGAGCTGAAAAGCGGCGGTTTCCGTCGCGAATCGATCCTTGCCGATGCACTGGAAGCGCTGATAGGTGCGATTTATCTGGATGCCGGCATGGAAGTGGCTCGCGAGCGTGTGCTCGCCTGGCTGGCCGGAGAGTTCGAAGGCCTGACGCTGGTCGACACCAACAAGGACCCGAAAACCCGCCTGCAGGAGTTCCTGCAATCGCGTGGTTGCGAATTGCCGCGCTACGAAGTGGTGGATATCCAGGGTGAGCCGCATTGCCGGACGTTCTTCGTCGAATGCGAAATCATCTTACTGAATGAAAAAAGCCGAGGTCAGGGTGTGAGTCGTCGTATTGCCGAACAGGTAGCGG
>NZ_JBOIBY010000211.1:0-32957 GCF_050739655.1 Pseudomonas sp. | reverse complement strand
ATGGATGGCCCATCGCGGCGACCCACGGAGCAATGCCTTCGTTCTGGCATGCCGAGCCTTAGCGAGGCACCGAGTGGTGCGGCGTTTTTCAAGGTAGTTGTCGCGCCAACTGTTTTGCTATGCCGCTTTCTTACCGGTCTGCTGTACCCGATCCGGGTTCAGCAGCACCGTTCCTATCGGCTCCCAGTTGCGTGTTTTTCCAGACCATCGTTCAGGAGTTTTCTGGCGTGCCCGTTCATACAACTGGTGCCGCAGCACCAGGATCTGATGATCTTGCCCGCGATGGCGCTCTGACGGTGTGACGAAGCGGATCCGGCTGTGCCTGTGTTCGGTGTTATACCAGCGCATAAAATCCCTCACCCAAGTCCGTGCAGCGTCCAAGCTGGCGAAGCCTTCTAAGGGCCATTGCGGGCAGTACTTCAGTGTTCTAAACAGTGATTCCGAGTACGGGTTGTCATTGCTTACGCGCGGCCGACCGCGAGAGGGTGTGATCCCCAGCTCATACATTTTGCTTAACAGCGTCACCGATTTCATCGGCGCTCCGTTATCAGAGTGCAGCACTAACGGCTCACGCAGGCACTTCTCGCTGATCACGCTGCGCTGTAGCAGTGCAGCCGCTTTCTCACCACTTTCTTCTTCATAAACCTCCCAGCCCACCGCCTTGCGGCTGTAAATATCCTCGATCAAATACAGGTAGTAATACTTGCCGCGGATCGGCGATGGAAGATACGTGATGTCCCACGACCACACCTGGTTGGGCTTCTCAGCCGCATGTGTTGTCGGCATTACAACCCGCCGGGGTCGTCGGCTGCGGCCTCTATGGTGCTGTTGGCCGGCTGCTCGCAAGACGCGATAAAACGTAGTTTCCGACGCCAGATATCGCGCCTCGTCGGCCAAGCGCGGAACGATCTGGCTCGGAGGCAAATGGGCGTATGTCGGGCTGTTGCACAGCGCCACGATGGCGTGTCGCTCGATTTCGCTTAACGCATTACGCGGCTTGGGCCGCAAAGTGGTGGTGCGCGCATCGGCTTGCAGCTCCTGCGGCTGGGTCCAGCGCTGCAAGGTTCTGAGCGATAGTCCGACCTCTTGGCAGGCCCGTATTTTTCGGGCTCCCGCTACGATCGCTTCGATCAACCAGCCCACCAACAACTGCCGTTCCGGCAAAGAGGTCAGTTGTCCTCGTCGTCGGTCCCCCAGTAATCGTTGAGCTTTTTTCGCAGCACTAACAACGCTGCGGTTTCGGCCAATGCAGCATCTTTACGGCGCAGTTCACGCTCCAGTTCCAGGATCCGTTTCTTGTCTTTGCGCGTCTGTTCATGATCAGCCATTTTTTGCGCCTGAACAGCTTCTTGACCGCTGATACAGGCCTGACGCCAGGCATTGAGCTGTTCGGGGTAAAGGCCGTTTCGACGGCAATATTCGCCCAACTCAAGCTGAGTCAGACTGGCCGTTTCAAGGACAGCTGCAAACCGGGCTTCAGCAGACCATTTATCAGAAAGCAGTATGTCGTCGGGCACTTTACTTCCTTGGTTGGCCATCTTGCGCCAGAGGTACATCGATACATCGCTGACCCCTTCACGTCGACAAACTTCGGCCACGGTCAGGCTCAGCGGGGGAAGCAACATCTTGAGCAATGCAGCTTTACGTTCGGGTGAATAGTACGTCACAACCTATCTCTTTCCGCCCTCGGTGTGCTTTTTTGGGGGTAAATCCGCAGAGGCGACAACTATCCTGACACCGGGGGCTTTCGCGCTTTTCGAAAGTGACTCGCCGTAAGGGCGAAACCATAAGTAGCCGTTACCGCAGCAACGGATATGTACCCAATACATAAACCAAACACAAAAACAAAAATGCCCGACCAAAAGCCGGGCATTCCAGACAAACACAACCAAACAAAAATCAGTCAGCAAACCCCAACCGAGCCGCCTTGCCCAACCGATCCCGCCCACGCGTCGCCAGGCAGTAGTACAGCGGACAAGTCACCACCAACCCCACCAACCACGACAAATCCGCACCCTCCACCAAATTGGCATAAGGCCCGACATACAACGACGTATTGGCAAACGGCAACTGCACAATGATCCCGATGAAATACGCCACGATCGCATGCAGATTGAAGCGCCCGTAAATCCCGCCATCAGCCTGGAAGATCGAAGCAATGTCATAAGATCCACGCTTGATCACATAGAAGTCGATCAGGTTGATCGAAGCCCACGGCACCAACACCAGCAGCAACGCCAGAATCAACCCGATGAACTGCGAGATGAAATCCGCCGACGCGCCCAGCGCCACCACACAGCAGCCTGCCAACACCACGCTCGACAGCACAACGCGCACCTTGATGCTTGGCGTCCACTGACTGGCAAAGGTCTGGATCGACGTGATGATCGACAGCACCGCGCCATACAGATTCAAGGCGTTGTGGCTGATGATGTTGAGCAAAAACAACACCATCAGAATCGGCCCCAGCCAACCGGTGGACTGCTTGACCGCCGTCATCGCCTCGGTGCCTTCCGGCGTCGCCAATACCGCCACCGCACCGAAGCTGAAGGACAGAATGGTGCCCAGGGTCGCCCCCAGATAGGTGGCGAAGAACGGACGGGTAATGCCGATATCGGCGGGCAGGTAACGGGAATAGTCCGACACATACGGCGAGAAACTGATCTGCCAGATGATGCCCAGGGACACCGTGGCCAGCCAGCCGGACAGGTTGAAACCACCACGGGTGAAGAAGTCCACCGGCAGGTCATGGGCAAAAATGTAGAGGAAGCCGGCGAGCAAGGCGCTGCCCATCACCCACGTACCAATACGATTGAGCGTATGGATGAAACGGTAGCCAATCACCCCGATGGCGGTCGCGCTGAGGGCGCCGATCAGGATGCTGGCCGGCACCGGTACCGAAGGCGCGATGCCGACGATCGATTTACCCGCCAATACGATGTTGGAGATGAAGAAGCCGACGTAGATCAGCGCGGCGAAGAACACGATCAGCAGCGCACCATAGCGACCGAACTGACCGCGACTTTGCACCATCTGCGGAATCCCCATGCGCGGCCCTTGAGCTGATGCCAGGGCGATCACCACCCCGCCGACCATGTGCCCAAGGACAATCGCCACCAGCCCCCACAGCAGGTTCAGGTGAAATACCTGAACCACCATGGCACCGGTAACGATCGGCAGCGGTGCGATGTTGGTGCTGAACCATAGGGTGAAGAGATCGCGGGCCTTCCCATGGCGCTCTGCGAGAGGAACGTAGTCGACCGTGTGGTTCTCGATCAACGGATCTTGCCGGGACATCTGGGACATATGCATGAACTCGAGTTTGTCTGTTCTTATCTTTGTATGAAGCCAAACCGGGGGGACTCTCTGGCCGCCCCTCAGATGGAGGCCATATTATGGTATTCCAAACTTTTCACAAGACTGATCCGGTCTTTGAAAGCCCTTCTGATCTGCCTTCCGGCCCTGTCCAATACGCAACAACCTGGCTGAAAGCCCTGTAAATACTGCACCTCGAGCAAGACCACTACGTTTATCGGATCACCCAAAAAGACCTTGCAAACTATGTATTACGGTATACCATCAGACCTACAAACACATAAAAATCACGCTTCAACCTTCCGAGGACCGTCCAATGATTGATGCCGCCATCTATAAACAAGTCATGGGCTCGTTCCCGTCCGGCGTGACCGTGATCACTACACTGGATGACGACGGACAAATCGTCGGCCTGACGGCCAGTGCCTTCAGTTCGTTGTCCATGGATCCGGCGCTGGTGCTGTTCTGCCCCAACTACAGCTCCGATTCCTATCCGGTATTGATCAAGAACAAGCGTTTCGCCATCCATGTACTTTCAGGTGGCCAGCAAAGCGAAGCCTATGCCTTCGCACGCAAAGGCAAAGACAAGGCGCAAGGCATCGAGTGGACGTTGAGCGAGCTAGGTAATCCGATCCTGGCCAACGCCACGGCGGTCATTGAATGCGAACTGTGGCGCGAATATGAAGGCGGCGACCACGCGATCATGGTCGGTGCAGTGAAGAACCTGATCGTGCCTTCGCACGACGCGGGGCCGATGGTGTATTGCCACGGGAAGATGGGCGCCCTGCCCGTTCCGGCCTGATCCCGTTTTGTCGCTTTACCCCTGTGGGAGCGAGCCTGCTCGCGATGGACCGGAGGGCGCCGCGTCGTATCAGGAATTACGCGTCATCGTTAACGATCATCGCGAGCAGGCTCGCTCCCACAGAAAAGCGCCCACAGATCGAGCATCGTAAAAAATTTTGTAGCCATTTCGTATTATGGTATACCAATAAACAACAGCCTCGCAGTCGATGGGGCGACCACAAGAGATCCGAGGTAAGCGTCATGAAATTTTCCCTGTTCGTACACATGGAACGTTGGGACGAAAGCGTCAGCCATCGCCAGCTGTTCGAAGACCTGACCGAGCTGACCCTGATGGCCGAGGCCGGTGGTTTCAATACGGTATGGATCGGTGAACACCACGCCATGGAGTACACCATCTCGCCAAGCCCGATGCCGCTGCTGGCCTATCTGGCTGCCAAGACCACCACCATTCATCTGGGCGCGGGCACCATCATTGCGCCGTTCTGGCACCCGCTGCGGGTCGCTGGTGAATGCGCGCTGCTGGACGTGATCAGCAACGGGCGCATGGAAGTCGGCCTGGCCCGTGGCGCTTACCAGGTTGAATTCGACCGCATGGCCGGCGGCATGCCCGCATCGAGCGGTGGCCAGGCCCTGCGGGAAATGGTTCCCGTCGTTCGCGCCCTGTGGAAAGGCGACTACGCCCACGACGGTGATATCTGGAAGTTCCCGACCTCCACCAGCGTACCCAAGCCGATCCAGCAGCCGAACCCGCCGATGTGGATCGCCGCCCGCGACCCGGATTCGCACAACTTCGCTGTAGCCAACGGCTGCAACGTCATGGTCACGCCGCTGATGAAAGGCGACGAAGAAGTCCTGGACCTGAAGAACAAATTCCAGGCCGCCCTGGACAACAACCCGGATGTACCGCGCCCTCAACTGATGGTGCTGCGTCACACCCACGTCCACACCGCTGATGACCCGGAAGGCTGGAAAGTCGGTGCCAAGGCCATCTCGAAGTTCTACCGCACCTTCGACGCCTGGTTCGGCAATAAGGTGACCCCGGTCAATGGCTTCCTGGCGCCAAGCCCGGAAGAAAAATTCGCCGGCCGCCCGGAGTTCGAACTGGAAAGCCTGCACAAGACCGCTATGATCGGCACCCCGGAAGAAATCATTCCACGCATCAAGTACTACCAGGAATTGGGTGTCGACGAGTTCAGCTTCTGGTGTGACAACAGCCTGCCCCACGCGGAAAAGAAAAAATCCCTGGAGCTGTTCATCAAGCACGTGGTGCCAGCGTTCCGCTGATTGCGCCACCCTGCTCTGCGGACGCGAAGCCGCAGAGCTGACTGACGTGTAGGGTCGATTCCAATGATCACTGGTCATCTCCCATCACTCGCCCTTCCATCCGGCGCCGCGCAGGCCTACCTGCGCGGCGAATGGACAGCTTCGCACCTGCACTTCAAGCGCCTGCGCGCCAGCGTCACGGCCAAGCAAAACGGTTTCTGGCAAATAGTTCACTGAGCCCACCCGAACTGGAATTCACGCACCGCGCGTCTCGCCAAAACATGGCGGGCGTGGTGCTTTGTGTTCGCCTTTGATCAGGTTTGCCCAATGAACAATAAAAACGCGCTGTTGATCATCGACATGCAGCAAGAGGACAGTTTCGTCCTCGAAAACTTCGATGCTGTGGTCTCTCAAACGATTGCCCTGCTCCACACCGCCCGCCATCAACGGGTCCCGGTGATCTTTACCCGCCACGTCAATCCTGCCGACGGCAGCGACCTGCCGCACGGTGAACCCCTGGCAGAGGACGGCGGACCGAGTACCTACCGCGCCGGCACCCGACAGGTAGAAATCCTCGAAAGTCTGACTCCCCACGCCGATGAATTGGTGATCGACAAGGGCCGTTACAGTGCCTTCCACCGCACCGACCTGGATGCCCGGCTCAAGTCGCTTGAGGTAGAAACCTTGATCGTCTGCGGCGTCCTGACCGATGTCTGCGTGCTGAGCACTGTGTTCGATGCCTTTGCCCTGGGCTATCGAATCCGGCTGGTCAGCGACGCCTGCACTGCAACCACCCAGGCCGCGCACTATTCGTCATTGTTGATCATGACCAACTGGGTTTATTCGCTGGAATTGCTCACAAGTGCCCAATGCAGCAAAGCGCTGGAAAACCGCGGCTACCTGAGCCTGGCCCCCGAGCACCCGGACATGTTTGCCCATCAGCCCCATGAGCTGCCGGGCACGATCGCCCGTCTGCAAGCCAACCTCGTCCGGACTCAGGAGTAATCGCCATGCAAGTCGAAAAAAGAAGCATCGATTTCATTCCTGAAACCGAACGTCACGGGCGGCCCGGTTCGCTGTTCTTTATCTGGTTCGGCGCCAACATGAACATCACCACCATAGCCTCCGGGGTGTTGCCGGTGGTGATGGGGCTCAACCTGTTCTGGAGTGCGCTGGCAATCATCATCGGCTCGTTGCTGGGCGCCATCTTCATGGCGTCCCATTCCGCCCAGGGACCGAAGCTGGGCATCCCGCAGATGATCCAGAGTCGCGCCCAGTTCGGCGTCATTGGCGCGGTGTTGCCGCTGCTGTTCGTGATGCTGATTTACCTGGGGTTCTTTGTCAGTAACACGCTGCTTGCGGCCCAGGCACTGGAGTCCGTCAGCCCGTTACCCGCAACCGGCAACATCTACCTGATCGGGGCGTTGTGCTTTGTTGTTGCGCTCTATGGCTACAGGCTGATTCACCGCTTGCAAAAGCTGTTGTCGATCCTCTCACTACTGGTGTTCGCCGCCGCCACGGTGTACGCCTTACAACTGTCGATACCGGCCGAACAATGGCTGCCGACCGGGTTTTCGCTGGCGAAATTTCTGGTCGCAGTGAGCATTGCCGTGACCTGGCAGCTGTCCTACGCACCTTATGTCGCTGACTACTCACGCTACCTGCCAGGCAGCACGTCAACCACACAGGTGTTCTGGTACAGCTACGCCGGCACCGTGAGCGGCGGCGCGTGGATGATGATTCTCGGGGCAATCCTCAGCGTTGGCATTGGCGACTTCTCCAGCAACGTCGGCGGTCATGTTGCCGGGCTGTTCGGCAGCGGCGCGATCCTGCTGTTCGCCTTCATCGTCTATGGCCAGGTCTCGATCAACGTCTTCAACCTGTACGGGGCGTTCATGTCGACCATCACCGTAATCGAACCGTTTGCCCGTCTCAAGGTGACGCCGCGGGTTCGCGGGCTGTTCATGCTGCTGATCAGCCTGGTGGCCACGGCGCTGTGCACCATCAGTCAGGACGATTTCATAACCTTCTTTCTCAACTTCATTTTCTTCATGAGCTATTTCCTGATCCCCTGGACGGCGATCAACCTGGTGGACTACTACTGCCTGCGCAAAGGTCAGTACCAGATCGATGACATTTTCAAGCTCGATGGCATCTATGGGCGGGTCAACTGGATCGCCTGCGGCACTTTCGTACTGGCGATTGCCCTTGAGATTCCATTCATGAACACCACGCTCTATGTCGGCCCGGTCGCAACAGCGCTGGACGGTGTCGACCTGGCCTGGGTGGTAGGTTTGCTGATGCCGGCTCTGAGTTACTTCTGGCTGATGAAACTTCGCAAACCTGCACCGCACGTCATCCAGACGTCACAGTAAACGATCGACAAAACAACACCGGCCAACGCCGTAATGCTGTTCTCGTAGGAGCGAGCTTGCTCGCGAAAAACGTTAACGATGACGCGAGCATCCTGAATGATCGCGGCGCCTACAGGTTTTTCGCGAGCGAGCTCGCTCCTACAACGGCCAACGCCGGTGTTGTGCTATTTCACAAAGCTTTATCAAATGCGCGTCCATCAGCTATACCTCCATAGCCCCGCCTGCCTCACCATCCAATACAGCACATTCTGCGAAATTCCCCCCAAGCGCTTACAATCACCCCCTTTTTCCTCGCAAACACACAGGCAACAAGGTTATGGCGCTCGACCCACCCACGATGTTGACAATCTCGATCGCTCTCGCGGCGGCCGCCTCGCTGTACCTGGCGATCGAGTGGCGCAGCATTCGTGAATCCTCGCTGCTGTTCTGGAGCGCGGGCTTTGCAACGATCACGGTGGGCTCGACACTTGCCCTGTTACGTGGGATCGGCCTTCTGGTGGTCGGTATCTGGTTCGCCAATGGCTTGTTGGTGTTGGCGCACTGGTTTTTCCTGCTGGGCGTGGCGCGCTTCACCCAGGCGCGCCTGTCTCGTGCCTGGTACCTGATTTTCGGAGTATGGCTTGCCCTGCTGTTGCTGCCGGACGAGCCGTCGTGGTCGAAAATCATGCTGCTGGCCAACTCGGCGCTGGTGGCCCTGCTGTCGCTGCGAGCCAGTTTCCTCCTGCGCCCCCATGGCAAGTCCTTGAGCGTGGGGGCGGTACAGCTGCGCTATGTGCTGTTGGTTCATGGGCTTTTCTATGTTGCCAAGTCGATAACGGCAGTGATCCCCGGCACGCTGATCGATCTGGCGGCCTTTCGGGGCGAGATCATTCAGATCTCGTTGGTCGAAGGCGCGATGGCGATCATGCTGATCGCCCTGTCGATGACCGGAACCGAGCGCTACCGGCGGGAGAAGCAAATAGCCCGGTTGGCCGAACGTGACCCGTTGACCGCCCTGTACAACCGCCGTGCCCTTGAGGCCCGCGCACCGCGCCTATTGGCTGAAATGTCCAGCGCTTCACCGGGCGCCCTGCTGCTGATCGATATCGACAACTTCAAACTGGTCAACGACCTGTACGGCCATACCGCGGGCGACCGCCTGCTCATTGCGCTGAGCGAGATGATTCGTGCTGTGCTGCCCAAGGATGCGCTGACGGCCCGTCTCGGCGGAGATGAGTTCGTCATTCTGCTGAGTAACGCGTCGAGCGCGCGAATCGATGAACTGGGCAGCGCACTGCGCAAGCAGTTTCACGATGCGGCCTCAAAGACCTTTATCACCCCTGAAGCTGTGACCCTGAGCATTGGGGCCAACCTGTTCGATCGGCCGCCTGCCAGCCTGACGGCACTGATCGAACAAAGCGACGCGGCACTCTACGAATCCAAGCGTGGCGGACGCAATCGTATCCACCTGGTCGATCGTACCGTTGAGAGCGGTGAACTGTTACGGGCTCGGTAATGGGTCAGTGATCTGACCCCACCGAATCCATGCCATGGCTTGCCATATAGCCGCGGACAGCATCGTCGGTCGTTGGAAAAAATGCACGTTCACCCAGCAGGGTGTAAAGCCCGAAGCGCTTGAGCTTGTCCTTGACCGGGTCTTTCATCTCGGCAAAGCACAACGTGATGCCCGCCGCGCGCAAGGTTTCGTCCAGCTCGGCCAGCATGTCGGCAGAGGTCACGTCCACACTGGTAATGGGCTCGGCGGCGATCACCAGCCAGCGCACCGGCGTCCGCGATGCCGCCAGCGCATCGATGATGCGGTCGTGGAACAGTTCGGCATTGGCGAAAAACAACGATGCGTCCCAACGGAACAGCACCAGCCCGGGAAGTAGATGGGCGTCGGGATAGCGCTTCGTATCGTGGAACCCGTTGACCCCGTCCACACGCCCCAGTACCGCCGAGTAAGGTCGCCAGCCATCCCATAGAAACTCGATGACCGCAATCAGGATGGCCAGGCCAATGCCTTCGATCGCTCCAAACACTGCCACACCGATCGTACAAACAATCGACAGCCAGAACTCCCAACGCTGCATGCGATAGATGCGTCGCAAGTCTGCGACCTCAATCAGGCCAATAGCTGATGCAATCACCACCGCCGCCAATGCGCTGTTCGGTAGATTGCGCAACAGTTCCGGCGCGACCACCAAAAGAAGTGCAACCGCCAGTGCCCCTACGACGCCGGTCAGTTGGGTTTTGGCGCCTGCCGCCTCGGCCACGGGCGTGCGTGAGGAACTGCTGCTGATCGCAAATCCCTGGAAGAATCCTGAAGCCAGGTTGGCAACGCCCAGGCCAACCATTTCCTGGTTCGGATCGACATAGGTTCGGGTGCGCGCCGCGTAGACCCGCGACAACACGCTGGTGTCGGCGAATGACACCAATGCCACGGCGCAACCGCCGATCAGTACAGGGACGATATCGTCCGTGGTGATCCATGGAATGGCGAAGCCAGGCAGGCCTTGTGGCAGCGAGCCCAGGACGGACACCCCGGCGGTTGCAGCCAGGTCCAGCATACCCACGACGACCGTCGCGCCAACCACCGCGATCAAGATGCCTGGCACGCGCTTGTGATTTTTCAGCAGCAGGATAACCACCAGCGTGGCGACACCGACCATGAACGCGACCCAGTTGGTTTTCCCGTCCAGCAGCGCTGTCACGATCGCCCATAGACTCCTCAGCGGCCCCTCGGCTTCGATCTTGAAACCGAAGAGCTTGGGCAACTGGCTGATCAACACCGTCAAGGCGATGCCGTTCATGTAGCCGTAGCGGATCGGTTTGGACAGCAGCTCCGTGACGAATCCTAGCCGCGCAATACCTGCCAGGACACACACAGCCCCCGAGACAATTGCCATCATGCTCGCCAGGGCAATGGCCCGCTGCGGGTCGCCACCGGACAACGGCAGGACAACGGCGAGGATGACCGCCGCCAGCGAGGAATCAGGGCCAAGCACCAGAATGCGGCTAGGGCCGAACAGCGCATAAGCCAGCAGCGGCACAATGGTCGCGTACAGCCCATAGATGCCAGGTACGCCGGATGCAACCGCGTACGCAATGCCGACGGGCACCAGCATCGTGGTCAGCACCAGACCGGCCACAAGGTCGTGGCGCAACCAGGAAATCTGGTAGCCGCGCAAGGTACGCAACCCCGGAAACCAGCGACTCAAGCCGGACTGATCACCACCCGCATTGCGAGGAGTAATCCGGCCCGGCTGTGGGTCAGGGGACGAAATATCCGAATCGCTCATAGGACTGTGTCCCCTCTATATAAAAAGCACAGGTTCGCAAACGGTAATCGTCAGAATTTCTCGGGAACGTGGTTGAGCGGATAATCAGGCTCCTGATAACCACCAGGCTTCTGGCGTTTGGGCAAGACCACTTTGTCGCGCGGCACTTCTTTATAGGGAATGCGACTGAGCAAGTCGCTGATGATGTTGAGCCGCGCCCGACGCTTGTCGTTGGAGTTGGCCACCAGCCACGGCGCATGGACGCTATCGGAGGCCTTGAACATGTCATCACGAGCCCGCGAGTAGTCGTACCAACGGCTGTATGACTTGAGATCCATGGGCGTCAGCTTCCAGATCTTGCGTCCGTCCTTGATCCGCGCCTCGAGTCGACGGGTCTGCTCTTGCGGGCTGACTTCCAGCCAATACTTGAGCAGGATGACGCCCGAGTCGACGATCGCCCGCTCCACTTGGGACACTGACTTGAGGAAAGTGTCCGACTGTTCCTCGGTACAGAAGCCCATCACGCGCTCGACGCCCGCTCGGTTGTACCAACTGCGATCGAAAATCACCACTTCACCCGCTGCGGGCAGGTGCGGCAAGTAGCGCTGGACGTACATCTGGCTTTTTTCCCGCTCGGTCGGCGCGGGCAATGCCACCACCCGAAAGACTCGCGGGCTGACCCTTTCCGTGAGCGCCTTGATCGTCCCGCCCTTACCCGCGCCGTCGCGCCCCTCGAAAACGACACAAATCTTGATGCCGCGCTCTTTCACCCATTCCTGCAACTTGACCAGCTCGACGTGCAAGTGGCGCATTTGCTCAAGGTAGTCTTTGTTCTTGAGTTTCAGATCTCCAGCGGAACCTTTAGTAGCGCTTTTCTTATCCTTTGCCATATCCAAGACCTCATAAATGCCAGTAACCGGCTGAGTCTAGTCCAAGGTTAAAGGCTCTACAGGGTCCGTCAGTGAACTCATTACTTCTGAGCTGCCGCAGGCTGCGATCTTTTGATCTTGTCTTTTAAAATCAAAAGATCGCAGCCTCGTTGCACTCGTCAGCTCCTACAAATGACGAGTCACCGGCGGTAGTCGCGCCAATCACTGCAAAGGCGAAAACCTCGCCGGCAGGTAAATTGTCGAGCACATGTCCTGCAGTTGCGGGCCGGAGTTTTCCGGTGGCCAGACGCCGTCGGCAACGGCTTGGGTGCGCACCTGCAAGCGCTGTTCCAGCGTCGTCCACGGCCAGATGTGCAGATAGCGCGGCAGTGAACCGTCGGTGGCGTAAAAGGCGGCATACACCGGCGAATATTGTTCGGCGGTTCGCGCTTCGATGGCTTTGCGCCAACCGTCGAGCGTGGGCTGCAAGCCGCTGCTGATCAAGTCGTAGACGCGCAGCTCGTAGAAGGGGCCGTGCTTGCCGGCGCTCAAAGGCTCAAGGAAGGGAAACAGGGTGTAGTTTTCGATGCGTAAATCGGTAATGAAGGCGCTGATTCCAAAGACTTCGCCCCCCAAAAGGAACCGCTCGCGCTCCGCCTGCCTGGCGCTCTCGTCTTCATAACCGCGCAAAATGGCGATCTGGTTCAGTTTGCCCACCTCCGAAGCCCAGCAGCCCATTAGCGTGCCACCCACCTCGGGCTGTGCCAGCAAGGCTTCGATGCGCACCAGCGCATCCGCCACAGTCCGCACGCGCACCGTAAACGTGATCAATTCAAAAAAACGCATAACGCACTCCGGCAATTGTCAGCCATCGACGGCTTCCCATTGCGCCAGCCTATGGCAGAGCCCACTGGCGAACTATTGAGGTGAACACCATCAATCAAGGCATTTGCCGCAGCGCCCTAGGTAATATCCTTATCACATCACTGATTCATCGTGCGTCACTGCACTACGCTCAAAACAACGTCAAACTGACGTACACGTCTCAAGCTGAATGGGTATCGAGTCTGCTACGCTTTTTTATTCGGGGATGGAGTAGGACAATGATGACTGAAGACGGTTTCGATGGCTGCATGAGGTGTGAAATGTGAACGGCAAATTGCTGGCTGCCGCCCTGCCCCTGGTTGTTGTGGGCGTCGTGACCTATGGGCTGAACCGTTGGGAGGTGGTCGAGAGCCAGCGCCGGGAAGCGGTATGCAAAACCAACAAGGAGCACTTGAAAGACCTGGAAACCCAGGTACGGGCCATGACCGCTGGCTTGTCGGTCGAGGCCTATGCCGAGGCTGAAAAAGCCGAAGCCGGCAAACTGGTGAGTGCACTGGATACCGCCAGGAACGAAGCGGAGGTCACCGCCGTGATCGAGGAGCATTCGGCCGCCATCGAAGCGCAAATCGATGCCGAAAATGCAGAGGTGAAATCCCGGGGCGGCCAACCGTTTCTTGGGCAAGAGATGAAAAAACAGCGTATCACCACCGACATCAAGCAAGAGCTGCAACGGGCCGAAAAAGCGGTCGCGGATGCCTGCGGTTAGTCCGTTCTTGCCGCTCGTCAGCCTCTGAGCACATTTGCACCCTCCACTCTTCCAATGCTGTACACCCCTTGCCTGGAAGACTCCGCTAATGAACCGAAAAGCCGCTGTGCTCCTGTTTGCGAGCCTGTTGTCGACCTGCTCGCTTTTCGTCGGTGCTGTCGAAAAGACCACCACAGGGTCTTCGGTGCCTCCTGCCGCCCTTCCGGGGATCAACCAGGCGCAAGGCGCTGAGTCCAACGAAGAAAAGGCTGATAAAAAAGGTGAAGAGGCCGCGGGCTCGAATTCTGGTGCCGACTCGGATGCCGCGCAAAAAGATGCGGCCACCTCAAGTGGCTGACCGGAGGAAGTAAAAAAACCGAAGCAATGACAATCCCCCTTGTAGGAGCTGACGAGTGAAACGAGGCTGCGATCTTTTGATTTGTTTAAAAACAGATCAAAAGATCGCAGCCTGCGTCAGCTCCTACAGGGGATTGCGTGTTGTCTCCTACAGGGAATGCCCTTTATTCGATATCGTAGGCCGATTATTGAAACCATCCTGTTCGGGTCAAGGGACGACTACATGGCCACTCATCACGATCACTCCAATAGCGCGTGGTCGGTGTTTCTTATCTTTTTGCGCCTCGGGCTGACGTCTTTTGGCGGCCCCATTGCGCATTTGGGCTACTTCCACACCGAGTTCGTTACAAGGCGCCAGTGGCTGACCGACCGCAGCTATGCGGATCTGGTGGCGCTCTGCCAATTCCTGCCAGGGCCAGCCAGCAGTCAGGTCGGTATTGCGTTGGGCATGTCCCGTGCAGGATACGCCGGGGCACTGGCGGCTTGGGCGGGCTTTACGCTGCCTTCGGCGGTTGCCCTGATCCTGTTTGCACTGGGCATTTCCCATTACGGCGATGCCATTTCAGCCGGGGCGCTGCATGGGCTCAAAGTGGTTGCGGTTGCGGTGGTTGCCCAGGCGCTATGGGGGATGGCGCGAAACCTTTGCACCGATGTACCGCGAGTAACCCTCATGGGGATTGCGGCATGCGTCTCACTGCTCCTCCCCGGCGCATGGGGACAGGTCGCTGTAATGGCCATCGCGGGCTTTGTCGGCCTGCTGTTGTTCAACGCCAGGCAGAGCGACGGGCACGATCCCCTGCCGATCACCATCAGCCGCCGAGCCGGGGCGATCTGCCTGTCATTGTTCCTGGCATTGCTGGTGGGGCTGCCACTCCTGACCGAGTTGTACCCCAATCAAACCATGGTGATGGTGGATGCCTTCTACCGGGTCGGATCACTGGTATTTGGTGGTGGCCATGTCGTCCTGCCACTGCTGCAAGCCGAAGTGGTTCCCTCGGGTTGGGTCAGCAATGAGGCCTTCCTTGCAGGATACGGCGCCGCGCAAGCCATACCGGGCCCTTTGTTCACATTCGCCGCATTCCTTGGAGCATCAATGAACCTCTCGCCTTCCGGCTGGGTCGGGGGCTTGATTTGTTTGCTGGCGATCTTTGCGCCGTCCTTTTTGTTGATCATCGGCGTCTTGCCGTTTTGGGAACAACTGCGCCGTAGCGTCCGCACGCAGGCCGCGCTGGCGGGGGTGAATGCGGCGGTCGTCGGCTTGCTATTGGCGGCTCTGTATCAGCCGGTGTGGACGAGTGCAATCTTACAGCCGCAGGATTTGGCCCTGGCCCTGGTTGCGCTCATTGCGCTGATGTTCTGGAAACTGCCGCCGTGGCTGGTTGTCGTCGCAAGCGGAGTCGCGGGGTGGCTTCTGAGTGCAGTGGTGTAAGACATTACCCCAGCAATCCACATTTCACGCCAACAGCTTCAGGCCAACAGCTCGGTGATCCACCGGGCCTGCCGGGCGATCTCCTCTAGCTTCTCCTCGGGCACGGCCTGCCGCGCTCGGGCGAAGTGGGCCAGGGTCCGTTGCTTCAGGCGCAGCATGCGTTGCCACTTGAGCAGGAACGCCGGGCTGCGTGCCTGCATCTGCAGCGGACCGAAATACAGCTCCTGGGCAGTGTAGATCACCGGTCCCGCACGTTCGGCGACGATAACCTCGTAATCAAAGCGGTTTTCCCGCAGAACTTCCTCACAGAGGATGCGGTAGTCGTTGTCCATCAACCATTGGCGCAATGGCTGCTCACCGCCGTTAGGTTGCAGAATCAGGCGCTCCTGGCCGCTCAGACGCACCTTGCCGGCATCGAGGATGTCGCGGATTGTCTCGCCGCCCATGCCACAGAGGCTGATCGCGGTGATGCCGTCTCCCGGCTCGATTGCCGCCAGACCGTTGGCCAGGCGCACGGTGATTCGCGAGTCCAAGCCACTTTCGCGCACGGTGCGCTGGGCCGCGTGAAACGGCGTCAATGCCACCTCGCCGGCCACCGCCGCCGCGATGACGCCACGGCGCATCAACGCCACAGGCAAGTAACCGTGATCCGAGCCGATATCGGCCAGGCGCGCGCCTGCCGGCACATGCGCGGCGACGCGCTCCAGGCGCATGGACAAAGTCTGTTCGTTCAACTGCAGTCCCTCTTCACAACCAATCTCCGGCACCTTGGGCCGGATCGGGACGCGATTCTGTCGAGCAACGCCGGACTTTTCAAATTTATGCGACCGGATCGAAGAATCAGGCCGCATTTACCCTCCATTTATCGATCTGCCGGACAACTACACTGACCCCGCTCTGTATCACTGTGTATCTGATTCATCTCTGGATACGCAGGCATTCACCCGGCCGCCGACCCGACACAGGCCAGATACGTCACCGCAGTCAAATACAACCAAGCTTTGAAGGGGAACAACCTGAGCCCCAGCCCAATGACTTGCAACGGAGACATCACGATGAAGATGGCACTGCAGAACAGCACCCAAGGAAAAACTCGCCGCCTGGTTGGTTCCTCTATCCTCGCCTTCACCCTGCTCGGCGCTTTTGGCGTGGCCCACGGGCAAACGACCCCAGCGCAACCCGCGACCAGCAGTGCCAACACCACGTATTCAGCGCCCTCGCCGTTCGGCCCGCTCAAGCATGTCAACGCCGGCCTTCTCAACGTGGCTTATGCGGAAACCGGCCCGGCCGACGGGCCAGTAGTGATTCTTCTGCACGGCTGGCCTTACGACATTCACAGCTACGACGAAGTCGCCCCCTTGCTGGCAGCCAAGGGCTATCGAGTGCTGATGCCGTATGCGCGTGGCTATGGCGATACGCATTTCCTGTCCGAGAAAACCGTGCGCAATGGCCAACCGGCAGCGCTGGCCAGTGATGTCATCGATTTCATGGATGCGTTGAAGATCAAACAAGCCGTGCTCGGTGGCTACGACTGGGGCGCGCGTTCGGCCGACATTGTCTCGGCGTTGTGGCCAGAACGGGTCAAGGCGCTGGTTTCGGTCAGCGGTTATCTGATCGGCAACCAGGCGGCCGGGAAAAACCCGTTGCCACCCAAGGCTGAACTGCAATGGTGGTATCAGTTCTACTTCGCCACGGATCGTGGTCGCGCCGGGTACGAGAAAAACACCCATGACTTTGCCAAGCTGATCTGGCAACTGGCTTCACCGAAATGGGCGTTCGACGATGCCACTTTCGACCGCAGCGCCAAAGCGCTGGAAAACCCCGACCATGTCGACATCACCGTGTTCAATTACCGCTGGCGCCTGGGGCTGGTGCAGGGTGAGAGCCGTTACGAAGCGCTGGAACAGAAGCTGGCCACCGCACCGTCCATCGGTGTGCCAACCATCACCCTTGAGGGTGACGCCAACGGCGCACCGCACCCTAACCCCGAGGATTACGCCAAGCGCTTCACCGGCAAATACGAATTCCGCCTGATCAACGGTGGCATTGGCCACAACCTGCCGCAGGAAGATCCGCAGGCCTTTGCCAAGGCCGTGATAGATGCCGATCACCTTTAAGGCTGTGCAGCCAGTGACTTGGAAGACGGGATAAAAGACAATCGCTCTCGCTCGGGCATTGACTGTCGAGTGAGTGATTTTCTGAGATATGAGAAGAAATGGCAGGGGCGGCTGGATTCGAACCAACGCATGGCAGGATCAAAACCTGCTGCCTTACCGCTTGGCGACGCCCCTGTATCTACTACTGCGAGTGCTTGGCACTCGTTTTTTGACTTCGCAGCCTGCAAGCCTTGGGAAGGCCCCTGCGAAAGTGCGCGAAATTTACCAACATTAATGGCGTCTGTGAAGCCCTACGGACACATTTTTTTATGGAAAACAGCCAGTTACCGTCAAAACCGGGAATCTCGCACGGTATGCACTGCTCGAGGCCGCTCATCCAACATCCTCAAATCGGCCCGCGCAATGGATATCCGCAACTAGACTCGTTAGAGGCGAATCAGCACAGAGCCGCCCACGCGAGACTGGACGTCACGCCTTCAACCTGTTGGTACGGGGAAACGCGATGACAGTTAAAAACACTCACTCACACTCAACACGGCTCCTGCTTTCCCTGCTTGCTGTCAACCTGGCGATGACTGCCGGGTGTGCAAGCAAAGCCAACACCCCTCGTTATGCGTCCGCCAGCATCGGCTCAGCCTGCTACGCAAAAGCCCTGCCCACTGTCGGCGAAGGCGGCCTCGCCTGGGGCGATACCTTGAACGCGGCTCGCCAGAAATCCCTGACCAATTGCATACGCTACGCAGGTCGGTCCGGCGGCACGCCAAGTACCTGCCAAGTGGTGCTGGCCGAATGCAAGCATTGATAGAAAGATTTTCGTTTCTGCGCCGCTTTTGCATTTCTGTGCGACACATCCCATTTCAAGGGCTCCCTTTTCACGCCTTCGCGGTGTTAGCTTGGAAATGTTTCTGACTAAACGATCAGACATTTCCCACAAACTGCCTGCAAAGGAATGCCCCCAGCAATGGATTTTTCACTCAAGCACCTGGCTGCGACCACGTTGATGCTCGCCAGCCTTTCGTCGTTCACCACCGCTGCCCACGCCAACATCACGCCACAACAGAGCGCGATCATCCTGAAGACGTTCAGTGACAGCTCCGTCACCGATTTCAGGCAGTTCCTGGGCGGTTTGGCCAAGAGTGACATCGCCAAAAGCGACGACCTCGGCCCGGCCATCAGTGCCTTCCTCGACAACAAGACGCTCACCCCTGAGCAGCAAAACGAAATCCATCGCCTGCTCGGGCTCTATGCACGGGTGAAATACGGTAGCGCGGCGACCGAGACCCTGAAGGAACTGGTGGCCATCCCCACCATGCGCGTGGACGGCGTTGAGCAGCACGACAATCCGGAGTTCATCAAGATCGCCGAGAAGATCAAGGGCCTCGCCCAGGCGTTCAACCTGAACTTTCGCAACATCGATAACCGCGTCTATGAAATCTCCCTAGAAGGCAGCGGCGATGAAGTCGTGGGCATTCACGCCCATGCCGATGTGGTTCCGGTAACACCAGAGAACTGGGTGCTGCAGGATGGCACCCGCCTCGATCCGTTCAAGGTCACCCTGATCGGCGATCGAATGTATGGCCGGGGCACCGAGGATGACAAGAACGGCATCGTGGTGGCGCTCTACGCCATGAAGATCATCAAGGAAGAAAAGTTGCCGTTGGCACGCCACTTCAAACTGCTGGTCGACACCACCGAAGAAACCACGGGTGATGCCATCCCCTACTACTTCGAACGCAACCCGACCCCGAACTACAACCTGGCGCTCGATGGCGGCTACCCGGTAGTCATCGCCGAAAAAGGCTATGGCACCGTCATGGCCAGCTTTCCCAAGCGCACCGCCGAGGGCAAAGGCGCAGAAATCATCTCGATGACCGGCGGCCTGGCCACCAACCAGATTCCATCGACTTCTGTCGCGACCCTGGTGACTGACAAGCCCAAGCAACTGGCGGCTGCCCTGCAAAAGGCCGGCGCTGAATACGTCAAACGCAATGGCGGTAACTTCAAAGTCGACGCCAAGGTCGACGGCAAGAACGTCATGCTGACGGTCACTGGTGTTTCCGCTCACTCCTCCGAGCCTGAGTCCGGCATCAACCCGGTGGCGAGGATGCTTGACTTCATCAACGGTCTGGACGGCAAGGTTGCGCTCAAACACAACCAGATCACCGACGCCGCCCGCTACGCTGCCGACAACTGGGGGCTGGACTATTTGGGAGGCAAACTGGGTGTCGGTTTTTCCGATGAGTTCATGGGTCCGCTGACCACGTCTCTGACCTATGTCGGCTTGGATGAAAGGGCCTTCAAGCTCGCGGTTAATCTGCGCGTGCCGAAGGGCAAATCGCCGGAGGTGCTGAAAACCGAAATCGCCTCGAAGCTGGACGCCTGGAGCAAGAGAACCCACATCGCACCAGCCTTCGACTACTCGATCGCCGAACCGATGTACCGCAACCCCGAGGGTGAATGGGTCAAGGCCCTGCTCGCGGTGGCCAGCGAAAACCTCGGCATGGAACACAAGTTCGGCACCTCCGCCGGCGCCACTTCGGTTCATGAACTGCCCAACGGCGTGCAGTTCGGCCTCGCCATGCCGGACGTCAAATACACTGGCCACAATGACAACGAGTTCAAGACCACGGAGCAATTCCTGCTGGACTTGCAAATCGTGACCGAGATGATGGGGCGCATCGGGCAGTTGCCGAAGCTCTGATTCACTGCTCTGATCCACCGTTCGGACCCGCCGCTCTGGCGGGTCCACTTGCTCTCCCCTAGCGTCGTGCTCGCTCAGCCTCTTCCAGCGCCTGACGAACGAGCGCCCGAGCGGCCCAGGCGGCAGTGCCGATGGATTCTTCGACGCTTGCACCACCGATATCACGCACAGCGATCATGGCCTCGGTGCCCATGACGATCGACAGCGCCTGCTTCAGGCGTTTGCGTGCCCGGGGCGTGAGCACGTCTTTGAGTGAGTCGACAATCGGCTCGATATAGTTCATGCGCCGCCCCGGTCGCAGGGGCTCGTGGGACTCGCTTTCGAGCCACACCGTCATGAATGAGCGCTCCATCACATGCAGGCCGATTTCGTCGTCGATCAACAGTTTGTGCAACGCGTTCGCCGCCACACCAATGCCCTTTACCGGATCGTCTCCCGGCCGCCAGAGCTGCTCCAGTGGCGTCATGTCACGATCAGCGGCCGTCTCACTGATCAACGCCTCAATTGAGGGAAAGGCGCGCCTCAGGGCGCAATGAGGTGAATGCCATGAATCACAATCCCCGTTCACGAACCTGGTTTCGGCTTGCTGCCATTTACTTTGCCATTGGCGTGGTGCTGGGTGTGACGATGGGTGCAACGGGCGACCACTCGCTGTAGGCGGTGCATGCCCACATCAATCTGTTGGGATGGGTGTCGATGGCACTGTTCGGACTGATCGGCACGCTGCAACCCTCCATGACCGAAGGGCGCGTCGCAGCCATTCAATTCTGGGCGTATAACCTTGGCGTACCGGTACTGCTCGGCGCACTTACTCTACGGCTCAAGGGTTGGCCGCAAATCGAGCCTTTGATTGCCGTCGCATCGATCCTGATTGCCTGCAGTGTGCTGCTGTTCGTGTGGCTGGTGTTCTCACGGCTCGGGACTGTTGCACAGGGATCTGGACCAACCGATTTAGCTGATATCATCCAGAAACTTCCCGCCGAGTAGAAAAACATGAATCGCCGCAAAAAAATAAAGCAGCTATTAGAGGCTCACGCCAAAAAGGCCAACGCCAAACTGGCACCGCGCAAGCCTAAATACATCAGTAAAGCTGACCGTTTAAAGCTGGCGGCTGAAGCCTCTGATGACACGATCGTTTCCTCAGAAAGCTGACTTGCGCAGCGATATAGGGTGCTGAGGGGGTCAGGCTGCCAGCGTTAAGCAGCGACCCAAACCTGTAGGAGCAAGGCTTGCCTGCGAAGAGGCCCGTAACTTCAACAGCGCCTATGCTTGAAATACCGGTTCGCGAAACATTGCCTAAACGCTCGCCGCCCCTGCGTCAGAGCATCCCGGCTGTTGGCGAATCAAACCCATCCAGCTTGATTGACCAGTATTGAAACGATCATCCCGGCCAACCCCATCAGACACCCGATGCCAACAAAGTAGGCAATCGTGCGCCACGGTTGCCAGGCTGCCAGATACGTAAAAGTGTGCACCATGCGCGCGACAGTGAAGATGCAAAGCAACAAGATCGTGCGTTCCGCTGGCGTATCGAGCATCACACAGAGTCCACCCAACGCAAAAAACAGCGGAATGTTCTCAAGATCATTCAGCCACGCATTTTTCGCCCTGGTGACCTGGGGAAGTTCTTCCGCGCTGGGCGTACGACCAACGAGCTTCGCGTCTTCCACATTTTTGAACGTCATCCGAGAGATTCGATAGAAGCCCTGATAGCAGGAAATTGCGAACATCTTGAAAAACAGAACCACCACACACAGCGCGTAGAAGGATAAAACCGTGCTCATCTTCTCTCCTTGAAAACGCTGTTCAGGTTACCAAGCGTAGTTGCATTGCTTCGCCCAGCGCTTAGTCAGCATCAGGTCTAAGCACAGGACTTCCGTGTGCGGGGTTGTTGCCAAGCGCTCGACCAAGGGCTTGCCCAGTCATCTCGACATATCGGTAGGTGAACATTGACACCAGGACTACCGCTCCCACTACCAGCAAAGCGATAACGTTGTTGAACAGTGTATTACCCGTGTCCAGATAGCGAATCCCGTCGATCATCGGTGCGATGTCAACGCCGATGACCTTTTTTCCCACCATGAACGCCGACACTACGCAAAATAGAATGGCTGCGTGGGTCATGTAGATGGAATAAGACAATTTGCCAAGAAAACTGAAGACCCTTCCTGCCAATAGTCGAGACACCGCCCCGCCATCAAAGGCGAATATCACAACGATGGCACCGAACACCGGGCTGGCCACCAATGACTTGGCGGTAAAATCGTTGACGACGAATACCAGCGCCGCTGCAACCGCCACCACTTCCAGCACTGTCAGCAACCAGGCATTACCCCGGCTGGGGCGGGGTAGTTTCAGGTACACGGCGTAAGCCAGGCAGCCGGTAAAAAAGTAGGAGAGGCCCCGCAGCGATTCGATGGTGAAGAGGGTGTTGCCCGCATAGATCAGCGCCAGGGCAAAGAAAACAATCGTCGCCCATACCCACATCCTGACGCCATAGGCAATACTCAGGATCACGGCAAAGATCATATAGGTGTAGTACTCGATACTGATGCTCCAGGACGGAAAGTTGAACGACAGTGGATTAGTCAAATGTGTCCAGGATTGCAATAGAAGCGCATTAGGCAAAATTTCGGCCGGGGAAAATTTTTCAGTAAACGGCACATTGTTGAACGCCATGCCTTTTTGGACAGCAATATATTTGCCGCACTCTAATAATATAAAAACTGCCAACATGACCAGGTGCAGCGGTAACAAACGGAAGGTGCGCGTTATGAAAAATCTGCGAAAATTAAATTGCACGGCGCTGCCATAGGCATGTGTCAAGACAAAACCACTGAGTACAAAAAAGAACGAGACAAATACTTCGGCATGGCGAAAAAATAACCACTCGGTAAAGCTGCCACTAATGCGTAAGTGATAGAGCACCACTGAAACAGCCATGAGCCCTCTGAAACTGTCCAACGAATAAAACCGCTTCTGTGCGCGCATATCCACGCTCCCTTATTTGTATAGGCGGCACATCTTTTATTCACCCACAACTACTCTATTGCTTGGCCAGATTTGCTTTCGTTTGGCTTCACCCTGGCAACGCGCCACTGATCTCACGTTAGCATCGCTCTTTAAAAGAGCAAGCGGATGAGTCGTGCAATGACGAGTGCACTATTGACATGGTTATGACGTCAAATAACTGCTTATAAACGGGGCTGCGATAAATTTTTATAACGTATCTAAAGTCCTACGATGACCCAACACTAAAAACAAGAGTGGAACAGTCATGGCTTTACTGCGTGATCATCGTCAACGTGGGGAGCGTCCGCTGGTTTCTTCTCTGGAACTGTAAAACTTAACGTCGTACTGGTGAGAATCCTGTGAGTCGGGTCGGCCACTTCAAGAAGAACCTTGTGAGTGCCGGGCGTCAGTCCAACCAGGATAATCGGGTCTTCGCTGGTGTGCGCCCATGTACCTTTCCAGTCGTCGACGGTCACGTGGAGGTGACTCAGACGTGGTGATACATCAGCAGCCGCTTTGCCAAATACCGGCATGATCCTGGCGTGTTCTGTTCGATACTGAATAATGACAACACCACGGGCGAGTGGCTCGGCAAGTGGCGGGTAGGCAATGAGTTTTGGTGCAGTCTCCGATTCCAATGGCAGTATTGCCGGTGGGGAGTCGGTGTCTGCTACCCCTTGTCCGCACACGGCTGTGAAAAAGAACACACCCAAAGCCAGGGACAACAGGTTTGTGGGAGCGAGGGACATGGTGTTTTTCTCCCGCGTGATTTCATTCAAGCCTAGATCAAACCGAGTATTTCCCGGTGTTTATTTGCAATTGGAACCCCCGTATTTCATCGACACCGACCAACAGCTGTTGACCGGTTTTCGCCCATCACGAAGGGCCGCCATCGGCTGCGGATGGAGCGATGAAAAATGCGAGCTAAGCTTGCTTCTACTGTCGGGCTTTTTAAGCGGTCTATCCAGTTTTAGCCCTTCACAACAGCCTCAGAGGGGAGCCAATGAAACGCTTCGTCATGCTCGTCGCCGTCTCTTTACTGACCACTGCTTGCCAGAGCGATAACGGCATCACCCGGCTGGACAATTGTGTTTGCTACAAATCGCCCGAGGGACAACACGTGCCCGCATCGCAAATTTCATGGACAGACCCCGACACGTTGCAGAAAGAATTCTCACACTGCATTTGTCGAGCCTTGGTTGACCTGAAGAAGGTGGATGATCCGAGCAAGTTTTTCGTGCCTGGAACCGAAATAAGAACGCAGCTGAAGTAAACAGTGTTTTGAATTCAAAGGCGTGCGCTCGACGAATTCAGTGCGTTTTATTCACCCGCTCGCTCGATTGCCGGGCTTTTGGACAACGGGACGTTGAGTCTTGCATGCTCGAAGCCCGCGAAGGCCGGATTTTGGGTGCCGTGCTGGATGATTGTAACTCCAGCAACGGCCGTTGACGGCGGCGGACTTCGAGCATTCATGCGGTGGTGTCGGTTGCACCTTGGGGAATGTGGCTATTCACTCCCGGTTTGCTGTAGCACCTCTACGTCTTCGTCAGCAAATTGCTCGGCTGTTAAAGGCGCGTTGGGATGCATCGAGTGTGACCCATTTCTCCCGACCGCCTGGATAAATCCAGATGCATCGGCAGTGGGTTCGCCCAAGGTGCTGATCCGATTTTGCTGTGTAGATGAGTCTGCAAGCGCTGTCTGGCAGGCTGCGGTTAGCAGCGCTACGGTCATCGCGCTCAGTATGGTAGTGCTCATTTTCGTACGCCTCCGTTAGAGTCGCACCTCGCAGTTTGAACCCCTGTGCGAAAAGAATGACAGTAGGTGACCGGCGGCTTTGCCATCGATGACTCAGGCCCCGACAGGGGCATGTCGTTGCAACGCGTCGAATACAGAACGCTCACCGTCTATATTTCAGCGCCTCGACCAATGCAGAAAAGGCGGGAGACGCCTGGCGTCTGTTGGGGCGTGCCGCTGGGCTTGTCCGGTAATTCGCTCAAGGCTTCAAGCTCAGCGGCGATCCCCTTCACACAGAAGGATCGCTTCTGCATGAAAGGAGGGACTTTTCCGTTATGTGCAGCGGAAAAGATGAGGGCTTAGTTAACCATCACCTCGTCCAGTGCCTGCTCGAGGGTGCTGACCGTACGCTCGATATTGTGCAGTTTTTCGAGTCCGAACAGACCGATGCGGAAGGTCTGGAAGTCGGCCGGCTCGTCGCATTGCAACGGCACTCCGGCGGCGATCTGCAGGCCGTGGTCGGCAAATTTCTTGCCGCTCTTGATGTCGGCATCATCGGTGTAGCTCACCACCACGCCAGGGGCCTGAAAGCCGGCTGCGGCCACGCTTTTGAAGCCTTTGCCAGCCAGCATGGCGCGCACCCGATCGCCCAAGGCCTGTTGTTCGTCGCGGACCTTGTCGAATCCGTAGGCTTGCGTCTCTTTCATCACTTCGTTAAACCGCGCGAGGGAATCGCTGGGCATGGTCGCATGGTAGGCATGTCCGCCCTGCTCGTAGGCCTGCATGATCTGAAGCCACTTTTTCAGGTCGCACGCGAAGCTGCTGCTTTGCGTCTGCTCGATGCGCTCGAGGGCCAAAGCACTGAGCATCACCAGGGCGCAGCAAGGGGAAGCGCTCCAGCCTTTCTGCGGTGCGCTGATCAGCAGGTCGACGGCGCATTTGTGCATATCAACCCAAATCGTGCCTGAGGCGATGCAGTCCAGCACGAACAGGCCACCCACCGCATGCACGGCGTCGCCGACCGCCCGCAGGTAGTCGTCGGGCAGGATAATCCCTGATGAGGTTTCAACGTGGGGGGCGAAGACAATCTGCGGCCTCGAAGCCGCAATGGCTGCCAGCACTTCGTCCAGAGGGGGTGGGGCGTAGGCAGCCTGGCGACCCGTTTCGACGGGTCGGGCTTTGAGCACCGTGGTGGCCGCAGGAATGTTGCCCATCTCAAGGATCTGGCTCCAGCGATAACTGAACCAGCCGTTGCGTATCACCAGGCATTGCTGGTCGGTGGCAAACTGTCGCGCCACCGCTTCCATGCCGAACGTGCCACTTCCCGGGACCACCGCAACAGCCTGGGCGTTGTAGACCTGTTTCAGGGTGCTGGAAATGTTCTTCATCACGCCTTGAAACGACTGCGACATGTGGTTGAGCGAGCGGTCGGTGTAGACCACTGAGTACTCGACCAGCCCCTCGGGATCGATGCTGGGATATAGCTTTGACATGGGGTGACTCCTTTGGCAGGGATCTCAGTGGTATCGACCCTGCCCTAAGCCTTGGCAAATGACAAGATTGCCCGGATTGAATTGCGACTTCTGTCGAGTGGTTGGCATCACCAAGTCGATTAGTGGGCGTAGCGATGCTCGCAGGTGGCGGCTGAGTTTTGGGAGGTGGGGTTTAAAGGTTACAGCCTCATTGCGTTCGGTTTCGAAGGGCGTCAGCCGGCCAAGAGCGGTCATTCCAGCGCTGACTTGTATTGCCTTGACCCCTCATCCGTCCGCGTGTGAATCCATGTCGGGACCCGGGGGCTAACTTATCTACACAGCGCGCAGCGCTTCACCAGTCCATGTAACAAGTTGGTTCATGCGGTTTTGGCGAAATGTTCAAACTGGCACTGATCCTGGGCGTCCTTGAGGCTGGTTTCAAACTCCTCGAGCGCGGCGTATACCTCCTGCAACCCTTGAATCTTGGTCATCAGCTCTAGTTTTTTGTTGGCGATCGCCTTATTCGCCAAATCCCAGGGCAGCTCCTTGCCCCGGTGATCCTGGAGGATCGCTTGCATTTCCTTAAGTTTGAAGCCCAATTGCTGAGCGCATTTGATGAACGTCAGCAGTTCGACGCTTTGCTGGTTATAAACTCGATATTTGCCTTCGCGCTGGGGCGGCGGTAGCAAGCCAATATCTTCATAGTGGCGGATGGTTTTAACTGTCGTGCCCGACAACTGGGCTGCTTTGCCTATATACATGAAAAGTCCTTTTTGACGTACATGAACGGGGCGCGCGCATTGGCGCGCCGCATCTTTACATAGGTATACGAAGTCGGTCACCAGAGGGTGTCAAATGGCAGAGCACTGGCAAGGATGAAGCTGGCATCGCCTGTTGCAATGAGATGCTGCATATGTGTGCATCATTGGCTAGCGATATCCCGAGATTGCTTGAGCCAGGCTTCCCGCTGATTGGGTCTGGAACCGAGTAGCGGTCCAAACGTCAGGGTCTTCAACGGTTTGATGCCACAGAACTCCAGCGTGGTCTTGCGCATCTGGTGCAGGCCAGGCATGCGATAGACCCATTTGAAGTACCACGGTGGAGTATCCATCGTGACCAGCAGGTGAGCGGTTCGTCCTTTCAGGAGCTTGGCGGGAAAGGCTTTACCTTCCCGGTACTTGAAGGCGAAACCGGGCAAGAATATCCGATCGAAAAAGCCTTTCATCAAGGCCGGAATTCCGCCCCACCAAATCGGAAAGACAAATGCCAAGTGCTCAGCCCACGTGATATCAGCCTGGGCCTTGAGCAGATCGGGTTCCAGTTGCTGAGTCTGTTTGTAGCCATCGTGCAGTACCGGATCGAAGCTCAATGCATCCAGTCGTAACAGGCGCACATCATGCCCGGCAATCGTTGCCGCCTCGACATAACTCTCGGTCAACGCACCACAGAAACTGTCAGTTGAGGGGTGACCCAGAATCACCAGTACCCGTTTGCTCATCATCACTACACCCTGAAAGTTGAGCTTTCAGCATAGGGTGTGCCCGTAACGGGAGAGTCAATGGTTCGTAGCAGGAACAGACAGATTGCAACTTTTGTTGAGCATGTTATCTGCTACGTGATGCTGGTAAAGTTCCCTGTATTTGCAACAACTCGCCACTGCGTGTCGCACTCGTCAATATCGGCGGTGGAAAAGGCTACCAGTCCTGCTCAATGCAAAAAAAATGTACTACGGGTAAGGAGCGCCGTGTGAAGCGCTGGGAACATGAGGTGTATCGAATCAAGCTCCATAGCCATATCTGAATGGCTACTTGTGGCCGATTCTTGCCTGTCACGAAGGGCTGAAACAGGCCAATAACTGCCTCTAGCCCTTATCCGCGCATGCGCCGCCCGCTGCCTGATGTCCCTCACGGAGAGCGTGATAACAATCAGCGCTGATGGAGACGGTCGCGGCGCACATTCAGCCAACGCATCGCGGATAAATCCGCTCCTGCAACAGCGCGTGCAACTGCCGATCAGGCAGAGCAGCTGTCTTGCGACTAGCTTTACCTCGAACACCAAAGTCTCCGTCCACAGTTCAACCAGGTAAAGGTTCGTTATGACTAAAAAAATCGATCTGACGATCACCCACGATTACCTCAATCCGTTTGCCTCGCCGGACAACCCCAAGCTAAGCACCGAGCTGGTGGACTACCTGTCAGATAGCGCCTGGTATCACCCCGAGCTGTGCCTGCACATTCGCTGCCCGGAAGATGAGCGAGAACGCCTGCAGCAAGCCATCAGCAATACCTTTGCGGAAAAGAGCGAACAACTCAGAGGGGATATTCGCACCCAACGGCTGGTAGCGCTGACACTCCTGGGCTTGGCACTGGCCTTGGTGCTGGCAGGCACGGCTCTGGGCATTGAAGGCACCATCCCCGTGGGAGTCGTTACCGTCACCGCGTGGATGCTGCTCTGGCGTAGCGGAGAAATATTTTTTCTGGATATCCGCAGCATTAACCGGCAGCTGCGTAAGTACCAGCGCATCGCCAGCGCATCAAAGCAGTTTTGATTGAGGTTGATCGTTCCCACGCGACGCGTGGAAGTCATGCCTGAGTTCTGGCGAGCTGAAAATCCGACTTTTCAACTGATGACCCATTGCTGCCCTGCATGAAGGGCAGCAATGGGTCGACTCCCGCCCGTCGTGACAGGCAGACGGGCGGCCAGCAGCATCAATATCGTGGTCTGTCCCCGATTGCTCGTCGAGACTTGATTGCGCCAAGACAGAGTAGGATTTGGGGCGTGTAAACCGCCCCATGCTGATCGCCCTCACCCCCATGTTTTTCCGAGCGCGTCCAGACCGGCTCTTTGCAGGTCCTGCGGATTCATGGCAAGGCGGAACTTGCAGGTCGCCTCGAAGTTGAGAAAGAAAGGTTCTGCAAAACTGGGGATCTCAGATGAGTCTTGTACGTTGATCAGGAAAATCCCGCCGCGCATTCCCTCCTGCTCGGTGAAGTAGGCAGTCTCCGGTTTGATGCTCTCCAGGATACGCCCCATGATTTCGCCGATCTTCCCGGATCTGACGAGAGCGTTGAAGGGTTCATTCGGGAACTCGACCATCAGTAGCATTTTCATCATTCGATACTCTATTCAAATGGCAGCCTCATCTCCCTACCTTTGCTCCCGGCGCTCATGCCGTCAGGACTGCATTCAACCGTTCCTGCGGTGTGTTAAGCATAGCGTTTGCTCAGTGATTTCAAATTTCACCGGATGTTGAGTTTTCTGCTGCATCACGATGGCCCGCGACGATACATGTTCTCCATGGGCTATATCTCGTACTCGCAACTTGGTTAAGTCACAGGCACGCAGCTTGCTGTCGATACCTGGACAGAGCGCACGCGTAAACGAACGCTTCTGGCTCGCTTGCAGCACGATGCCACCCCGGAAGAAGGTCGCGCCCTAATCGCCGATGCGCTACCGCCACGGATTGCCGAATCGACAGGTCCGGAAGGGTTGGAGATGCTGCGCTCGCACCTGTTGCGCGATGCCGACAGGCCCATTCCCACTCGATTGGACCTGGATGATTTCAAGGGCGCGCTGGGCACCTTTCTGCTCGTGTTGCTGGCGACTTTTCCCTTAGTCATTCCGTTCCTGTTGATCGATCGGACTGCGCTCGTAATTCGCCTATCCAATGGCGCGTCCCTGACGATGTTATTCCTCGCCGGTTGGATGCTGGCCCGCTACTCAGGTGGCAATCCCTGGGCCGGGGGAGGCACGTTGGCCTTGGAACGCTGGCGTTACCTTGGCAACACAGCGGATAGAGCCGGGATATTGGTACTGTCACCAGATAACGCGCGCCTGATCGACGATTTTCTGATCTCGATCAACTCAGTGCGCGGCGTGTCCTGTTCAATAATCGAAGGGTGAGACATCCAAACTATGGGTAGCTGACGAGCAGCGAAAACCATGCGAATTATGTAGCACGGCAGACGCTCACTCCGCCCCCAAGGTGCTCGATGATGCTCAGTTGATTGCTGCTATTTTTCACGCTGTCGATTGCCTTGGAATAGCCGGCGACGTCTCACTATCAAAGGGGCCTCATCAACGCCGCACTCGCGATTTTGCCGTTGGCCGGCCCCCTGGCAGAGCGAGCTGCAATTGGAAAAAGCCCTGCAAGCCGTCCACAGCAATTTGATCTATTTTGAAATGAGCAAGACCGGCGCAGAGATCACGAGCCGACATATTGGATTCCGTTAATCCGAGGAGTCGGTGCAGTGAGTGCGCTGCCTCCACGTCCACATCACTTCGGGGACGACAGCATCATGGCCTCCGACAAAAAATCCTCCAGCAATAGATTCGCGAAGGCCGAACCTGCATCGCAGTTCCGCTCCCGCGAAGAGCGCATTGCCAACGGACAACAGCTGCGTAATGACACCCCTCGCGAAGCACATGCCATCTGGAAGTCGCCCGGCCGCCAGCGCGATGTTATGGCCATCCTGGAAAAATCCAACCGTGGCCGCCTCAAGGAACTGGTGCCAATCCGCTACGGGCGCATGCTGCGCAGCCCCTTCACCTTCCTGCGCGGCTCGGCCGCGCTCATGGCCCATGACCTGGCCAAGGGACCCAATATCGGCGTTAAGGTGCAGGCCTGCGGCGATTGTCACCTGCTCAACTTCGGCCTTTTCGCCACCCCCGAACGCAACCTGGTGTTGGACCTCAACGACTTCGACGAAACCCTGCCCGCACCTTGGGAATGGGATATCAAGCGCCTGGCCGTGAGCTTCGCGGTGGCCGCGCGCGACAATGGCATATCCGACACTGCTGCACGCGACACGGCCATCACTTGCGTACGCGCCTACCGCGAGAATCTGCGCGTCTATTCGAAAATGAGCCCGCTGCAGGTCTGGTATTCGCGCCTGGACACCCAGACGCTGCTGGAGATGGCGCCTGACGACAAGGTTCGCAAGTTCCGCCAGCAGTTGATCGACCGCGCCCACGAGCGGGTGGTGGAAAACACCTTCCCGAAAATTGCTGAGCAGGTCGCCGGCAATCCGCGCATCGTCGACCAACCGCCGATCATTCACCATGTCGCCGAGGCCGACTTCATGGACAGGGTGCGGGAGAATCTGGCCGATTACCGTGACAGTCTTTCCGACGAACGCCGTGTACTGTTCGACCGCTACCGCATGGTGGACGCTGCGCTGAAGGTCGTGGGCATCGGCAGCGTCGGCACGCGCTGCTTCATCGTACTGATGTTCTCAGAGGGGAACGCCCCGCTGATCCTGCAGTTCAAGGAGTCCTGTCTCTTGGTACTGGCGCCATATGCAGGCAAGAGCCAGTACAACAACCAGGGCCAACGGGTGGTCATGGGCCAGCGCCTGATGCAGTCCTCCAGTGACATCTTCCTCGGCTGGACGCGCAGCCGTCGCGGACGCGACTATTTCGTCCGGCAGCTACGCGACATGAAGCTGTCGGTGCCGGTCGAGAGCGTCACTGCCACCCAACTGGAGCGCTACGCCGACATCTGCGGGTTGACCTTGGCGCGCGCCCACGCCAAGTCCGGCGACGCCGCGACCATCAGCGGTTACCTGGGCAAGGGTGACGCCTTCGACCGGTCCGTGGGCGACTTCGCCCTGCTGTATGCGGACCAGACAGCGCGCGACCACGCAGTACTGGTCAAGGCTGCGCACTCCGGACGCGTGCAAGTGCTGGTCGAGGAGGAATGAATGGCGCCCCACCCTGCCCTCTGGACGAGACGCCACGGCGGGCTTGCGGCCACCTGGCTAGTCGCCCTCCTCGCACTGAGTGGTTGTAGCCATATCGGCCCCGGTACCGTCGCGGTGGACCGCTTCGACTACAGCTCGGCGGTGGCCGATTCCTGGAAGCAGCAAACCCTGCTGAACATCGTCAAGCTGCGCTACATGGACCTGCCGGTGTTCGTCGAAGTGTCCTCAATCGTCGCCGGCTATTCCCTGGAAACCGGCGGCAGCCTGGGTGGACAGATTTCCTCGGCGGACGCCATCCAGGGCAACAGCGTGTTGCTCGGTGCCAGCGCCAAGTACACCGACCGCCCGACCATCACCTATGTGCCGCTGACCGGCCAGCGCTTCCTTGCCGGCCTGGTCACGCCCATCGACCCGAAGAACATCTTTTCGCTGCTGCAGTCGGGCTATGCGGCGGACTTCATCCTCGGCCTGACCGTAGACTCGCTCAACGGCGTGCGCAACCGCTCGGCGGTGGCCGGCACCGTCCGCGAGGCCGACCCCGAGTTCCGCCGAGCCCTTCAGCTACTGCGGGACATCCAGGCAGCCGGGGCAGTCGGATTGCGCGTGGAAGAAGACAAGAGCAAGGACAGAACCGGCGTGCTACTCATGCGGCGTAACGACGTCGAGCCGGAAATCCTCGCCAAGCAGAAGGAACTGCGCAGCCTGCTGCACATGCCGCAGGATCAACAGCAATTCGTCCTCCGCTATTCGCCGGTGCGGGGCGAAGACAACGAGCTGGCTGTCAGCAGTCGCTCGCTGCTGCAGATCATGACCGCCTTCTCTAGCTACATCGAGGTTCCTCAGGAGCATGTCGAGGATCACAGCGCCCTGCCTTCCTTCCAGGACGGCAATGCGGACAGTCCGACGACGCAGATCCACATCCATAGCAGCAAGGAACGGCCCAAGCACGCCTACGTCGCCGTGCCCTACCGCGACTA
>NZ_JBOIBY010000210.1:0-1831 GCF_050739655.1 Pseudomonas sp. | reverse complement strand
ACGGTGCCATCGGCAACCGATTCCGGGAAAGTGGGGGCTTTGATCTCGATAGCCATTATCTGTGGTTCCTTAAATTCGGTTTCAGGTGCGCGAAGGCGTTAAACAGTAAAGGCGTCTTGCAGCAGTTTTTCCTGCTGCTCAGCGTGCATCGATGCGTAACCGCATGCAGGTGCGGCAGAAGCCTCACGGCCCGCGTACTCAAGTACGAGAGACTTGTTGAGGTTGCTGATGCTACGGCGCATGTGGTGTTGGCTGCAGTACCACGCACCCTGGTTCATCGGCTCTTCCTGGCACCAAACGGCAGCTTTGACGTTGGTGTAAGGAGCCAGGACTTCTTTCAAGTCGTCCTCAGGGAATGGGTACAGCTGCTCGATACGCACGATGGCGATATCTTCACGGCCTTCGGCACGGCGTTTTTCCAGCAGGTCGTAGTAGACCTTGCCGCTACACAGGACAACACGCTCGACCTTTGTCGGGTCTTGGGCATCGATTTCCGGGATAACGGTCTGGAACGAACCTTCGGCCAGATCTTCCAGTGTCGAGATGGCCAGCTTGTGACGCAGCAGCGACTTCGGAGTCAGCACGATCAATGGCTTGCGCAGCGGACGAATCACCTGGCGACGCAGCAAGTGGTAGATCTGAGCTGGCGTAGTCGGTACCGCAACCTGAATGTTGTGCTCGGCGCACAGCTGCAGGTAACGCTCCAGACGAGCCGAGGAGTGCTCCGGCCCCTGACCTTCATAACCGTGCGGCAGCAGCATGGTCAGACCGCACAAACGGCCCCACTTGTGCTCGCCACTGGTGATGAACTGGTCGATCACCACCTGGGCACCGTTGGCGAAGTCGCCGAACTGGGCTTCCCAGATAACCAGCGCGTCTGGCGTGGTAGTCGAATAACCGTATTCGAACGCCAGTACGGCTTCTTCGGACAGGAACGAATCGTACAGGTCGAAACGTGGCTGGCCGTCGTACAGGTTTTGCAGCGGGATGTAGGTGCCCGCGTCTTTCTGGTTGTGCAGCACAGCGTGACGGTGCGAGAACGTACCGCGGCCGATGTCCTGGCCGGTCATGCGGATCGGGTGACCTTCGAACGCCAGGGTCGCGTACGCCATGGTTTCGGCGTAACCCCAGTTGATCGGCAGGCCGCCGGCTTGCATCTTCTGACGGTCTTCGTAGATCTTCGCAACCTGGCGCTGAACCACGAAGCCTTCCGGGATTTCCAGCAGCTTGGCGGACAGTTCCTGCAAGGTCTTGAGGTCGAAGCGAGTGTCGTGACGCGCGGTCCAGGCGTGGCCCAGATACGGACGCCAGTCCACGAACAACTCTTTGTTCGGCTCTTTGACCAGGCTTTTCACTACGTGCAGACCGTTGTCCAGCGCGTTACGGTATTCGTCGACTTTCGCCTGAACACGCTCAGCGTCGAGCACACCGCTCTGGGTCAGACGATCGGCATACAGCTCACGGGTGGTGCGCTGTTTGGTGATCTGCTGATACATGATTGGCTGGGTGCCGCTTGGTTCGTCAGCTTCGTTGTGGCCACGACGACGGTAGCAGACCAGATCGATCACCACGTCACGCTTGAACTGCATGCGATAGTCGATAGCCAGTTGGGTCACGAACAATACAGCTTCCGGATCATCGCCATTCACATGGAGGATCGGCGCCTGGATCATTTTCGCGACGTCGGTGGCGTACTCGGTGGAGCGCGAGTCCAGCGGGTTGCTGATGGTGAAACCAACCTGGTTGTTGATCACGATGTGCACGGTACCGCCGGTCTTGAAACCGCGGGTCTGCGACATCTGGAAGGTTTCCATGACCACGCCTTGACCGG
>NZ_JBOIBY010000209.1:0-41092 GCF_050739655.1 Pseudomonas sp. | reverse complement strand
ATCCCCACCTCAGCGCTGTAGGCTGGCTCGCTTTCTATTTTGGAACGTACGCAGCTACCGATTTGCAAATCTCTTCCCGCGCTTCATCTGCACTACCCCAGCGGCCCATCTTCACCCACTTACCCGGCTCCAATGCCTTGTAGTTTTCGAAGAAGTGCTGGATCTGTGCGAGCAGCAATGCAGGGAGGTCAGAGCACTCCTTCACGTTGCTGTACATAGAGCTCAGCTTGTCATGAGGTACTGCGATCACCTTGGCATCCGCACCAGCTTCGTCCGTCATGTACATCACACCAACCGGGCGGCTGCGAATGACAACGCCAGGTGACACGGGATAAGGGCAAACCACCAGGACGTCCAGCGGATCACCATCGTCGCTCAGCGTATTCGGGATAAACCCGTAGTTGGCCGGATAGAACATCGGGGTGCTGAGGAAGCGGTCGACGAAAATTTGTCCGCTTGGCTTGTCGACCTCGTACTTAATCGGCGAGTGATTTGCAGGAATCTCGATAACGGTGAAAAAGGCATCGGGGATGGCGTTTCCAGCAGGGATATCCGCATAGCTCATATTCATATCTCGAGGGTTCGAATGAGGGGGTGAGGCTAGTTGGCCTTTTTGCCGACGGTGCCCATTTCGATTGGGGTCTTTATGTAAAACACGGAGATGTCCTCAAGCTCCAATCGCTTGAACAACCTTTCGGATTCGTCCTCGGTGATAGCCATGCGAATTTCGGTCGGCTGATCCGCCAGTTCAAAAAAATGCGAGGAGTGCAACCGACCAGTATGCCCATAGCCCTCGATACCTGTAGAAAGGGTCGCGCCACGCAGCTCCATTTCCTTGGCTAAATCAACGATCCAGTCGCCCAGCATCTTTCCCTGATAACGACGGTTCTGTTGGGTAAAGAAAATCACCAGAAAACCTTTCATTTTCATCTCCTCAACGCGTGCCAATCATTTGAAAGGACAGAAGCCCGGCAGCCGTCATCGCCAACGAACCCACGACGTGCAACGAAATCGAGCCAAGTGCCCACAGCAATCTCCCTTCTTGGATTAGGGCAACTGTTTCGGCTGAAAAGGTGGAAAAGGTGGTAAGTCCCCCACAGAAACCCGTGATGATCAGCAGGCGCCATTCGGGGCTTAAGGAGGGAGATGCGGCCAAAAATGCGATGGCTAGGCCAATGATGTACCCCCCGACCATGTTCGCCACCACAGTGCCTGGGGGAATTGTCGGGAACAGCGCGTTAAGCTTCATGCCCAGGAACCAACGCAACCAAGCACCAAGTGATGCGCCGATGGCGATAACTAATAGTGATTTCAGCATGGCTGCAATTCTCCTCTGGGCTGGTAGAGCCGAGGAGGTGCTGATAACCGCAGATTGCGATAGAGAGCTGATATGAGGTTTGAATTCACGATCCTGTCCTAAATTGGGGGGGACAGGGAGGCACACCTACGCACCCTGTCCAGGGTTCACGTAGGCATCATCAGCACAAAGGCGGTTAAAGGAGGAATGCCATCTCCTGCTTTCATCCTAAAGCAGCGGCGGTCAAACATTCAAGCTGCTATGAGGTCGAGAATCCGAAACTGTAAGCAGTCATTCGAAGCGTTCAATCGATGTCGAACAAAATCCTCAACACATGAGCTAGATCAGTTGGATTCAAACCTGACTCGCTATACTGGCTACCGCCCAGCACCAACCTAAGGTTTCCCCATGACTCGTTCGTTCAGTGGCCAGCTAGATGTAGTCATTATCGGTGGGGGGCAGTCAGCCTTGGCGGTAGCGTATTTCCTACGTCGAACTCAACTTTCATTCGTTATCCTGGATGCGGAGGAAGAGCCCGGTGGTGCCTGGCGGCATGGCTGGAACTCGCTGCGTTTATTCTCCCCGTCCACCTGGAGTTCGATCCCCGGTTGGATGATGCCGCCCGCGCAAGATGGTTACCCCACACGAAATCATGTGGTCGACTACCTCAACCAATATGAGCAGCGCTACCAATTTCCGGTTGAGCGTCCAGTTCGGGTCGCTTCTGTGGAACGTACAGAATCTGGCTTACGAGTACGCTCTGCCGACAAGTATTGGGATGCCAAGGTTGTGGTCAGCGCTACCGGCACCTGGAGCAATCCGTATATCCCTCGCTACCCTGATGCCGAGTTATTCGCCGGTCGGCAATTGCACTCCGCGAACTATGTCGACGCACAAGCGTTTGCTGGCAAGAAGGTTTTGGTGGTGGGTGGCGGTAATTCAGGGGCACAAATTCTGGCCGAGGTGTCCAAAGTCGCCGAGACCACTTGGGTAACCCCTACTGAACCGGTGTTTTTGCCTGACGAAGTGGATGGACGGGTACTATTCGAGCGTGCCACTCAGCGCTTGAAAGCTCAGCAGGAAGGGCGTGTCATTGACCGGCCCGTCGGCGGGTTGGGGGACATTGTAATGGTGCCGCCAGTTGTAGAAGCCCGTGAGCGTGCAGCTCTCGAATCTGTACGCCCTTTTGAACGTTTCACTCGCGATGGCGTGATTTGGGCCGATGGATCTGAATCTGCCGTGGATGTGGTGATCTGGTGTACCGGATTCAGGCCAGCCCTTCAGCATTTGGATACGCTGGGGGTGATTAACACTGAGGGCCGCGTTGAGGTCGAAGGCACCCACTCTACCGAAGAGCCAAGGCTGTGGCTGGTCGGTTACGGCGAGTGGACAGGTTCGGCTTCCGCCACGCTGATCGGCGTAACACGAACTGCACGGAGCACAGTCAGTGAGATCGTGGCCTTTCTCGCCGATCAGTCCGCCTGAAGCAGACTGCAGCCGGCCTTGGTATATACCCCACGGCGCGCAGCGCGCAGAGAATCACTCCGTCATATCTGACGGTTTAAAGTCGCCTCGGCATGCCTGGGTAAGGCGATAGAAATTACAGCGGCCAGCAGCACGAAGACCGAGGAAACCCACAAGCAAGTCTCCAATCCGTAACTCTGATAAATCCAGCCGGACAGCACGGTGCCGAGCAGTCGGCCCAGGGCGTTGGACATGTAGTAGAAACCCACGTCCAGCGATACCCCGTCTTCTTTGGCATACGAGACGATGAGATAGCTGTGCAGAGAAGAGTTCACCGCGAACAGCGCGCCGAACACCATCAACCCGCCTAGAAGCACAACGTGAGGCGACCACCCCGCCGAGAGACCGAGGGCGATTGCCGCAGGCAGACCCGCCAGCAATGCCGCCCAAACGAAGGCAGCCCACCCATCTGGGACGTGGCCGCGCTTCTTTCCGGTGATGTTAGGGGCCAAGGACTGGACAATGCCGTAGCCGATAACCCAGGCCGCCAGGAAGCCACCGACCTTCCAGAAGTCCCAGCCGAACACGCTACTCAGGTAGACCGGCAACGCCACCACAAACCAGACATCGCGGGCACCAAAGAGGAACATTCGCGCCGCCGAGAGGATATTGATCGCCCGGCTCTTGGAGAGAATGTCGCGAAACTTCGGTTTGGCCTTGGCTTTGCCCAAATCCTTCTTCAACAGGAACAGACTGGCTATCCAGATCAACGCCAGAGTCGCGGCCATCGCCAGCACGGCAACCGTAAAGCCCAGCAATGCCAGCAGCGCACCGCCCAGGAAGAAACCTACGCCTTTAAGTGCGTTCTTCGAGCCGGTGAGAATTGCCACCCACTGGTAAAGGGTGCCTTGCTGGTTGTCGGGCACGAGCAGCTTGATGGAGCTCTTCGCGCTCATCTTGTTGAGGTCTTTGGCAATACCCGACAGCGCCTGGGCCCCCATCACCCAAGGGATGGTCAGCCAGGCAGCGGGCACAGTCAGCATCAACAAGGCCGCCACCTGGAGTCCCAAACCAATGTTCATGGTGCGATTGAGACCCAGGCGGGCACCGAGGTAGCCGCCGACCAAATTGGTGATGACACCGAAGATTTCGTAGAACAGGAACAGGAACGCAATTTGTAGCGGGCTGTAGCCCAACGCATGGAAGTGCAATACCACCAACATGCGCAAGGCGCCGTCGGTGAGAGTAAAAGCCCAGTAATTGCCGGTCACTAACAGGTACTGGCGCACTTGCGGGGAAAGGGCTGACAACGCGTTCATGATCGCTCCCTGTTAATCGGCCAAACCGACCAGTTTGGCCAACTCAACAGCGCGGTTGGCGTAACCCCACTCATTGTCGTACCAGGCGTAGATCTTCACTTGAGTGCCATTGATCACCATCGTCGACAGTGCATCGATGATCGATGAGCGCGGGTCAGTGCGGTAGTCGATGGACACCAGTGGGCGTACTTCATAGCCGAGGATATTTTTCAGCGGGCCTTCTGCCGCAGCCTTGAGCAACGCATTAACTTCATCCACCGAGGTGGCGCGCTCCACTTCGAACACACAGTCGGTGAGCGAGGCGTTGGCCAGCGGTACGCGCACCGCGTGGCCATTCAGACGGCCACGCAGTTCGGGGAAGATTTCCGCAATGGCGGTGGCCGAGCCGGTGCTGGTCGGGATCAGACTCATGCCTGAAGCGCGGGCGCGGCGCAGATCCTTGTGCGGCTGATCGAGGATGCTCTGGGTGTTGGTCAGGTCGTGAATCGTGGTGATCGAGCCGTGGCGTATACCCAGGTTCTCGTGGATCACTTTGACCACTGGGGCCAGGCAATTGGTGGTGCAGGAGGCAGCGGTCACTATGCGGTGCTGCGCCGGGTCGAACAGGTGCTGGTTAACGCCCATCACAACATTCAAGGCGCCTTGCTCCTTGACCGGCGCACAGACCACCACACGCTTAACGCCCTGATCCAGGTAGGCCTGCAGCACCGCCACAGTCTTCATCTTGCCACTGGCCTCGATCACCAGATCGCAACCCGACCAGTCGGTGTCGGCAATCGCTTTGTTCGCGGTGACCTTGATGCGCTTGCTTCCAATCACTACATGATCGCCTTCGGCGCTGGCTTCGTTGTGCCAACGGCCATGCACAGAGTCGAAGTTGATCAGGTGCGCATGGGTGACTGCATCGCCTGCCGGATCGTTGATTTGCACAAACTCGAACTCTGGCCAGCCCCAGGCTGCACGCAGGGCGAGACGACCGATGCGACCGAAACCATTGATACCTACTTTGATGCTCATGCTGTTGTTCTCTTGGGACTGCTGTCTGCGGGCAATTACGACTTCGCGATGTCGAATTGGCTGATGTAGTTGATATGTGCAGGGTGCTGAATCGCACGCGGACGCAGCGCTTGCACTTCACTTATCGCCTCACGGAACGGCACTCCGCATTCGATCAACAGTTGCGCTGCAATCAATCCAGTACGGCCCGAACCGCCCTTGCAGTGAATGGCAATATTCTTGCCTTCGATGAGCAATTGCTTGATCCGCTCACGATTGGTCTCCCAGGCAGCCTGAAACGGCTCACCAGGTGCCTCGTCATCCTCCACGGGCAGATGAAACCACTCGATACCACGCTGCAGGCACTGCTCTGGCAGATTTGCGACTTCGTTCTGGCTCAATTCTTCAACCGGCATCAGCGTCAGCAAGGCCGAAGCACCTGCTTCCTTCAGAGAGTCCAGCGCCTCAGCGACCGACGCGTCTTTCGTGCCTGGGCAAGGCGTGAAGATCAATTGGCCTTGCACAGCTGTCGTGGTGAAAACGGAATACGGATGTTGGTGCACGATCAGTCGTCCTTTAGATAGAGCGTTGATTAACGCGTTTGGAGAGTTCTTCCGCCGACTCCTTACGTTCGGAATAGCGGTCGACCAGATAGTCCTGCCGTTCGCGCAGCAGCAATGTGAACTTCACCAGCTCTTCCATTACGTCCACGACACGGTCGTAGAATGCGGAGGGTTTCATGCGCCCGGCTTCATCGAACTCCAGGTAGGCCTTCGGCACCGAGGACTGGTTGGGAATAGTGAACATACGCATCCAGCGACCCAGCACACGCAGCTGGTTGACCACGTTGAAGGATTGCGAGCCGCCACAGACCTGCATCACCGCCAGCGTCTTACCCTGGGTTGGGCGCACCGCGCCCATGGTCAACGGAATCCAGTCGATCTGCGCCTTGAACACCGCGCTCATCGAGCCGTGGCGCTCAGGAGAGCACCAGACCTGACCTTCTGACCAGAGCACCAGTTCGCGTAGTTCTTGCACTTTGGGGTGGCTGTCCGGCACGTCGTCTGGCAACGGCAGCTCAGATGGATTGAAGATGCGTGTTTCTGCGCCGAAGTGCTGCAACAGGCGCGCAGCTTCTTCGGTCAGCAGGCGGCTGAACGAACGCTCGCGAGTCGAGCCGTAGAGCAGCAGGATGCGCGGTTTGTGTGTAGCCGACAGCGTACTGCCGAGTTTATCGAGGGTCGGCAGGTCGACCAGTTCGGCATCGAGGTTGGGGATCATTTCTTCAGTCATAAATTTACTCCTGAGCGAGGGCGCCCTTCGGATGATCGAACCAGCGGCGCTTGAGCCAGAGGGCCACGCCGACCAGGGAGATCAACACCGGCACTTCCACCAGCGGGCCAATCACAGTAGCGAAGGCCACCGGGGAGGCCAGGCCGAATGTGGCAATGGCCACAGCGATGGCCAGTTCGAAGTTGTTACTGGCAGCGGTAAAGGCCAGTGCAGTGGTGCGTGGATAGTCAGCGCGGAGTAGCTTGCCCATCCAAAAGCTGATGAAAAACATCACCACAAAGTAGATGGTCAGCGGGATAGCGATACGCAGCACATCCAGCGGCAACTGCAACACCATGTCGCCCTTGAGGCTGAACATCGCCACGATGGTCAGCAACAGCGCGACCAGCGTCAGCGGGCTGATGCGTGGAATGAAGCGTTGGCTGTACCAGGTTTCGCCTTTGCGGCTGATGAGGATCCTGCGCGTAAGGAAACCGGCCAGAAATGGGATGCCCAGATAGATCAGCACGGACTCCGCGATGCTGACAAAGTTGGTATCAATCACACTGCCCTGAAGGCCGAACAATGGCGGTAGTAGACCTAAGAAGATCCATGCATACACGCTGAAGAACAGGATCTGGAAGATGCTGTTGAAGGCCACCAACCCGGCGACATATTGGTTATTGCCGCCCGCGATCTGATTCCACACCAGCACCATGGCGATGCAGCGCGCCAGACCGATAAGGATCAGGCCGGTCATGTACTCCGGCTTGTCAGCGAGAAACACGATGGCCAGTACGAACATCAGCACTGGGCCGATCACCCAGTTCTGAATCAGCGAAAGGGCCAGAATGCGCTTGTCCTTGAACACCTCCGGCAGCTCTTCGTACCTGACCTTAGCCAGCGGCGGATACATCATCACAATCAGGCCGATGGCAATCGGGATGTTGGTCGAACCCACCGAAAGGCTGTTAAGCCAGGCCGGCAGCCCCTCGAACAGACTGCCCAAGCTGACACCAACCGCCATAGCGAGAAAGATCCAGACCGTCAGATAGCGATCCAAAAAAGAAAGACGGCTTTTACTCATCGTCATGTCTCCAGTGTCAGAAGGTGCCGATCAGGGCCAACTCGGCCTTGAGTTGTTCGGCACTTAACTGCTTGAGCGGTAAAGCCAGGAAGGCTTCGATTCGGGTTCTGATCTGTTCCAGAGTGGCTTCGAAAGCCACCTCGATCTCTTCTTGAGTCCCTTGGTATTCCGAAGGGTCTGCCAAACCCCAGTGGGCCTTGGTGGCCGGCCCGAAAAACACCGGGCAGGCTTCGCCGGCAGCCTTGTCACACACCGTAATGACGAAATCAGGCGCCAGGTTCTCGTAGACATCGCTGGATTTGCTGTAGAGCCCTGCAGGCGAGATTTCAGCCTTATCCAACGTTTTCAGACTCAGCGGATGCACTTCACCTTTCGGCTGACTGCCGGCGCTGTAGGCGTGCATATCCGTCGGAGCCAAGTGATTGAACATGGCTTCACAAAGAATGCTGCGGCAGCTGTTAGCAGTGCAGAGAAACAGAATCTTCATCAGGCTATCTCGTAATGGCCCAGCGTTTCTTGGGCAGGCGTTAACTCAGCAACAAGCGGCCAGGCGCTGTGGGCGATCACCCATTACGTCGAGGCGTTTGGCATCTGGACTGAGCCAATGCTGGTTGGCGTCCAGTGTGGTTTTCAGTACGGCAATCACCCAGTCCGGCAGATTGGGGTGCAGGCGGTAATACACCCATTGACCTTGCCGACGATCCTCCAGCAAACCGCAACTGCGCAGTTGCGCCAGGTGCCGGGAGATTTTCGGTTGGCTCTCATCGAGTGCGCAGGTCAGTTCACAAACGCACAGCTCTTGCTCACGGGTGATGAGCAACATCAGACGAACGCGGGTTTCGTCAGCCAAGCATTTGAATACAGTGGTCGGTGTCAGATGGTCAGCCATAGGGGTCTCAACGTTTGGTTTTCACCAACACGAACATCTTGATGCGTTCATGGATCTCGTGAAGGGTGTGACGAAATGCATCGTGTTTGGTGCTGGTCACCGGGTCTTCAAAGTTCCAGGCCAGCACCTCTCCGGCGCCTGGGAGGGCATGACATTCCAGCGATGATTTATCGCATAGGGTGATGACGTAATCGAAACGCTCGCCCGCAAACTCATCGATAGGCTTGCTGCGCAACCCTTCGGTACTCACACGCAGGAGCTGAAGCGATCCCAAGGTGCGGGGATCGATCTCGCCGGGCGCAGTACCTGCACTGAAGGCGTCGAATTGTTCGGAGTCAGTGTGCCGCAGAAGTGCTTCAGCCAGTTGCGAGCGGGCAGCGTTAGCCACACAAACAAACAGCACGCGGGTCTTATCGGTCATCGCCAAGTCTCGAATTGGATATGGTTTTTCGAATATACGTTTTTTCGAATATCCAGTAAAGCAGTAAGACCAATGACTGTAAATATAGGCGGCTTCTAGCCCTCTACGTTCATGAACCTCAGCTTTATCGCAGCCAGTGGCACGTCTCCAGCCACATAACATCTGATTACTCGTATATCCGTATTTGGTAATTTATCTGTCATAGCGGTGGTTTAGACTCTCCCGCACCTCAACCCCAAACAGATACCTTGCGATGAACAAACTGACCCTCTCTGTTCTCTGTTAAAGGGGCAGTATCATTCTCCAAACAGCGCTTTACATGTGCATGTACATGCACATATATTCTCGACATGAACGTCACCACCAACCGATCTCAAGCCATTGAGTCTGCCATTGAGTCTCTCGACGGCACATTTTTCAAAGCCCTCTGCGAGCCGCCAAGAGTCGCGGTGCTGAAGCGCGTGATGCAATTAGGTCGAGCAGATGTGACCGCGATTGCGGCTGACCTACCCCAGGAGCGTTCGGTGGTATCTCGTCATCTTCAGGTGCTGCTGGACGCCGGGATCGTGCGCGCCACTAAGGTGGGGCGTCAGATGTTCTATGAGGTGGACGGCCCAGCCATCGTCAAGCGACTCGAGGACATCCTCCATCACACCAAAAGCATTGCTTTATTGTGCTGCCCAGGCGAATTGCGCTGATTTTTTTTGCCTTAATATGTGTATAGGTGCGCACACATGAACATAATGAATCACCCATTCGATGTTGTCGTAATAGGCGCTGGGCAGGCAGGACTGGCCTGTGGCTGGCATCTGAAACAGCAGGGAGTCGATTTCCTGATCCTGGATGAGCAGCAGCAACCAGGTGGTAACTGGCGTAACTATTACGACAGCCTCGAACTGTTCTCGCCGGCAGCGTATTCCTCCCTACCGGGGCTACCGTTTCCTGGAGAACCGGGGCGCTACCCCTCCCGCGATGAAGTAGTGCGCTACTTGGAGCAGTACGCCAGCTTCTTCCAGTTACCGATTCTTCCAGGGATACAGGTCATAAAGGTGGATCAGGAAGCTGGGGGGTTCCAGATAGTGGCTGCCAATGGGCAGCGCTTCTTTACCAGGGCGCTGATCGTGGCGTCGGGGGCATTCAGTCGCCCCTATACACCTGAAATTCCTGGGCTCGAAAGCTTCCAAGGAGTTCGCCTTCACAGTGCCGAGTATCGGAATGTGGAAACGTTCAGTGGGCAACGCATCGTAGTGATTGGGGCGGCGAACTCAGCAGTGCAGATTGCTTACGAGCTCGCCAAGGGGGCCGAGGTTACGCTCGCCACACGCCAGGCGATTCGATTCTTTCCGCAGAAGCTACTCGGCGCGGATTTCCATGCCTGGCTGAAATGGACAGGCCTGGAAAGAACCCGCTGGCTCAATGATCAGAGCACGCCGGTGCTGGATGACGGCACTTACAAAAAGGCGCTGAAGTCAGGCCTTTTCAATCAGCGGTCGATGTTCGGGCAAGTAACCCCAACCGGAGTTGTTTGGGTGGATGATCACCACGAAGCCGTTGATTGCCTGGTCTTCGCCACTGGGTTCCGCCCAAATATTTCCTTTCTTGAAGACCTCGCGGTGACGGATGATCGAGGGCGATTGATGCAGCGCGATGGACGAGCACTGCACATCCCGGGCCTGTACTTTATGGGGTTACCAAAGCAGCGCAATTTCGCCTCAGCAACCCTCAGAGGTGTAGGGCCTGACGCTGAAGTCATCCTTCCACATTTGCTACGCCATCTGCGTTCCACAGACACTGAAGAAGTGATCGCTGCGCAGCGATGAACAGCTAAAGCAATAAAACACTGTGCGAATTCCGTACCCTGACCACATCGTTGCATTGCCCTTGATCGGCCATGTGAAATCACCCGAGATCTAAGTCGGCGCGGATGATGGTTGGTGCACTTTCAGGAGCAACATCTGGAGCTAATTTTGATTCCGGATTCGGCTAGCGCTTCTACGATGGTGCAATCGGGTGCCATCGTTCCGGGACAGCAGCTTTGGCAATCCTTGGCCATAGACAGTAATTCTTGTCTGATGGTTTGCAATCGGGCCAATTTTGCTTCTACGGACTCCAGATGCTTTCTGACCACAGACAATGCCTCACCGCAAGAACGCTGCTGATCACCTGAGAGGCTAATCAGTTCGCGGACTTCATCCAGAGGGAATCCAAGCTCCCGTCCTTGGCGGATAAACAGCAGTCGCGCTCGGTGCTGTTCCGTGTAAACCCGGTGTCCTCCAGATGAACGATTGGCGACGGGTAGCAGGCCAATTTTTTCGTAGTACCGGATGGTTTCGATGTTACATCCGGTCTGCTTCGACAAGGCGCCGATTCCCCACATATCGCTTCTCCAAAGAAATCGCTTGAACCTGTAGTAGCTACAGATATTACTCTGGTTCGGCTTGATTTTGATAACCAGCGCACGGTGATCAGCTCAAGCCTTGTTTTCCTAAAGAGATGCTCAATGATGAAGGTCGCAAGCCTCAATAGAATAGGCGGTGCAGTGGGCCTGGGTTGCCTGGCCTGTTGTGTCACACCGGTGCTTGGGCTCATGAATGGGCTGATAGGGCTGCCTGCAGTTTCCATAACAGCCAGAATCACCAATGACTTCTGGCTTGCGCTGACCCTAGTGGCCCTATCGGTTGGAACTCTGGTATATCGCAACGTCCGCCACAAATGGAACCGTTGCGCGAATTCGCAAAAGCCTTGCAAAGGAGCGGAGTGCAGTGGTCACTGATATCGTGGGCACATCGCGTTTGATCGCCCTGCACAAGCACTTGGTACGCTTATGCATTACGTTGTTGCTCGGTGTCTACGCGGGCGCGCTATGGGCATCCACTGCGAGCAACGTAGTCACAACCGAGCACATGAGTGCGCAGTTGGTGGCAGAACACCAGGAGCTGACGCCGGGAAAAACATCGTCAATTGCGTTGAAATTGAACCACCATCCACAGTGGCACAGCTATTGGCGTACCCCTGGCGATTCCGGCATGCCGACGCAGATCAAGTGGAACGTGCCAGCAGGCATCAAAATGGGCTCGATTCAATGGCCCGCGCCTAAGCGACTACCGTTTGGCCCACTAATGAACTTTGGTTATGAAGGTGAAACCTGGCTCATTAGTGACATCACCGTGCCACCTGACTTTGCCAAACCGTCGGTCACGCTGAGTGGTCACGTAGAGTGGCTGGTTTGCTATGACGTCTGCATCCCTGAAGAGGGGCTGCTGACACTAACCCTGCCAGTCGGATTGCCGGGCACTTCTCCAATCGCCAATCCCGAGGCCGTTCAGGGCTTCGAGAAGCTGCGAACCCTGTTGCCAAAAAAGGCGGATGACTGGAGCTTTGCTGCGGTATCGACGAGTGCCGGTAGTACCCTTTCTATCGTGCCTCCACAGGGGCAATCCTTCCCTCAGAGCGTCAGTTTTTTTCCTTATGATGAAGGTGTGATCGAACCGAGCGCGGCTCAGACCTTGTCACACGATGGCGCTGGCTATCAGCTCTCCATCACACGTGCAGTTCAGCCAGTTGCTCCCCTGGTGAGACTTCGCGGCATTGTGGTGACGGAAAATGGCACGGCCTCACCAGAGGCGCTGGAAATCGATATTCCAGTCCAGGGTGCAGAAGCTGCCAAGCCGGACACGGCCATCGATACAAGCACTCAACTGGGGTTGATTGCTGCGGTGTTGCTGGCTTTTTCAGGTGGGATACTGCTCAACCTGATGCCTTGCGTCTTTCCGATCCTCTCGATGAAAGTGTTCGCATTTGCTCGCGAAGCAGATGCTGACAAATCGCGTCGAAATGGCCTGTTCTACTCCATCGGCGTCGTCATTTCGTTCTGGTTACTTGCGATTGTGCTGATGGGATTACGATCCGCTGGGCATGAATTCGGATGGGGCTTTCAGCTTCAATCGCCGGTAATAGTCGCCAGCCTTGCGTTGTTGTTTTTTGTGCTTTCGCTCAACCTTTTGGGTGTCTTCGAGATGGGCAGCCTGGTGCCGAGCCCTCTTGCATCCATCAGCCCTCGTCACCCAGACGTCAGTGCATTTTTCTCCGGTGTGCTCGCAGTTGCGGTTGCCTCGCCCTGTACAGGCCCTTTCATGGCGGTGGCGCTCGGTTATGCGGTGACCCAGCCGGGGTGGACTTCATTGGCAGTCTTCACCTCGCTGGGCCTCGGTATGGCCTTGCCGTATTTTTTTCTGGCGTGGTTTTCTGGCATCAGGAAATGGTTGCCGCGACCAGGGCCATGGATGGTGCAGCTACGTCAATTTCTAGCCTTTCCGCTGCTTGCAACCGTCATATGGCTCGCCTGGGTGCTGGGCGTCCAGGCTGGCGTAAGCCCGTTGATCGACCTTCTTTTGGCACTCTGGTTAATTGGTCTTGGTCTATGGTTTTTCGGCAGGTTTCCCTCTAGGTTGGGTAAAACAATTTCGTGGGTTTTTGCGTTAAGCGTCCTGATACCGATGACCAATATCGCCGGCTCCGCGACCTCCGGGTTAACACCCCAAGCTGGTAAGTGGGAGGCATACTCGCAAGCCAAGGTTGAGCAGCGACTGAGCGATGGAAAGACCGTATTTGTCGACTTTACCGCTGCCTGGTGCGTGACCTGCCAAGTCAACAAAAAGCTCGTGCTGAATTCCGATGAAATCGAGCATGCCTTCGAGCAAAGCGGCGTGGTCAGAATGCGGGCCGACTGGACAAATCGTGACCTAGAAATCACCCGTGCGCTGGCGCGCTATGGCCGTTCAGGTGTCCCGGTGTATCTCATTCTCCGTCCAGGCCAATCGCCAGAAATACTGCCAGAGTTGCTGACTAAATCACTGGTGAAGGCTGCACTTGCTTCTCCCGTGTCACCTGGTAACGAGTCATCAAAGCCCATTCTGGGCACTCATTAACTGAGGAAAACCCGACATGAAAACGTCCATCGTCGCATCAATGACATTACTGCTTGTATCGCTCTGGGCGAACGTGGCGAGCGCAGCGGCAGTCGTAGGGCAAGCCGCTCCGAACTTCACCGCCACGGACAGCAACGGCACTTCTGTCTCACTGGCAGACTACAAAGGGAAGTACGTGGTTCTGGAGTGGATGAATCCCGTTTGCCCCTTTACCCAAAAGCACTATCGCAGCGGCAACATGCAGGCCTTACAAAGCGAATACCGCGCAAAAGGCGTGGTGTGGTTGTCAGTCAACACCGCAGAGGCAGGAAGCTCTTCTTACCGTCCAGGTTCAGAGATGAACGCTTGGGAAACCGAGATGAAAGCAGCCCCATCCGCCTTGTTGATGGATTCAGACAGCAGCTTGGCCAAGCTTTATGGCGCTAAAACGACCCCTCACATGTTTGTGGTAAGCCCTGCCGGCATGGTGGTGTATGCGGGTGCTATTGATGACAAGCGCAGCACGAACATCGAGGACGTAAAAAACGCGAAAAACTTCGTGAAAACGGCTTTGGATGAAAGCTTGGCCGATAAGCCGGTCAGTATTTCTTCAACACAACCTTATGGTTGTTCCGTTAAATATCTGTGATGGTCTTCGCACAGCATTAGAAATACACGCACAACTCGACGGACGAGCTGCGCTTGCTTAGGCTGACGGCCTTTTTGATACCCGAGGGGAGCGCTATGGATAGGGATGCACTTGAACAGAACCAGATACCGATCTATTTCGTCGCGGTCATTGCCGCAGCAATCGGTGGGTTCATGGCGCCTGTCGCCGCTCAGGGGCTGAACGCTTTGGTGACTCCAACCATCGCCGTGCTGATGTACGCGATGTTCCTACAGATTCCCTTTCTTGATCTGCGCGAAGGGCTGAGCAACAAACGCTTCATGTCAGCCCTGCTGATCGCTAACTTCGTGTTGATTCCGCTGTTGGTTTGGGGGCTCACCCGAGGACTCACGGATCACCCGGCGATCCTTGTCGGTGCTCTCCTGGTATTGCTGACACCCTGCATCGACTACGTGGTGGTCTTTACGCATATTGGCAAGGGCGACTCTCGTGGAATCCTTGCGGCCACACCCATTTTACTGCTGCTTCAACTTGTACTGCTGCCTGTGTATCTGGCCTTCATGTTGGGTGGACAATCCGAAGTCGTGATTTCGATAGGCCCTTTTGTTGAAGCCTTTCTCGTGCTGATTGTCGCGCCGTTGTTGTTGGCCGTGGTTACAGCAGCACTGGCCAAAAAGTCGACAATCGTCAGCGGTTGGAACGCCGTCTGGGCTTGGCTACCCGTCCCAGCAATGGCAGCGGTTCTGATCGCGGTGGTCGGTTCTCAAATTTCCTCGGTCATTCGCGATATCGACAAACTTGCTCCGGTCATCCCTGTGTATATCGGATTCATGATGATGGCACCGTTGGTGGGTGCTTTGGCTTCGAGAGCTTTCAAGCTGCCTGCCACAGCAGCCAGGGCGGTCACTTTCAGCTCGTCAACGCGTAACTCTTTGGTCGTTCTCCCACTGGCCTTGGCATTGCCTGAAGAAATTCGAGGCCTTGCGGCGGCTGCGGTAATCACCCAGACGCTAGTCGAGCTGGTTGGTGAGCTGATCTACATCCGCGCAATTCCGGCCCTCGTCTGGCGTGACAAATCGCAGGTTGCATCGATGAGTTAGTAAGTACATCAGCTGCGTGCATGTAGATTTGCACATAGCTACGAGCAGCAGGAACCCTTTGCAACTTCGGCAACCTTAGCTGCATCGGTACAACAACTTGGCTCGCAGCAGCCAGGGCTTGCCGCTCGGTCGCAGCACTCAGAATCATCAAACTGCGTGCTGCACACACCTGTCTCTGGCAAGACCAATTCAACTCGCTTGGCCGCATCCCAATCACCGGCTAGCGCCGCTACCACCGAACGCACCTGCTCATAGCCTGTCAGGAGCAGGAAAGTCGGGGCACGGCCATAGCTCTTCATTCCTACGATGAAAATCCCTTCATCAGGGTGAGCCAGCTCGACGGCACCATGTGGGCGAACAGTGCCGCAACTATGCTCATTCGGATCAATCAGCGGAGCAAGATGAATGGGGCTTTGAGTCGCTGAATCTAGCGCCAAGCGCAGTTCGGCAAGTAGTCCCAATTCAGGTCGGAAACCCGTTGCGACTACGACCTCATCCACCATGGGAAGGGCTTGACCGCCCGCCTCAACAACGATGCCATCGTCAGTTGCAACAACCCTGTCGATGGCGATGCTGGTGAATAGCTCAATGGCCCCATCATTCAACAGCTGGCGAACCGTCTGCCCGAGTTTCCCTCGCTCCTCCAATTTGTCGTTTGCCCCTCCGCCCAATATGCGATCCAAAGAAGAGCCGCGAATCACCCAGAAAATCTTCGTGCCAGGCTCCTGGAGGGCAAGCCGGGCCAAGTCTTGCAAGACGTTGAACGCAGAGTGCCCACTGCCTATCACCATGACACGCCGATTTGCATACCGTTGGCGTTCCCTATGAAGCACTTCGGGAATGCCATAGGCGATACGTTCAGCCAAATCCTTCTCGCCCAACGCAGGAATACCATGTGCTCCCATCCAATTTGGCGAGCGGAAGGTGCCGGATGCATCTATGACAGCACTGGCGAGCACATCCTTTTCGCCCTCTGGAGTCCTGACCCGCAGCAAAAAGGATGCGGCTGTACGGTTCTTCGTCTTCATGACATCCTGGCCGAACCGAGTCACCGCCAGGACTTCGGTGTTCAGGCATAGATACCTATTCACGGATGGCAGTGCTGCAAGTGGATATACGTAGTCATCCAGCAGTTCACGCCCTGTGGGATAAACGTCCTCAGCGGGCGCTTCCCATCCTTGGGCCGTGAGCAACGAGGCAGCCTGCTTGTCGATGTTGAACCCCCATGGAGAGAACATCCGCACGTGTGCCCAGTTTTCGATGCTTGCCCCTGCACTGGGCCCTGCCTCGAAGATCAAGGGAGTCCCCCCTCTCGCGATGAGATGGCAGGCAGCAGCCAACCCTACGGGGCCGGCGCCAATGATCGCAATAGGAAGTTTACTGTCCATGACTGACTCCTCGCTTTAGTACGGTTGATTAGCAGGAATTAGGTGCTCGACGATTACACAATCGAGCCACTGGCCTTCAAGGCAAGCGTGTTTTTCGTACACACCCACCTCCCGAAATCCACACGAACGGCACAACGCCAAGCTGGCCGCATTAAAGGTGAAGATACGAGAAAGCACCTTCCAAAATCCTCGAGCCTGGGCCTCGTCCAGTAGCGATTGAAGCAAGACTCTTCCTAACCCCTGGCCACGAATGCTCCGATCCAGATAGATCGAAAAATCTGCGATACCGTCGTAGCAGGCGCGAGAACGGTAACTACTCAATCCTGCCCACGCGACCACTTCATCCGTATCGTTGACCATGACCAGGGTCGGGTAGTGATCCATTAAGGCAATGCGCTCAAGCATGTCCTCTGGCCTGCGTGGCATCGTCTCAAATGTGGAGCTTCTCTCCTCGATACCCTGGTTGTAGATGTCAGCTATTGACGCAGCATCCCCGACTTCAGCGAATCGAATGCGCATACTTAAACCCTTAAAGTTGGTAGTAACAACATTCTAGATAAAAAAGGGGCTTCCCCCTCATTTCACTTCAGGCACCGACGGACAGCAGCCACTGACCAGGCCACAGCGAATCTCAGTCGCTCGAGTGATCTGTTTTAGCAAGCTCAACGCGCCTTGCCGTGCTTCGGGTGACAAGTGCTCGATCATTGCCCGTTCTTCAGTGATCAGGTCAGCACGAATCTTCTGGTAAAGCGTATGTCCAGATTCAGTAACCTGAACCTGCACTGCGCGACGATCCTCGCTGTCCTCCACCCGAGATACATAGCCTTTTCGTTCAAGCGTATCGACCACCCGGCTCGCGGTGCTTTTATCCAGAAACATCTCTTCTGCCAGCGCTTGTAGGCGGAGTCGGCCCCTTTTAACCAAAGTCTCGATGGCATAGCACTGCGTGACCGAAACGTCATAGCAGCAGATGCGATCCCGGTCGCGGAACTGATACACCCGGACGAGCTGGTTCAAGGCTTCGTATAGATCCTCGGAGTCTTGAGTCAGCTGGTCTTTTTTTCGCTTTGCCATGGTCGCCACAAATTAGTTGTTAGGTGCAACGATAGTCCCGACTTCAGGAAATGGTCAACCGCTCCCTCATTTTGATTGACGACGCTGCTCAGGTGTAGCTAATTTGTTGCACCTAACAACTAAAATGGACTCGCGCCTTGTGAGTTATCCAATCAGCCGTCCTCACACAATCAACCGAACTGGGTTGGTCTGGGCGATGGGCATCGCACAGATACTGGCGTGGAGTACAACGTACTATTTGCCCGCAGTCCTTGCGTCGCCGATTGCACGAGATATGGGATGGTCAATTACCAGCACTGTAGCCGGACTTTCATGGGGTCTGTTGGTCGCAGGGGCTTGCTCTCCTATGGTCGGAAGGCAGATAGATCGGCATGGTGGCCGTCCCGTCCTGGCAACCAGTTCAATACTGATGTCACTGGGACTGCTGCTGATGGGCATGGCGAGCAACCTGGGCATCTACTACCTGGCCTGGACACTCATTGGCGTCGCCATGGCTGCCGGACTATATGACGCGGCCTTCTCGACTCTCGGACGTCTATTCGGAGAAAGTGCACGGACTTCAATGACCGGTCTTACTCTGTTGGGTGGCTTCGCGAGCACTTTGGGCTGGCCACTGATAGCCGGTCTTGAGCAGCAGATTGGCTGGAGATATAGCTGTGTGGCGCTAGCTGCAACTCACCTGGTCATTGGATTGCCAATTCATCTCTTTGTAATTCCAAAGAGTGAGAGGATTTCGAACAGCGGAACGCCGCCTATCCGCGATCCCTCCACCACTACTGCCCACCACGCAAAATCCTACAATCGTCTCTTCCTGCTACTGGCAACCCTTCTGACACTCCAGTCGCTGGTAGTTGCTTCGATTTCTGTCCATTTGCTTGATGTGCTGAAGCTGCTCGGCATCGCTACAGCGACCGCACTGGCCATCGGCATGATGATCGGGCCATCTCAAGTAATAGCCCGACTTGCGGAGTTTTCCGTAGGGCGAAATTTGCATCCGACCACCTCCGCCAAGACCGCGATACTGCTAAGCGGGATAGGAATCGGGCTACTGATACCGGCCATTCCATCGCTGGCATTCGTTGCAATGGCGCTGTATGGCGCTGGAAATGGGATTCTGACCATTGCACGTGGGACGCTACCACTGGCTCTCTTTGGGCAAGATGGCTACGGCACTCGCATGGGCTTATTGGCCCGTCCAATGCTGGTCGCACAGGCGGTAGGCCCCGTGGCAGCTGCTGTTATTCTGGACAAACTCGGCTCAACACCTTTGCTCGTTGTGATGTGCACTTTAGCGACGGCAAGCCTCATCGCCAGCTTCGGCCTTCCTTCGAAATAGTTGGTTGACGCTAGAGAGGCCACGATCACATCGCAGTGCCCGGTATGGAAACTACTCACAACCATTTTCCAAATAACTGGTTATAGTCGTGATCGTAGTGTCCAAATCACCCGACAATCCTTTGATCGGATTGAATTAACATGACCACCATCCTAGTCGTCGACGACGAATATTTGATCGCTGACATTCTCGGCTTCGCGCTGGAGGATGAGGGGTTCATGGTCGTAAAGGCCAGTAATGGAAAAAAAGGACTCGAAGTGCTGGACAGAGAGCGGCCAGCCCTGATCATTACCGACTTCATGATGCCGGTCATGGACGGCCTAGAATTCGCCACAGCCGTTCGGGCTCTGCCTTCGGCCAATCAATTGCCGATCATATTGATGAGCGGTGCTCAAGCACACATCGGTATGCAGAGATCGGATTTGTTTGATGCTGTGTTGGCAAAGCCATTCAACATCGACTTGATCATTGCCGAAGTTAGAACACTCTTGGATTCTGAGTAAGACTCAACTCTTTAAGGCAACGGAAATCTGTCAAATCAAAAAAGAGCCCTCGAAGGGCCCTTTTGTACTCAAATCAGTATCACTTGCCGAGCCAGGACTCGACAGTGTCGGAGCCATATTTCGCTTTCCATTCCTTTAGAATTTTGTGGTTGCCGCCTTTGGTTTCGACGACTTCGCCGGTATGCGGTTTTTTGTAGACCTTCACCTGGCGTGGTTTGCGGCTGCCGGATTTGGATTCGACTGCTAGAGCGCGACGACCAGACTGAGGATCAAGCAGGTTGATCACGTTTGGCAGGCTGTAGCCGTACTCGGCAAGCAGAGCGCGCAGCTTGGTTTCAAATTCGATTTCTTTCTTGAGGCCAGCGTCGCCTTTCAGCGCCTCAAGGGCTTCGAGCTGCTCGGAAAGTGAGCAGAAGCAGTTGAACACCTGGGTCAGTTTTCAGTCGGCAGAACAGCCTTTACTGGGTCAGTTTTCGGTCAGCCGCAACAATCAACATTGATAAAGAGACCACGCGTGAGCGCCAAAGCCTGCGTCCGCCCACGCGGAAGCCATGAGGATTCCACCCAGAGCCAGTCGTTTTGTGGGGGTAAAAACGACCAAACATAAAAAAGGGTAGCAAGATAAAATCTCGCAACCCTTTGAATTATATGGTCGGGACGGAGTGATTCGAACACTCGACCCCTAGCACCCCATCTCCTTTTTCATACTTCTTGAAAGATTCCAAAATTTTACTCTGGATTTTTCTAAGCTAGTATTTACTTGAGCTCCAGCGGTGTTCTGCTCTACGAGAGTCCAGGAACGTCCATCAAGAGCCGACGTTTTTGTGGGGGTAAAAGTAGGGGGAGTCCATTTCATGGCCAAAATCACCATCAAAGAACTTGAGTCGCTGACCGTCAATGATGCCGGCCGGATCCTCCGCGAGGATGGTAATCTCGCCGGTCGAATCTCAGTCCGCAAGGACGGCGTGTCAGTCAGCTTTTTCTACCGTTATCGCTGGGGCAATCAAAACAAAGAGTACGCCTGCGGAACCTGGCCGCGCAAATCCCTGACGGACATCCGCAAGGCCCGCAACCAGGCCCGGGCGCTCATTGATGAGCAGATCAATCCCAGCGAGCAAAAGAAAACCGCCAAGGCCCAGGCATACGCCGCTACTAACGTAGAGGCTGAACAAGTAAAAACGACGAAGGTGAAAACGCTGACCGTCCAGGATCTGGCCAGCGCGTGGCTGCTGGATGGCGTAGCGCGGAAAGATGGCAATGCTGAATTGCAACGACGCTTTAACAAGGACCTTTATCCGGCACTCGGCAAGACCGCGGTGAGCAGCGTCTCCGAACACGATGTTCGGGCGCTGATCCGCGCCGTGGTCAACCGCGGCGCTCACCGGCAAGCCATCAGTTTCTTCGCCGACCTCACTCAGATGTTCAGCTGGGCCAGAAAACGTCAGCCCTGGCGGGCCTTATTGATCGAGGGCGATCCGACGGAACTGGTCGACATCTCCCCTCTGATCCCAGCCGACTACGAGGCCGAAAGAAGCCGCATCCTTTCACCGGCTGAGCTGTTGGAACTGCACAACCGCTTCAAGCAAATGACTGCCGATTACAACGCCCTGCCCGCCGGGCAAAAATACGACGGCATACGGCCGCTAAAGAAAGAAACCCAACTCGCACTCTGGATCAGCCTGGGTACGCTGTGCCGGATTGGCGAGTTGCTCCAGGCCGAATGGAAAAATGTCGATCTTGACCGGCAGACCTGGTTCCTCCCCAGTGAAAACGTCAAAGGCACCCGGGGCAAGAAACAGGACCACCATGTGTTCCTCTCGTCATTTGCCCTGCATTTCTTTCAGGAACTCAAGACGCTGACGGGAAACTCTGAATGGTGCTTTCCCAACAAGCAGGATGATGGGCATGTGGATGTGAAAGTGGTGAGCAAACAGGTCGGCGATCGTCAGGCTCGGTTCAAAAACCGTAAGGCCCTCTCTAGACGGCGTCATGACGATACCCTGGTGCTTGCTGACGGCCAGAACGGTGACTGGACCCCGCATGACCTGCGCCGTACCGGCGCGACCATGATGCAGGCCTTGGGGGTCAGCCTGGACGTCATCGATCGCTGCCAAAATCATGTGTTGGCCGGCTCTAGGGTGAGGCGTCATTACCTGCATCACGACTATGCCGAAGAGAAGAAAAGCGCCTGGAACCTGTTGGGCGATCGGCTCAGTGCCGTTCTTTCCTCAACCTACGAGCATCCTCCGGTCGAGTCGATGATGTCCTTTCCAGACTACGCAGCCGCAGAGACTCTGCCGTCGTCATAAGTCGAATTCTTATAACGCTGAACTCCTTGTAGTTATGTATATATCGCTGAGAGCTCGGTTCGGGTCGATTCCGACCCGACATGACACGCAGCAATCGGCCAATAGCGGTATAGCTGGTTCTGTTATTTTCCCGCTGACAGATCGTCGGAGAGCTTACTTGCACGTCAGTTATGTGAAACAGAGGTATGCTATTAAACAACTAACACTAATCGCGTATACGCCCCTTCCGCCATAGGCAGAGCACTACCAGAAACCCGCCCATCGACATCAGTGCTGCACAGAGAAATATCGCAGCAAAACCAAAACCTGACGCAACCAGGCCCATCACCGGACCGGCCATCCCCACTGCAATATCGAAGAATAATGAAAGGGCGCTGAGCGCCGAGTTACGGTTCGCGGCCGGAGTGCTAGCCAAAGTCTCCACCCCAAGCCCCGGATAGACCCATGACACCCCTATCCCGGTTAACGCCCCGCCGGCAATGGCCAGCGCAGGCGAAGGCGCGAGCCATATCAGCAGCATGCCCAATGTCTGCACAAGCAGGCAGCCGCCCACCACTTTGTACCCTCTGAATCGCTGCAGTATTCCTGGCGACGACAATCGGGCAACGATAAAACCTGCGCCGAAACCACTTAAGCAATAGGCGGCGTAATCCCAGCCGAGACTATCGAAATACAGTGCGACGAACGCCGTAAGCCCGCCAAATCCCACCGAGCTGCAAACCAGGACCAGGCCATTGGGCATGACGGCGAACAGGACTCGGTGAAATGCCAGACGGGCGCCTGCAACCAATGGCGCTGGGCGCTTGCCCAGAGCCAAAAGCAGGAACGCCAAGCCAAGCAACACGGTGCACAACCCCACACTGGCGATACCCATCGAATTGCGCAGCAGCACACCCAGTGGCGCGCCAACAGCCGTGCCGCCGTAAGCCGCTATTCCGTTCCACGACATGACCTGTGCCGCCCGCGGGGCACCACATAACCCGATGGCCCAGGTGCAGCAGGGCGTGGAGATCATGGCCGTGGACGCCCCCAACACCAGCCTCCCCAGCAGTAATAGCGTCAGGGTCAACCAGGGTTGGGTGGGCAGGATAATGGCGAGCGCCGTCAGGGCGCCGCTCAACATCAAGCCACTGAACCCGCACACAACCGCGTATTTGGCACCCAGGCGATCGGCCACACCACCGGCCAAGGGGCGGGCCAGGAGCGTCGCCAGGTATTGCGAGCTGATAACCACGCCGGCGAAAACCGAGGTCAGGCCCAGGTCATTGAGGACATAGCCCGGCAACACCGCAAGCGGCAAGCCACTGCATATGTACGAGATAAAGTTGAAGCTGATAATGGACAGGATCAACCAATCGCTGCGGATTGCCTTGCCGTTGCTACGGATTGAAACACCGATATCGCTCATCACTCATGCCGCTCTATACCTCGTATGACATCCGCCAGTAGCTGCGGGTGTGATACGAACGGCTCGTGCGCCGTATCTATCTCGATAACCACGCCCGCGCCAGCACGTTGCGCAAAACGGCGTTGCCAGTCGACGGGCAGGATGTTGTCGCGCAGTGTGATGATGTAACTCGCCGGAATCATTCCCAGGTATCCCGCACGACTGATGGAGTCTGTCGCCACACAGAGTGGCGTCGTGTCCTGGCTCGCTTCGCTTAACAACCAACTCATGGTTTGCTCACTCAAGTCCTGACCGAACATGGCCACCGCCAGCGCTTGAGGGGTTGTGTGCGCGGGGTCCAGCGGCCAGCCGACATGTTCCGGGCTTTCGCCATGCAGCGTTGTGCCAAGTAACTCCAGAATCGATTGGCCTTCACTGGGCAATGCGCAGGCCAGGTAAACCAGCTGCGAATATAGTTGCGGAGCAGCCAACACCATCATTGGCAGCACGACCCCCGCAATGGAATGCCCAAGCAACACGGCCTGGTTCACACCGAGTGCATGCAGGTCGTCATTAAGCTCCTTGACCACATCGTCGAGCCGCAGGGACGCAACATCTCGACCGCGCTTCTTGCCGCACCCAGGCATATCCAGAGTGATCACTCGTTTGAAACATCCGGGTTGTTGGTTTAACGCCTCCACAAAAGGCTTCCAACACCACGAGCCATGGTTGCCGCCATGCAGCAATACTAAATCAGTCATGCGCACACTCCTTGCTGCGGGCGCCGGTGGTCCCTGTTTTGATCACTTGATTGCATAGCAGCCCACGGCGACGACGTATCCATTAACCCGCTGCAGAAAAGTCCTCTTGTATTCATTCTGCCCCGTCATAGGGTTACGCCATTGATAAGTGATCTCCCCTGCTTCATGCGTGTTCATCTGCTTGAGTATGTCCTCGCCAATCGGCTTGCCGTCGGTAGAGCGCAATGACTTGAAGTCGGTGCCGATCAGCCGGGGCGAAAAGCCGTGAGCGATGAACCGCCTGGTTTTCAGGTCCACCACAAAGGCATAGAGATCATCCTGGGTGAGCTGCTTATCGTGCTGATTAATGCGCCCGACAGTGGCTTTTGCGTCGCTGGCAACTTGCGCCGAAATCTGGCGCAGCAGCTGTTGTGCCTGTTCAGGGCTGGACCGTGGCATGTAGTAACCCACGGAGATCACCCGATCTTTCACACGTTGATAGAACACGCGCTTACGCTCGACCTTACCGTGTTGCCAGTTCCACCAGCGGTATTCGGCGCTACGCACGATGCCGTCGTCTGGCTGCGAAATCGCTTGCTGGAATGCAGCCTTGAGGTCGTCGTCCAGAACGTTGACCACCGGTTTTCCGACCAGTGAAACCGAAGGCCCTCCGCTGGCAAGCATCACGCCGGAGGTATCGACAACGTAGATGTACAGCTCTCCATCGACATAGGCTCCCTGGCGACTGAACTCAGCCAGGGCGGTGTCGCCCTTGGCTTTGTATTCGGCGACAGCTTTTAACAGCAAGGCGTTGGCACGCTGGGTGTCGGCACCATAGGCATCCACTGGCGCTTGTTGAGCCATGCCGACAAGAGAGACAAGGCACAGGCCAAGAACAGTGAACGCTCGATAGAGGCTCATGGGTGTTGTTCCTCTGGTGATCTTTTTGATGGCCGAAGGTCCACCGTCAGATTGTCAATGAGCCGCGTTTTGCCGATGCGCGCCGCCACAAGAATCACAAAGTGAGTATCGGAGCTGGTCAGAGGTTTTAAATCCTGAGCATTCCTGACTTCAAAGTATTCCGGCTGAAAACCGGCGTCGCTTATACGTTGATGACATTCAATCAACAGGTGCTCAGTCACCCGCCCCTCAACCTGGATACTCGCCTCCATTTGCTTCAAACAAGCGTAAAGGACGGGGGCCACCGAACGCTCATGGTCACTCAGATAGCCGTTGCGCGACGATAATGCCAAGCCGTCCGCGGCCCGGATCGTCGGTGCACCGACAACGTCAGTCACCATATTCAGATCCCTGACCATGGAGCGGACGACTGCCAGCTGCTGATAGTCCTTTTCCCCGAAAACAGCCACGTCTGGCTGAACAATGTTCAGCAGCTTGACGACGACAGTGGCCATGCCATCAAAGTGACCAGGACGTGCCGCAGCGCAAAGACCTTCAGACACGTTCGGCACACTGACGATGGCCTGATTGAGCATTCCATCTGGATAGATCTGTTCGACAGCAGGGGCAAACAGCGCATCACACCCGGCGTTGACCAGTCTTTCGCGATCGGCGTCGGGGGTCCGAGGATAGTTGGCCAGATCCTCATTCGCCCCGAACTGGAGTGGATTGACGAAGATGCTGGCGACCACAAAATCGGCTCGCTGCTTTGCGCAATGAATCAGGGCGATATGACCGTCATGCAGGTTGCCCATTGTCGGCACCAGCGCGACTTTCTTGTTTTCACCTCGTGCACGGGCCACGAGCGCACGAAGCGCGCTAACCGTATCGACTGTCAGCACCGCTTCACGCCTCTTGGACCAATTGAGCTTCGATTGCTTCAAGCAAACGAGGATCATCAGCCGCGATGTCTGGAGCGAAACGGGCAACGACCGTGCCCTGCCGATCAATCAGAAACTTTTCGAAATTCCAGAGTACGTCCGTTGTGTTGTCTGACTTGATGCCATAACCCGTCAAGCGCTCTCGGAAAGGACCTTCACCCGTGGACTCGGGCTGTGCAGCAGTCAGCTCGGCGTAGAGAGGATGCTGGTCCGCGCCGACAACCGAGATTTTCGAGAACAACGGAAAGTGAATGTCATAGTTCACTGAACAGAACTCAACGATTTCCACATCGCTACCCGGTTCTTGCTCCTTGAAGTTGTTGGCGGGGAAACCCAGTATTTCCAGGCCTTGGGATTTTTTGTCTTGGTACAGTTTTTCCAAGCCCTCGTATTGCGGGGTCAGCCCGCATTTTGAAGCGACATTGACCACCAACAGGACCTTGCCCCGATAGTCGCCAAGGGTGCGGACGCTTCCATCGATCTGCTTCAGCGAAATGTCGTAAAGGGAATTACTCATCTGTTTGCCTCATGCAAATGTGCTTCAAAGGGTACGGCCGATAATTTCTTTCATGATTTCAGAGGTGCCGCCATAGATGCGCGCGACCCGGGCGTCAACCCAGGCGCGGCTGATCTTGTATTCGCTCATGAAGCCGTAGCCGCCATGTAATTGCAGAAACTCATCAAGCAGCTTGCCTTGCATCTCCGAGCCCAGCAGCTTGGCCATTGCCGCGATTTCCGGCGTCAGTTCACCGCGCATCACTTTGGCCAGACAGTCGTCGACGAACACCCGCAGCATGGTGGCCTGGGCCTTGGCTTCAGCGAGTTTGAAGCGGGTGTTCTGGAAGTCGAGCACCGGTTTTCCGAAGACCTTGCGCTCCCGGGTGTAGCCGATGGTTTCTTCCAGCAGCGTGTCGATGGATTGCGCGGCACGGATCGCGATGATCAGGCGTTCCCAGGCCAATTGATGAGTCAGGTATTTGAATCCCATGCCCTCCTCACCCAATCGATTGCCGACGGGCACCCGGACTTCATCAAAAAACAATTCGGCAGTGTCTTGCCCTTTCAGGCCAATCTTTTCCAGCAGACGCCCCTTGGCGAAGCCGGCTCGGTCTTCCTCAACGCAGATCAGTGTGAGTTCCTTGGCCGCCGGATCAATCTTGGTGGCGGTGACCACCAGTCCGGCATTGCCGCCGTTGGTGATAAAGGTCTTCTGGCCGTTGACGATGTAGTCATCACCGTCACGCCGCGCCGAAGTGCGCATGGCACGCAGGTCGCTGCCGATACCCGGCTCGCTCATGGCGATGACGCCGATCAACTCACCACTGACCATACGTGGCAGCCATTGCTGCTTCTGCTCTTCGCTGCCATAGGCAACGATGTAAGGCGTGACGATTTCCGAGTGGGTGGTGAAACCCACGGCGGTAGCGTTGGCCCGCGCCAGCTCTTCGATCATCACCGCCGAGTGACCGAAGTCGCCTCCGGGGCCACCGTATTCTTCAGGCACCGTGGAGCATAACAAGCCGTTCTCACCGGCCTTGAGCCAGACTTCCTTGGGAACGATGCCGTTTTTTTCCCACTCATGCAGGTAGGGCACGATTTCGCGGTCGACGAAACGGCGGGCCTGATCACGGAACATGTTGTGGTCTTCTCGAAATACGCCACGCATTTTGCTTACTCCAGATCGATTCTTGTATTAGGCGATGGGTAATCAGCGGTCCTGGTAATTGGGATCGCGCTTGTCGACAAAAGCCGCCACCGCTTCATGATGGTCTTCGGTGTGATGCGCCAACGCCTGATACGCCGCCGACAATTCCAGCAGCGAATCGAGGCGCATATGTTGGCCTTCGCGCAGCAGACGCTTGCACAGGCGTAACGCATGACCCGGGTTGCTGGCGATTCGGCGCGCGAGCGCCTGCGCTTCCGATTGCAGCGTTTCGTGGGTGCAGACTTGCTCGACAAGCCCCCATTCCAGCGCCTTGGCTGCATCGATAGCGTCACCGGTAAACGCCATCAGACTGGCTTTAGGGATACCAATGATGCGCGGCAACAGCCAGGCGCCGCCGTCACCCGGAACGATGCCCAGACGCACGAAACTCTCGGCAAAGATCGCCTTGGGCGCCGCCAGCCGGATATCGCACATACAGGCAAGATCGAGGCCCGCACCGATCGCCGGGCCGTTAACCGCGGCGATCACCGGGATATCCAGCTCATAAATCGCCAGGGGAATACGCTGAATGCCGTCCCGGTAGGTATTGCGCAGTTCATACGGCGAGCCGGCGAAAATGCCGCCGCGCTCGTGCATGTCCTTGACGTTGCCACCGGCACAGAAAGCGCTGCCATTGCCGGTAAGCACCATTACCCGTACCGACATGTCACGGCGCAGTTCAGCGCAGAGATCGACAAACTCCTGGATCTGCTCGCGCGTCGTCAGGGCATTGCGCGTGTCGGGATGGTTCATGCGCACGGTGACGATGCCGCCCTCACGCTCAATCTGTAGAAACGGGCTCATACCGGATTACTCGCGAGACGGGTTAAGGGTTGTTGGCCATGGCTGGTGAGCAAGGGCCAGTATCCATCGCTGCCGCCTTGGCATATCTGAGTACCCAGGCGTTGACTCCAAAGGCTGGCCGAGCCGAATTCACTGCGCCACGCCCACAACCGACGGGTGAGCAGATGCAGCGGATATTCCTCGGTAAAGCCAATGGCGCCATGCACTGAATGGGCGATGCTTGCGCCGACGCTTGCGGCTTCTGCGGTGCTGATTTTTGCCGCGGCAATGGTCAGCGCCGCGAGCCCCGCACTGGATTCCGTGAAGGCCGCCTCGGCCGCGATGCCGGCGGCGGCAGCCTGCTCAGCGAACACTGCAAGCTGTTGTTGAATGGCCTGGAAAGAACCAATTGCCTTGCCGAACTGCTTGCGTTCACCGGCATAGTTGGCGGTCATGTCCAGTAGGGCGTGCAAAGCCCCGGCGGTCTGCGCCGCGCGCAGCATCGCGCCGCCCAGTTCCAGGACGTTGGCGTCGAGCCCGCCGGGCAACGGTGCTTGTGCCAGTACCTGGGCACTGGTGAAACCCAAATCATCGCGCGGTTCGCCTGCCACATTCAGACTCAACGTCAGTTCACTCGCCGCGATTCGCGACAGCAGCACCACATGCGCCACGCCGGTTGGGCTATTGGCGATGGCGACGACCGCTTCAACGTTGCGCCCCCAAGGGACCGAGTAGACGGTGCCGTAAACGCGCTCGCCCTCAAGTACCAGATCGGCGTTGGCGGCCACGCTGATGGCACCTGCCCTGCCCTCCAGGCCAGCCCTGCTCAGCAGCCAATTGCCGAGCAGGGCTTCACCCAAAGGTGCAGGTACTGAAAAGCGCCCAGCGGCACGGATCAGCACATACATATCGGCCCAACTGGCCTCAGCGCCGCCCAGCGCTTCGGTGACACCCGCCAGGGTGAAGCCCGACTCGTCCAGCGCAGCCCATAACTCGGCCGGCCATTCGCCGCCTTCACAGCTCATCACATAAGCCGGCGTCGCCAGATCGGCAAACAGGCGTTCAATCGTCGCTTCGAATATCTCGCGCATTATCGCAACCCCAGGCCGCGGGCAATGATGCCGCGCAGAATTTCGCGAGTGCCCCCGCGCAGTGAGAATGAGGGCGCCATCTGTGTCAGGTAGACCAGCACGCGTGCGTGCTCGCTGCCGCCGTCCTGCCGTGGCTCGGTTTCCAGCAACAGCTGGGCTACTTCGGGAATTTCCTGCTCAAAAGCATTGCCAAGGTCTTTCACACAGGAGGCCGCCCAGGCTGGATGTTCACCCGCTGCCAACTGTGCCGTGACCGACAACGACATATTGCGCAGCGTCAGCAGCTTGGCTGACAGTCGCCCGATCTCCCGCGCTTGTAGTGCGTCAGGGGACTTGCCCACCGCGTCGATCAGTGTTTTCAACAACGCCATACAACTGAGGAAGCGTTCAGGGCCGCTGCGTTCGAAGGCCAGTTCGGCGGTCACCTGGTCCCATCCCTTCCCTTCAGTGCCGATCAAAGCGTCGGCGGGTAGCCTTACATTGTCGAAGAACACTTCGTTGAAGTGCTCGCCACCGGCCAGGTCGCGAATCGGGCGAATGGTGATGCCGGGCAGGCTCAGGTCGACGATGAATTGCGACATGCCCTCATGCCGGGCCGCTTGTTTCTCACCGGTACGCACCAGGGCAATCATGTACTGCGAATGGTGCGCGTTGGTGGTCCAGACCTTCTGGCCATTGACGAGCCAGCTATCGCCATCACGCACAGCAGTGCTTTTGATCGAAGCCAGGTCCGAGCCGGAATTGGGCTCGCTCATGCCAATGCAGAAGTAACTTTCACCCCGGCAAATGGCTGGAAGAAAGTGCTGTTTTTGTTGCTCGGTACCGAAGCGATTGATCAGCGGCCCACTTTGCCGGTCGGCGATCCAGTGAGCCGATACCGGCGCACCGGCGGCCAGCAATTCTTCAATGATCACGTAGCGTGCAAAAGGACCCGCCTCGCCACCGCCGTAGGCTTTGGGCAAGGCCATGCCCACCCAGCCCCGCGCGCCGAGCTTCTTGCTGAATTCAGCGTCGAAGCCCATCCAGGACTGTGCACTCAAGGTCGGTGGGTAATCGGCCAGTGTGTCGAGAATGAACGCCCGCACTTCGGTGCGAAGCGCTTCCGCCTCGGGAGGAATATTACTGTAGGAAAATTGACTGATGGCCATATGCGCTCTCTAACGCTGAACACAGGCGCAATCGCTTCGAACGAAGCGACCACAGATCGGCAACCGCTCCACAGTCGCCGTTGGCCGGCGACTGTAGGAACAGCGGCAACTTACAACGCGGTTTGCGCGTCAGCCTCGGCAAACATCGCATTGATGTCGCCGGAGGTGACCGGCTTGTTGTCGTGACGACCATGATCGGCACCACCCAAGCCCAGTGCTGGCTCGGTGCTGACGTGCGTGGCCTGAGCCCGCAGCGCGCCGACCGTGCAGTTTTCCCGACCGTGGATAGCGAACGGATCGAAGGAAAACTCACGCATTGCGTTCAAGTGAGTGACTTTGTCGATCATCTCTTTAGGCAGGTGCTGCAACCCTTCCCAAGCGGTTTCCGGCGAGTTCGGCCAGGTGCAGTCGGAGTGCGGGTAATCGCTTTCCCACGTAACCATCTCGGCGTTCAGATAATCGAGGTTCTTCAGGCCGAAATTATCTTCAATGAAGCAGGTGATGAAGTGCTTGTTGAAGATGTCGCTGGGCATCTTCCCGTCGAAGTTGGAATTGGTCCACGCGTTATGGTGACGGTGGGTGAAGTCAGCACGCTCCAGCAAATAAGGAATCCAGCCGATGCCGCCTTCGGAAAGCGCCATGCGCAGGTCCGGGAATTTCTTCCACATCGGCGCCCAGATCCAGTCTGCGGCGGAGTTGGCGATGGAAATCGGCATGGAGGTGATCCAAGCGTCGATAGGCGACAAATCCGAAGCGTGTTGAGCTTTCACGCCGGTACCGATATGGCAGCAGATCACCACCTTGTTATCGCTGCAGGCTTTCCACAGCGGGTCCCAGTAATCGCTATGGATCGACGGGTAGCCATGAATAGCCGGGTTGTCCGACAGCGAAAGCGCGTGCACACCTTGTCTGGCCAGACGTTCGACTTCGGCAGCCGCGGCTTTCATGTCCCACCACGGCACGATCATCAGCGGAATGAAACGGCCTGGCGCAGCGTTGCACCAATCGTGCAAATGCCAGTCGTTGTAGGCCTGGATGGCCGCCATCGCCACGTCTCGGTCAGCGTGTACCTGGAAACGCTGTCCGGCAAAACCCGGAAAGGTGGGGAAGCACAATGAACCGAGTACGCCGTTGGCGTTCATGTCGTCGACGCGGTCCTTGATGTTCCAGGTGCCACGGCGCATTTGCTCGTAGCCCAGCGGCTCCATGCCGTATTCCTCTTTTGGTCGACCGACCACGGAATTGAGGCCCATGTAGCCAGTGGCCTGTTCCTCGAAGACCCACACATCACGATCACCCTTTTTGACCACATGCGGCTCACGACCCTTGAAGCGGGCGGGCATGTGGCGAGCAAAAGCATTCGGCGGCTCGATCGCGTGGTCATCGACGCTGACAAGAATCAGATCTTCAACTTTCATTGTTTTCCCCTTCGCATTCGGGCTTGTTGTTGTGCCTGAATCATAGTGCACATCTCTATTTAATTAAACACATTTTTTGAATCTGTTCATATTAAATCGAGTGCGCATCTCCATCAGTCCCACAGCACGTGCAAATAGTGCGGACCGCGCAGCTGTGCGCCGACGATCTGCGGCCCGGGTTTGTCAGGGTCGAGACGGATGTTGGGCATCAGGTCGAGGATCGCATTCAGTGCGCAGTTGATCTCGGTTTTGGCCACGAATTGACCGATACACATGTGTGGGCCAAAGCCGAAGCCAAACGAAGGTTTGGGCTTGCGGTCGATGTCGAATTTATCGGCGTTTTCGAATGCATCTTCGTCGCGATTGGCCGAGGTCACGATGCATTGCACCATTGCCCCTTTGGGGATGGCTACACCGCGGATCTCCAGGTCCTTGGCGGCCTGACGCACCTTGAAGGTGGCCACAGGCTCGAAGCGCACCGCCTCGTCGATGGCCTTGTTTACAAGGCTACGGTCATTACGCACCCGCTCCAGCACCTCCGGATTTTGCAGCAGCAACGACATCAAGGTACCGAAGGTGCGAGTCGTGGTTTCGCTGGCAGCCGGGAGCAGTGAGCGTACAAAGGTGGCGATTTCATGATCGTCCAGCGACCGTCCTTGATACTCCGCGTTGATCAGCCGGCTGATCAGGTCATCGCCCGATGCGCCCTCGGCGCGACGCTCGGACACCACCACTTTCACCACATCGTACAGAGCCTGAGCGGCCTGCATGGCCGCGCCGCGGGCCGCGGCGGCTTTTTCCGGATCGACTTGCGGGCCCGCCAGGATGGCCAGCGCCCAGGCCGCGTACTGCTCGATCTGCTCGGGACGATCCTCGGGAAAGCCGATCAACGCGTAAATCACCCGGATCGGAAAATACAGGGCAAAGTCCATCAGATCGGCACCCTTGGCCGGGACCATCGGCTTGAGATACTCCTCGCGAATCACCCGATCGATCTTAGTTTCTTTCCAGCGATTCACCGTCTCGGGCATGAATACCGGTTGCAGCAGATTACGGATGTTCTTGTGAGCATCCCCGTCCATTGCAGTGAGGATCAAGCCATCGAAAAACGCACCCAGCCCCTCGGCGATAAAACCGCTGGTAAAGGTGCCGGCGTCACGCATGACCGCCATGACATCGTCGTATTTGAACAGTGTGAAGGTTGGCCGGCTGGCATCCAGGCCGGCAATCGACGGCACGCCCAGACTTGCCATGAAGTTGCCTTGCAGCACGGGCGAATTGGCGCGCATATCGCGGTAAGTCGCGTGCAGGTCGATATCGCTGGTACCGCGATAATTACTGGCTACGTCGGTGAAAGCCTTCGTCAGATCGTTCTGCACCGGTGTGGACATGATCGTCTCCGCTATTTTTGTCATTATTTTTTGTCAGGTAGCTGCTTAAGGCCATACCTTCTGGCTGATAATAGGCCTGACTAGATCGGTATTGGACACTTATTAATAATTCGATCAACTATTTGTGCTGCGAGACGTGTCAATAGGCCTGCTGCACCAGTGTCATGCGGCCACCCGCCAACATCAGGGCGCAGTACAGCCCCAGCTCTGCCACCTGGGCGTCAGAGAAAAACTCCCCGAGTCGCAAGAAATGCGTGTCGTCGATCTCCAGGTAATCGCTGGCAAACAACTCGGCATAACGCAACGCGGCACGTTCGGCTGGCGTGAAGGACTCGCTGTCCGTCGCCATGCACGCAATATCCTCTTCAGTAACTGAGTCGGACTTGCGCGCCAGTTGGCAGGCCTGGCAAGTGGTGATGCTGGCGATTTTCAGCCGCACCAACTCGCGTAAACGCTCATCGAGCAGGCTGTCGCTGTGCAGGCTCTCCATCAAACCCAGCCAGGCCAGGGCTACCTTGGGTCGGTGAGCCCAGACCTGCACCGGCGTCGTTGAACTGAGCATGCGACTGCGCCGGCCCCGCTCCACCGCGTCTTGCAACGCAGCCGGCATGGCATCCAGTGGGATCAGCGGTAGGCGCGCCATCTCAATCGAGCCGTTCGATAATGGTCGCCGTGCCCATGCCGCCGGCGCAGCAAATGGCTTGCAGGCCAAAACGCCCGCCGCGGCGCTCAAGCTCGTTCAACAAGGTGGTCATCAAGCGTGCACCACTGGCGCCCAATGGATGACCGAGGGCAATAGCGCCACCGTTGACGTTCAACTTGTCGTGCGACACACCGGTCTCCTGCATCCAGGCTAGCGGCACCGAGGCAAACGCTTCATTGACCTCGAACAAGTCGATGTCGTTGATGTTCAGCCCGGCCTGGCTCAACACCTTTTGGGTGGCAGCAATCGGCCCGGTGAGCATTAACGTCGGATCGGACCCGACGGTTGTGAACGCCACAATCCGCGCTCGAGCCCTGAGCCCGAGTTTTTTCGCGGTTTCGGCACTCATCAACAGCAATGCCGCTGCTCCGTCGGAGATCTGTGACGAGTTGCCAGCGGTGATTCGACCGGTGTCCGGACGAAAACTGGTTTTTAGCGTCGACAGTTTTTCCCGCGATGTATCACGGCGAATGGTTTCGTCCTCGCGCAACACAGCAACTGGCTCCGTCAGCACTTGCTCTCGTAGCTCCTCGACCGCAACCGGCACTATTTCATTATCGAAATAACCAGCATCGGACGCCGCGGCAGCACGCTGATGGCTGGCAAAAGCGAAATCATCCAGCGCATCGCGACTGAGCGCCCATTTGTCGGCGATACGTTCAGCAGCCTCGCCCTGACTGGTCAGTTCATAGCGTTGCACTGCCATCCAGCCAAACGCTTCGCCGTGAATTTCACGGTTACTGCCCATGGGCACGCGGCTCATGTTTTCCGCACCACCTGCCACCACGATATCAGCGGATCCAGCCGCGATGGCGCCAACGGCCAAATGCACGGCCACTTCGCCCGACCCACATTTACGGTCGATGGTCAGGCCCGGCACGGTGACCGGCCAACCGGCACCGAGCAAGGCTGTACGGGCGATGTTGGCGGACTGCTCGCCAATTTGCGTGACATTGCCAAATATCACATCGTCGACCAACGTCGGCGACACATCGACCCGTTCCAGCAACCGGCTGAGCACCAGCGACCCGAGGTGATCGGCGCGCACGCCGGCCAGGCTGCCGCGGAACTTGCCGATTGGCGTGCGTACCGCATCAACTATGACGATGTCTTTCATAACGCACTCGCCTTGAGCCCTGAACCTGGTACTTGTTTACCGTCTTCGTAGCGGTAAACCCCCTGCCCTGACTTTCGCCCCAGTCGCCCGGCAGCGACCATTTTGATGATCAGCGGGCACGGCCTGAATTTCTCACCCAGGGTCTGATGCAGATAACGCAGAACAGACAGCCGCGTATCCCAACCAGTCAGGTCACCCAGCTCCAATGGGCCCATCGGATGGTTAAAGCCCAGGCGCAGAGCCGTGTCGATGTCTTCAGCGGTCGCGGTGCCTTCCTGCAGCATCCACATTGCCTCGTTGCCCAACAGCGCAGACATGCGACTGGTGGTCAATCCTGGTGACTCATTGACGATGATCGAGGTTTTGCCAATCTGCTCGCACAAGGTACGCGTGCGCGCCACGACCTCATCACTGGTAGCCAGCCCCCGCACGAGCTCCACCAGTTTCATTTTGTGCACCGGATTGAAGAAGTGCATGCCGATCACGCGATCTGCACACTCCACTGACGCCGCAATTTCGGTCACGCTCAGGGCCGACGTATTGGTCGCTATAATCGCGTCCGGTGCCAGCAGTGGCGCCGCTTGCGCGAGCACCGCCTTCTTCACTGCCAACTGCTCTGAGACTGTTTCAACCAGCCAATTGGCGCCACTCGCCGCTTCAGTCAAGTCGCTGCAGGTCAGTAGATTGGCCAACGATTGCCGGGCTTTTTCTTCGCTGACTTTGCCCAGGCGCACGCCATCGGCGAGGATTTTTTCGATGCTCGCCCTGGCGTTTGTCAGGGAGGCGGCATTGGTATCGACCAACAAGGTACTGAAACCGGAGCTGGCGAACGCATGCGCAATACCGGTGCCCATCAGACCCGCACCGACGACGACTACTTTTTCTTTATTGGCGTTCATGTTTGGCTCTCGATTAGGCGCGGTTCTTTTTACTGACCACATTGCGCAACGTGCCAATGCCTTCGACGCTGGCTTCGACCACATCGCCTTCCTTGAGGAACAGACCGGTGCCCATCCCCACTCCCGCCGGCGATCCCGTGAACAACACATCGCCACAGGCAAAACTCGAGCGCTGCTGGACAAAGCGGATCAGATGATCAACACCCCAGGTCATTTCGCCGGTGGAGCCGTCCTGGCGCGTCTCACCATTTACTTTCAAGGTCAGGCGCAGCGTTGGTGACCCTTGCGCAAATTCATCCTTCGTGACGATCCAGGGACCAAGTCCAGTAGTCCGATCCTGGCTTTTGGCCGCGAACAGATCCATGCCGATGCCCGCCGGCCCACTACGCTGCAGATCGCGCGCGCTGACGTCATTGCCGACGGTGTAACCGAGCACGCAGGCAAGCGGGTTTTCCAGGTCAATCTCGTCAGTACCGATGACCGCCACCAATTCAACTTCGTGATCGAGCTCCTCAGTCAACGGTGGAAAGCGGATCGGGTCATTGGCGCCAATCAGCGCGCCATAAGCCTTGAGAAAGGCGACTGGCTGGGACGGCGCACTCAATCCAAACTCCACCAGATGCTTGGCGTAATTAGCGCCAGCCACGACCACCCGGTTGACGGGTTCTATCGGCGGCAACAGGCGCACTTTGGAAAGGGGGAGCGCTGGCCCGGCGAATCGCAACGAACTGATGCCGCGTCCGGCAGTCACGCCGGGCGCCCAATCTTTGAAATTGCCGGAAATTGGCGTCACCTGGTCCTGGGCCTCATCCACGACAGCCCAAAAAACGCCGGTAGCAAAATACTCACATCGTGCCAGCTTCATCAGGCACCTACCTTGCCCAACTTGGCAGGATCGATGTGCAGCAAGCGGCATGCGTTTTCATAGCGAATCTTGCGCAAGTCGGCGTCGGACAACTTCAGGCCATGGGTCAGGTCGTGACGCACGGCATCGCTACCGCCGAAGTTGCTGCCGTACAGCACATGGTCTGCACCGATGATATCGACCAACGCCTGGCGCATCGGTACTTCATGCAGCTCAACGTCGAAGTAGAAGTTTTTCATGTACTCGAGCAGCGGCTTTTTGTTGTATTTGACGTCGAGGTTCTCGTTGGTCTTGGCCAGACGACCGAGCTGGTACGGGACATAGCCGCCGCCATGGGTGATGTACACCTTAAGGTCAGGGAAGCGATCCAGTACGCCGCCGCAAATCAGGTTCCAGAAACAACGGCTTTCGTCGTACTGCATGCCAACGATGGCGGTGGTTTCGTAACGGTCGTCGTTGGCGTTCTTGCCCCAGGTGACCGACTGGTTGTAGCCGTGAATAAACATCGGCAGATCCAGATCACAGAGGGTTTTCCACACCACGTCGAGTTCCGGCGAATCGAACTCCAGGCCGCCGAAGTTGGCGCCGCCAGCGACCAGACCTTTAGCGCCCAGTACGGTGCAGGCGTAGCGCAATTCAGCCGCCGCCGCTTCTGGCGCATTCAAAGGCACGTGAGCCCAGAACATCAAGCGATCAGGAGCTGCGGAGCAGTATTCAGCCAATGTCTCGTTGACGGTACGGGCGAAAGGCACGGCGAATTCGGCTTCGGTCCAGTACATGTAGCAGTGGGACGGTACGGACACGACCTGCAGGTTTTGTCCCGCCGCATCCATGCCAGCCAAGCGCACTTTCGGATCAGCCCAGCGCGCAAAATACTCTTCAAGCTTGGGCCCCTTGCCGGAGCGCACGGCAGCCTTACGCTCTGGCGACCCAAGACCGAGAATCCAGTCACCGACACGCAGCTTGATATCGCCATCGGCGTGCTGCTCAAAGAACGGCCCCCAGTGAGGGTGCTGGTTGTAATAGCCAGGGTGCGGTGCGTGGGCGTGAAGATCGATAAGCATGTCTAGGTACCTCGAAGTTGGCACTTTTTGTTGGTTATTTGTGCGGTGCCTTCACGTGGCCTGGATCAAATTGCCGCGAAAAGGGGAAGCCGACGGCTCACTGCCAAGACCAGAGCTTAAGATTAAATTGAGCAGAAATCAAAATACTGTTCAATTTATTTTATTTGCGCGCGGAGAGGCCTGACCCAGAGCCCTCAACTCGCGTCGAAAAATGCTTAGAGGGGTCCAAAACTTCGAGTCAGCCTCGAAAAAGAGTGGAATGCAGGAGGGGAAAAATTAGCGTACGGAAACGCAAAGCCCCCGATAAACGGGGGCTTTTGTTTGCGCGATGGGTAGTTCTTTAAGGTCAGCGGCGGGTGCGCGAGGTAGAACCCATGATCAGCGCGCCCAGGAGTTTTTTCACCCGGACCGGGAACAATCGACGCCCCGCGGCTTCTGGCACGAGGATTTCGCTCAACACGTAACGAATGATCATTTCGCAGATCAGCTCACGGTCAAGACGCACCCCGAGGCGTTCGTCCCAGTCGTCGAAAACGATGCCCAGGCCATCCTGAAAGCGCACGATCGAATCGTGGAAAATCCGTCGGAAGAAGCCCAGCGCGTAGTCGGGTGCAACCACCAGAAGACGCCGAGCCCGACTTTGCTCCAGGTAGTTGTCGAGATAGGCAAACAGCGCATTCAAGCGCGCTTCAGGATCACTGATGTGACCGAGTTCCTGGGACAGCGAGCTGTGAAAGCTTTCGCGCTTGTGGCGTGAAAAGGTGTCCAGCAAGTCCTCTTGCGAAGCGAAATAGCGATAAAAGGTGCCACGGGAAACGCCCGCTACCTGGCACACATCCAGGATCGAAATACGATCCGCGCCAGACATCAGCACGACTTCCTCAGTGGCTTTAAGGATGTTGGCAATGGTTTCTTCCGAACGGCGATTCGGCTTGACTTTGGTTCCTGCCACTGAGTTGGCAGCAGCACGTCGCTCGACGGGTTTAGCCGGGCTCGCCCCTGCTTCAGGTGGCGCATTTTTTTTGGGTTTGCTAGCCGGCGCTGGCGCCTCTGCTTTCTTGGGTGCGGCTTTTGGCATGGCGTGACAGGCTCATGAAGAGTAAAGATTGTGCAACGTTAGCACAGGATCTGTGCATAAATAACACTATATGTTCAACTTATTGCTAAAGACATTTAAGACGTTTGTATTTAGAATCAGATTCTCTCTTCAAAATAAAATCAGGCAACCCGACCGCTTACGGATGCCTAAAGGAGAAAACTGATGGGTAGCAGTGGAAATCCAGACACCTGGGCAGTGGGAGAACGAGACACTGTCATTGACGCGTTAGATCGCGCGGTAGCAAGGCATCCAGACAAAATATTGCTGGATTTCAGCGGTGAGTTATACACATATGCTCAGGTTGACTCACTTTCCACCAAGATGGCCAACGCACTTGCCACCCTGGGCGTCAAGGCCGGTGAAACCGTGCTGACGATGCTGGATAACAATATCGATGCCGTCACCACCTGGCTGGCCATCAACAAGCTCTGCGCCGTGAGTGTGCCGATCAACACCGCGCTCAAGGGCGAGTTCCTCCGCCATCAGATCGCCGATACCGGCACCTCGGTGGTAATTTGCGAAGCAGCCTACCTGCCACGCATCACCCCGCTCGCCTCACAACTGCAGGACGTCCACCACATTCTTCACCGTGGCACCCTCGAAGCAGTTCCTGATTGCCCGATTCGTATTGCGCCACTGGATGAATGGCGTGGCCATGACGCCACCCCACTCGTCAATAAACCGCAACCTTCAGACCTCGCCTGCCTGATTTACACCTCGGGTACAACGGGCCCTTCCAAGGGCTGCATGATCAGCTACAACTTCATGTGCAATCTGGCGCGCCTGCAACTACGTGCCGGTCCGGCCAGTGCCGACGACGTCACCATCACGCCGCTGCCGCTGTTTCACATGAATGCGCTGTGTGTATCCATCATTGCCAGCATTCTGGTGGGCGCGCGCGCCGCCATTCTTGCGCGGTTCTCGGTCTCGAATTTCTGGCCGGAAGTGGAGCGCTCGGGCGCGACCATTGCCTCGATCCTGGGTGGCATGGGCGGCCTCCTCGCCCAGGCGCCAGATAACGAAGCGATGTTGCGCTGCGTCGGGCAGATCCATACCGCCCGTGGCAACCCTTATACCGAAGAAACCAAAAAGATCTGGCGCGAGCGCTTCGGCACCAAGCTGGTAGGCGGCAACGGCTATGGCCTGACCGAAGCCTGCGTTATCACTTCGCTGGCTGCCGGGGAATACGCCGCGCCCGGCTCGTCGGGTAAACGTATTGCAGATTTTGACGTTAGGATCGTCGACGACCTCGATCAGGAAGTACCGCCCAACTCCCCTGGCGAAATCGTGGTGCGCCCGCTCCGTCCCGACATCATGTTCCAGGGCTACTGGCGTCGTCCGGAGGATACCCAGAAGCTGATGCGCAACATGTGGTTCCACACCGGCGACGTTGGCAAATTCGATGATGATGGCTTCTTCTACTTTGTCGACCGCAAGAAGGACTACATGCGTCGCAGGGGGGAGAACATTTCCAGCTTTGAAATGGAAGCAGCCTTTGCTTCTCACCCGGCACTGGCCGAAGTGGCGGTGCATGCCGTGCCTTCTGATAAAGGCGAGGATGATGTGAAGGTGACTGCCGTACTGCATGAAGGCGTGACGCTAGACCCGGAGCAGCTGTTCCATTGGGCCACCGACTCGGTGCCCTACTATGCCTTGCCGCGCTACATCGAGTTTCGCAGCAGCTTGCCGAAAAACCCGCAGGGTCGGGTGTTGAAGTATCTGCTGCGCGATGAAGGTAAAACCGCCGCCACCTGGGATCTGGAAACCACATCGATCGTGGTGTCCAAAAAGTAACGGTCCTGCCCGGTATGTCTCGTCGATCCAACGTCGAAAGCCCGCTTTGAAGCGGGC
>NZ_JBOIBY010000208.1:0-8264 GCF_050739655.1 Pseudomonas sp. | reverse complement strand
GCATTCCCGTGTGGGAGCGAGCCTGCTCGCGATGGGGCCAACACGGTCTAGAGGGTTAAACGCAAAGCCAGCGCCGCCAACGTTGCCAACAACACCGGCACCGTCAACACGATTCCCACCTTGAAGTAATACCCCCAGCCGATCCGGATGCTCTTGCGCTCCAGCACATGCAGCCACAACAAGGTCGCGAGGCTGCCGATCGGCGTGATCTTCGGCCCCAGGTCACTGCCGATGACGTTGGCGTAGATCATCGCCTCCTTCACCGCCCCCGTCGCCTGACTGGCGTCGATGGACAGCAAGCCGATCAGCACCGTCGGCAAATTGTTCATGATCGACGACAGCAAGGCAGTCAACACCCCGGTGCCCATCGCCGCGCCCCAAACACCGTACTCAGCGAAGCCGTTGAGCCAACCCGCCAGATAGCCAGTGAGCCCGGCATTGCGCAAGCCATAGACCACCAGGTACATGCCCAGCGAGAAAATCACGATGTGCCAGGGTGCTCCTTTCATTACCTTGCGCGTGGAAATCCTGTGGCCATGGCCGGCGATGGCCAGCAGCAGGGCTGCGCACGCCGCAGAGATCGCGCTGATCGGAATGCCCAGCGGCTCAAGTGCGAAACAGCCGAGCAACAGAATGACCAATACCGCCCAACCCGCGTAGAACGTTGCCTTGTCGTGGATCGCGGTTTGCGGGTGTTCCAGTTGTTCGGGGTCGTAAGCCCTGGGAATGTCACGCCGGAAAAACCACATCAACATCGCCAGGGTAGCGGCGACGCTCACCAAATTGACAGGGATCATCACCGCCGCGTAACGGTTGAAGCCAATGTTGAAGAAGTCAGCCGAAACGATGTTGACCAGGTTCGACACCACCAACGGCAGGCTGGCCGTATCGGCAATGAAACCGGCACCCATGACGAACGCCAGGGTCGCCACCGGTGAAAAGCGCAACGCCAGCAACATCGAAATCACAATGGGCGTGAGGATCAGCGCCGCGCCGTCATTGGCGAACAGCGCCGACACCAATGCCCCAAGCAACACCATGTAGGCAAACAGCTTGCGCCCATTGCCATGCCCCCAACGCGCCACATGCAACGCCGCCCAGGCAAACAGCCCGGCTTCGTCCAGCAACAGACTGATGATGATCAGCGCGACAAAGGTGCCAGTGGCATTCCAGATGATTTGCCACACCAGCGGGATGTCACTCAGATGCACCACACCGAAGATCAAAGCCAGCACAGCGCCAAATATCGCGCTCCAACCGACACCAAGCCCTTTTGGCTGCCAGATCACCAGGGTGATGGTCAGCAGGAAAATCAGTGACGCTGCGAGCATCCGTGGCTGCCTCCAAAAAAATGGAGAAAAATTAGCAGCAACGGGCCGTTCAGTCGACCATCGCCTGCACCATATCTGCAGCCTTTACCGACAACCGAGTCGAACTCACAAACGGATCACATGCCCTTCAATAGGCTTTGCCCTACCGTGAAACAGCCGGGAGAAAACGTCCTGTGCAGCTTCGTAACCTTGACTTTCCACCACCTCCAGCAAAGGTTTTTCAGTGGTCGTCAGCTTCTGATAGAACTGCAGCAAGCCCGCGCCAATATGCTCACTGACGCCTTCCGGCCCCCATTCGGCATTGCGCTTGCGAATCTGGATTGGGGCAAAGAAGAACACTGGCTGCGGGCCAACGATTGCAGTCAGCCGAGCCTCGTGGGTCGCTTGTGCAGACCCGGCAAAACAGCTGTAGATCAACTGTCCGGCGAAATGCTGGTGCACCCGGTCCCGTAGCGCCAGATCGCCGGAAAAGTCGACGTAGAGGGTCGGACGGTCGCTTTTAACGCTCTCCAATTCTTCGTACGAGACCAAGCGCTCATAACAATCAAGGCTCTCGACAAAGGCTTTATTGCCGGCCGAGGTCAGCGCCACCCTTTCCAGAGCGGGATGATTTCCCAGGCAAACGGCAGTGCCATAGGCGGTTTTGCTTGAAGCGCTGGAGAACACCAGCCGAGTAGCGCCGAAGAACTGCTTGTCTTGCAGGAAATCGGCAAGCATTGACGAGGTCAGGAACAGAGGCTTGAGCAGGATCTGCAGGTTTTCAGTGTCGGGGCTGTAGTACGAATCCCAACTGCAACGGGTGTACTGGTTATAGGCCGAGGCCAGTCCCAGCCGGTGCTCGGCACCGTCATAGAAGCCTCGTTCGGTGACCCGTTCCGCACGCACCCACAGATGACTGGCAATCGGAAAATACCCGTAAAAGCGTTCTCCCACCTTGATACCTGGCACATCCGAAGCCACCACTTCGGCAAAACCCCAGGCTGGGACGTGCCCCCATTCCGCCAGTCCTGTAGGAAAAAAACTCCAGTAGTTCATCGAATTGCCATAGGCGGCGTAGGTAATGTTGTTGGTTGTCAGGGCGCAACGATCAATCTTCAGAATAACTTCGCCCGCTGCGGGAATCAGGCTGCACGAAACCTGTTCGATGCGGCCTTGGTCAAGAGCGTTCTTACGGGTAATCAGCCGTGTTACCGTGCTTGAAATTTGCATCCTTGAATCTCCTGCTGCGACACCGTGGCGGGTAACCAGCGTAGTGGCTGCCGATGAAAAACGGGTTCGGAAACAGCAAGGGCCAATCGCCCACCCTCAATCCCCGGGCAAAACCGCTGAAACGGCCGACTCAGGCCCGGGCGATTTTCACCGTCGATGCAATTTATGAAGCGTTTGTTCGGATTTGGCTGCGAGACGGCTGGCCAGGATTGACCACCCGTGAAGTGGCACTGGAGGCTGGCGTTGCGATCGGCACGTTGTACGACTACTTCCCCTGCAAGGAAGCCCTGCTGTCCGGCTATATCCGGCATTGGCTAGATGTGTTGTTACGGGCCATGGACGAAAATGTCGTGCAAGCCAACGATCTGGACTGGTCAACCCGCATCAAGCGGCTCATCCGCCTGACCTGCAATCCCGATGATGCGAGCCAGCCCCTGTTCAATCATGCCGTGCTGCTGATCGAGCACCTGATCGCCGAGCCAAAACATCATCGAAGGTTCTTTGACGAACTGACGCAGAAATGGCGCGAGGCATTCGCTGCCTGTAGTGACCTGCCGGCGCAACCCTCACAAACCGCCCTTGATGCCTGGGTGATCATGGCGTGGGGTGGCCGACGTTACTGCGTCGCCGCACAACCCGCGGCGGTGCAAACCGCCGCATGGCTGTCGGAAATGGAAACGATCATTTGTGGCCGACTGGCCAGCATTGTGTAGTCCAAACCACTGGAAACGCCTGTTAAGCCTTCTTGTGCTGCTCAACCCACTGCCCGTAGGCATTGATAAAGCTCTGCAGGAACGGCTTGACCGTTTCCGACAACTTGCCCGCCTCATCGAATGCCGAACCGGCACCGCCCAAATAGGCCTCGGGCTGCTGCATCAACGGCACATTGAGAAACACCATGGATTGGCGCAAGTGATGATTAGCACCAAAGCCGCCAATGGCGCCCGGCGAAGCACTGATCACCGCCCCCGGCTTGCCACTCCAGGCGCTCTTGCCATAAGGGCGCGACCCTACGTCGATGGCATTTTTCATCGGTGCTGGAACAGAACGGTTGTATTCCGGGGTGACGAACAGCACCGCGTCAGATGAGCTCACTTGTTGTCGGAAAGTACTGTAGGCTGCCGGCGGGGCAGCACCATCGATGTCTTCGTTGTAGAGCGGCAAGTCGCCAATTTCGACGATAGTGAGCTTGAGATTGGCCGGCGCCAGGTCGGCCAGGGCCAGCGCGATCTTGCGGTTGATCGACTCTTTTCTCAAGCTGCCTACAACAACGGCGATCTGATAGACATTGCTCATGGAAGATTCTCGACTGTCCGATGGAAAGAGCTTGTAGTTATAGATGCGATTCAGGTAGTGGGCGACTGGAAATGGCGTCCCTGATTATTTTTTTCCCGTAAGAAAACTTACCGATCTCAATGACGGTCTATCCACCGCAAATTGAGTGATTTATCTCCAGAGGTTCTAAGCAGATGGCAGCAGTACTCGTCGGTCAGTTCCATGCAAGAGACGCAGAAGGCCGCATTTATTCGGTGCATGAGTTCCAGGACTCCACTGTCTCGGTAGACGGCGCACCGGTCACTACCTACAAATTGGCCCATGGCGACCGCGTCAACAAGCTCACCGACAACGAGTTTCAGCTGGTTCAGTCGGGCGTCACGCTGACCCGCGAACCGGAATCGATCGTCGCGTCATAAAGCGCCGTTATGATCAGAAGTCATATGCACGGACTTGGGTTAGGATTCAGACACTGACTCCTTCACCTGCTGAACATGGACTTCACGCATGCGCTTACGCCATATCGAAGTGATCCAGGCGCTCCTGCAGACCGGTCACCTGGGCACCGCCGCCGAATGGCTGCAGTTGCCGGTGACCGAAGTCGAACGCACTTTGCGCGACGCTGAAGATCAGTTGGGTTTCATGCTGTTCTCGAGCGTGCGCGGGCGGTTGCAGGCTACCCGCGAAGCGCGGGAGCTGCAGGTCGAGATCGCCCATGTCTACGATGCACTCGAACCGGTCCAGCGCCTGGCCAACAGTCTCAAGCAGTATCTGGCACCGCCGTTACGGATTATCTGTACCCCGCCGCTGGCCCAGCATTTGTTGCCACACAGCATTGCCGCCCTGCGTCGACGCCTGCCCGACGCGCCTTGCACTCTTTTAAGTCAACCTACCCGCGATATCGTCAGGAGCCTGTTGCTGCGCGAAAGTGATCTTGGCTTGAGCCTGCATGACCCTGACCGGGCCGAGATTGATTGCCAGGTGATTGTCCAGGGCAAGCTGCAACTGCTTGCCCCTCACGGCTGGTTGCAACCCAAACAGAAATACATCTCGCTGCAAGACCTGGCCGGCCAGGCAATGGTCGGCCTCGAAGGTCATGATCCGCTCAGCCCGGCACTGGAAAACAAACTGCACGCCTTGCGTCCGGCGCCCGTCATCCAGACCCGGGTGCAAACGCATCAGATGATGCGCAGCATGGTCGAGGCCGGTGAAGGCCTGGCCATTGTCGACCCTTTCACCGCGCTGGGCGCCAAATCAGCCGGACTGGACGCCTGCCCGCTGGCGCCCGCCGTGCCGGTCAGCCTCTACGCCCTTACCCTGAAGAACGGCGAACCCTCGCCCGCTGTCCAGACCTTGCTGGCCATCGTCAAGGAACAAGCCGTGGCGATGCTGGCGAACTGATCGGACCTTCCAGCGGGTTATCGAAGATTCGATACCAGAACAGCGCGACCTCGGCGGTATTGGGGTCGATGCCGCGATAGCGCAGATGGTCGATCCCACCGATCACATAGCCACAGCGCTCGTACAAGCGGCAGGCACCGAGGTTGTTGTTCTGGGTTTCGAGCATGATGCCAGGCAGTTTTTTCTTGCGACTCCAGAACTGCGCCACGTCCAGCAACGCTTTGGCCACACCATGTCGGCGCGCCGGGGCATGCACCGCCAACTCGTCGATATGGGCAAAACCGTTCCAGTTGGTACTGATTACCAGGTGACCCACTGGCTCATCGTCCAGGTACGCCATGAATATCGCGCTGTCGGCAGCGTCGCGGAAACTGCTGAACTCTTCGGGATCAATACCGTAGCACTTGCGATAGGGGGTAATCGGCGTGACCAGCCACTGCTCTACCGCGTGCCCTATCTCGGGAGTGCCGTAGGCCGCCACTTCGAAACTGAAGTCGCTGCCCCAGATATAAGCGGCAAAGCTTTCGTCGGCAACGCGTACCGACAGCCCTGGATGTTTTGGATTCATGACAGGTTGCATTTTGGGAAAGGTCCTCATTCCTTGATGCAATCGACGGTGTATTGCCGTCCATTGCCCTCGTCTTCATGTTGCAATCCGTGCACATCAGCGACGAACCCCGGAAAACTGCTATCGAACGTGCGAGCAAACGCCAGGTAATCGACAATCGAGCGGGTCGCCTCGGTGAAACGCTCCCCGGGCATGATCAATGGAATGCCCGGTGGATACGGCACCAGCATCACGGCAGCGATACGTCCATCCAGCGCATCGATCGATACCGCCTCGACTTCGCCGCGCACCAGATGATCATAGGCATCAGCCGGTTTCATGGCGATTTCCGGCAGCACCGTGTACATGCGCTTGAGGTGTTTGGCCGTGGCATTGCTGCGGTAGCAAGCGTGCAATTGATCGCACAGATCGCGCAGTCCCATGCCTTGATAACGCGTGACATGCTCTTGCGCTACGCAAGGCAGGCAACTGGCCAGACTGACGTTGGCGTCATAGCTGCGCTTGAACTCCAAAAGCTCAGTCAGCAACGTGCTCCATTTGCCCTTGGTGATCCCCATGGAGAACAGCACCAGGAACGAATACAGTCCGGTCTTTTCCACCACCAGCCCGCGCTCCCAGAGGAACTTACTGACGACCGCCGCCGGAATGCCGCGCTCACTGAGCGCGCCTCCCGCTGTCAGGCCCGGCATCACCAGCGTGACCTTGATCGGGTCAAGCAACACGTAATCGTCAGTCACGCCACCAAAGCCATGCCAGTCAGCATCTGGCTGCAGCAACCAGTCCTGGGTGACAACGTGATCGATACCTTGCGCCGAAGGCGGTTGCCAGATGGAAAACCACCAGTCGTCCGCAGCGATGTGCTGCCGCAGATTGGCCAGCGCCCGACGGAAGCTCAGGGCTTCGTCGAACATTTCCTGCAACAGCGAACGCCCGGCTGGCCCTTCCATCATTGCTGACGCAACATCCAGCGAGGCAATGATGCCGTACTGCGGCGATGTCGAGATGTGCATCATGAACGCTTCATTGAAACGGTCGCGGTCCAGCTGTCGTGCGCCGCCATCCTGCACATGGATCATCGACGCCTGACTGAATGCTGCCAGCAGTTTGTGGGTGGAGTGGGTGGTGAACACCAACGGGCTGTCGTCACTGCGGGACGTGCCCATGCCATAGCGTCCGGCAAAAAACTCGTGGAAGGCCGCATAGGCATACCAGGCCTCGTCGAAGTGCAACACATCAACACTATTGCCCAGTTGCTGCTTGATCAGCTCGGCGTTGTAACAGAGGCCGTCATAGGTCGAATTGGTCACCACTGCCAGCTTGACCTTCGGCGCCCGTCCCTTCGTCAGCGGACTGGCGGCGATCTTGTCTTGAATCGCCTGCGGGCTGAATTCGCTCAGCGGAATCGGACCGATAATGCCCAACTCATTGCGCTCCGGACACAGGTACAACGGTATCGCACCGGTCATGATGATCGAATGCAATACCGATTTGTGGCAGTTGCGGTCTACCAGCACCAGGTCATCGCGGGCGACCATGGAATGCCAGACGATCTTGTTGGCCGTGGAAGTGCCGTTGATCACGAAGAAGGTGTGATCGGCACCAAAGTTGCGCGCTGCGCGCGCCTCCGCTTCTGCCAGGGGACCGGTGTGATCGAGCAGCGAACCGAGCTCCGGCACCGACACCGACAAATCCGAACGCAGGGTGTTTTCCCCGAAAAATTGGTGAAACGCCTGCCCCACGGGGCTTTTGTGATAGGCCACGCCACCGCCGTGTCCGGGGGTATGCCAGGAATAGTTGGAGTCGGCAGTGTGCTGCACCAATGCCTTGAAAAATGGCGGTAGCAAACCATCCAGGTATTTGCGCGCAGCTCGGGCCACCTGGCGAGCGAGGAATGGCACGGTGTCTTCGAACAAATACAGAATCCCGCGCAACTGATTCAGTTCCGCCATGGCGTCAGCGGGGGCGTTTTCCAGGGTCACTTGCTCGCCCAAGGCGAAGATCGGCAGATCCGGCGCACGCACCCGCGCCAGCCCGATCAGCTCGGCCATATTCTGTAGCAAGTGGGAATGGGCGCTGGCGTCTTCCGCCGCTATCAGCATGCACGACAGACCATGATGCGTCGAAGCGACTAGGCGGCCTTCGGTGTAGTCCATCGCCGAGACAATACTGAAACCTTCCTGCTCCAGCTCCCGGGCGATACCACGCACGCGGTCTCCGGCAACGGTGTCGGCCTTGATGTCGCGATGGACGATCAGAACCGGAAATTTCAAATCTTTGTACATGAGGCTCAGTGTCCTGAGGCGGCAGGCCAGAGCCTGCCAATCAACTCAGGGTAGAGGGTTGAGGCGGATGTGGCGAGTGCGATGCACTGAAAAGGGTCACCGGGGGGATGTTGTGGTGTTCTTTGTAGGAGCGAGCTTGCTCGCGAAAAACGTTAACGATGACGCGAGCATCCTGAATGCTCGCGGCGCCTACAGGAT